>NC_009051.1:929287-1239050 GCF_000015825.1 Methanoculleus marisnigri JR1 | reverse complement strand
GGTGCCCATCGACTACGTCACGAACGGCGTCCACGTGCCGACCTGGCTGAACCCCCGGATGAAGGCGCTCTACGACCGGCATATCGGCCCGACCTCGCCCGACTGGCTCCCGGAGCACGACGACCCGATGATATGGGAACTCGTCGACGAGATCCCGGACGCCGAACTCTGGCAACTTCACCTCTGGCTGAAGGCGAAACTCATCAACCGGCTCCGGGAGCGCGAGCGGCTCCGGTGGACGACGCGCCCCGGAGGGGCGTCGAGCTCCGCGGTCGAAGGCGCGTTTCTCAACCCCTCCATCCTGACGATCGGGTTTGCCCGGCGATTCTCGACCTACAAGCGTGCATACCTCATCTTCGAGGACCTGGAGCGGTTGAAACGCATCTTAAACAACCCCTGGCAGCCCGTCCAGATCATCTTCGCCGGCAAGGCCCACCCGTCCGACAACGAAGGCAAGGGAGTGCTCCAGCGGATCTACCGCTACACGCAGGACCCGGGGTTTGGCGGACGGGTCGCGTTCATCGAGGACTACAACGACCAGGTGGCCCGGTACCTGGTGCACGGCGTCGACGTATGGCTGAACAACCCCCTGCCCCCGATGGAGGCGAGCGGCACGAGCGGGATGAAAGCATCGCTCAACGGGGTGCTGAACCTCTCCATCCTGGACGGCTGGTGGACCGAAGGCTACAACGGCAGAAACGGCTGGGCGTTCGGGGAAACGGCGGCCGACTGCGAGGCGAGGGACGGCATCGACGCCGCAGCGATCTACGACCTCCTGGAGAACGAAGTCGTCCCGCTCTACTACGACCGCTCCATCGACGACGTTCCCCACGGCTGGGTGAAGATGATGAAAGAGTCGATCAAGAGCAACGGCCCCCGGTTCTCGTCCCGCCGGATGGTGAAGGAGTACGTCGCCCGGTACTACCCGTCGCTCCTGAAGGGTGCGGGGGCAGCATATGCCCGCTACCCGGCAACGGCGAAACCCCAAAAGCCGCCGGCCTGGAAATCGCAGGTGCAGGGAAAGGGAGCAGACGATCTCTTCTCCCCGTGAAGCACGTGAACCACCGGGGTTCCCCGCCTTATGGGGACCCCCTTCGGCCGATTGCGGAGCGGTTGCCCTTACAGGAGCCCCTCCTTCGATCCTTACCGGTGGCCCCGCTCAACATGCGGGGATCTTCCGCCGGCCCGTGCAACACGCTTCCGCGTCTCTTCGTCGGCGGCCTGAAGGCCTCTTGCTCCGTGCGGTGCCCTGCCCCCGGCACTCGCGACCCGCTGCCGGGTCTCGATGCTTGCGGCCTGGAGGCCCCGTTCGGTGTGCGGCGCCATCCCGCCGATTCTCGCGACCCGCTGCCGGGTCGCTTCGTCTGCCGATGCAAGACCGCGTTTTGTCCATTTCTTCTTTCCGGTCATATCGCCACCTCTCCGGTTCATCCGTGTCACCGGTCGCCTCTTGCATCTCCGGCGTGCCGTTCTCTTTCGCGTGGCCGATTGGGGTTTGCCTGTTTGTGAGACGGCCGATGCTGCCGGACCGCCGCCCCTCTCGGGCTCACGCTCTCCCCTGCCGTCATCCGCCTCTCTCCATGAGGGGCGGGTGAATGAAGCAACTATTATAAAATGGTTGTTTTGCCGCCTTCGGCAGCAAAATTCTGCCGATTCAGGCAGAACGGTCCAGTGAAACGGATGGATATTCCAGGAGTTCCCTGCGGGATATGCTCATATTCCGCCGTGCATCTCCCTGATCATTCGCCGTACCTGGCCGAACTGCACCTCCGGCCGGGTAAAGACACAGAGATATTCATCGCCGTAGGGGGCGATGACGACGTTTCCGCCGCGATAAAAGAGTGTCATCTGTACGAATGCCCCGTTTGACGGCGCAGCCGATGGCAGGCGGATCGCCCACCGGAGCAGGTCCTCGGCAAAGGCGACGGTAGATTCGGCATCGATCTTTCCGACCGATGAGGTGCAGAGGCCTTCGGCAAAACAGGCAACCGCGGTCACCCCGGGGTGCTTCAGCAACGTCCCGAGCGAATCGGGTACCTCTCCGGGAGATGCATCGTTGGGTACGGTATCTTCGTGCTCGGTTTCGGTCACGATATCGTGCCCGTTGCTCTCCCCTGAATGGTCGGCCACGAGAGATTCGCGGCCGGGCTGCAGGAGGGCCTGCATCTCTGCCGATACGGCGAGGGCCTCCTGCATCTCCCGGGGCTCGTACCGGAAGAGGCCGAAGTCGAGGATCGGCTGGCTGCCGAAGTATTTCAACGCCGACGGCCCGCTCAGGGATTTCAGCGGATGCATGAACTGTGCGGCGAGAGGCTCTCCCTTCTGCACCAGCATGAACCCTTTTCCGTCCTGCATCGTGATCCGCACCGCCCCGGAAAACCTGGTCGTGTGAGAGAAGATCCACTGGAGCGGTGCCTGCATCTCCCCGATGACCTTCCCTTCCGGTAATTTATCCGTCATTCGCAACCCTGCCCGACTGCATCCAATGTGTCGAAAACAAGCGTCTTCACCGCCCGTTTCTCTTACTCGGCGTCGTCCTTGGCAAGGGTGTCGAGGATCCTGTAGGAGTTGATCAGGCGGTTGAACGCGACTGCGAGTTCGCCGATCTCATCGTTGCTCGTCACCGTGATCTCGACGTTTGCGAGATCCCCCTGGCTTGCACTGGTCGCGGCTTGCGAGAGCTGCTCGACAGGATCCGTGATGCTCTTCGCAAGGAAGAAACTCCACATGAAAACCACGAAGACCGTGAGCAGGGTCATGACGATGATGCTGTTCTGCAGGCCGAGCGTGGCGACGATGCTCCCGGTGTCCCCCGCCGAGACGATTCCCAGCAGGAAGATGGGGATGACTGCAACGGTGAGCATGCTCGCCATGAGTTTGTAGAACATTGGGATCTGGACGGTGAGGCCGTCCTGGAACACCCCGATTTCTTGCGAGAAAGATTCAGCCATGAGAGAGTATTTTCTCACTTTAGTATATGAAGTTATTCTTTACCAAAAAGTGATGTCAGGGTAAAATATCAAATTCTAATGGATCTAAATAGTCAATAAACGATTTCAGGTATTTTTATGCACCTTTAAACATAATATCCGGAAATCCCGAAAACCACGGTGTCTGTGAAGTTCGGTATATATGTACCGGTGAAAATCGTTCATACACCTACTGCAATTCGTGAATGTTTTTCACGCACAGGTGTGCCCGGCATCCTGCCGGAGGGACGCTCTTCGGACTGTAAAAGGTCGGCGTGAAACAGCTATCCGAAAGGGCATCGACAGATTGATACGGGCATGGAAGAGTTGGGGTGAGCGCAACTTCCCGCCCCGTGCCGGAGGTTGAGGGGTCATGGTATGACGCTTGTGATCGCCTTTATCGGAAAACAGGGCGCCGTGATGGCGGGGGATATGCGGGAGATCGCATTCGGAGGGGACGATTCCTCCATCGAAGACCTGGAGCGCGAACTCTACGGCGGCTCGATCGCCTCCGACAGCGACCTCGCAAAACGGGCAGACGAGATCGGGGTGACGATCCAGCTCAGGGACGACAAAACCAAGGTCTCGCAGCGGGACGGGGTGCTCGTCGGCGAGGTGACCGAGACGGAGGGGGCGAAGACCTCGAGAAAAAGGCTCTACGCTACGAAAGGAAGTTACGTGATTGCCGAGATCGTCGATTCCCGGCTGCGGGTGATGCAAAAGGGGCAGGCGAGCAACTTCGTGGTGCTGGGAAACGATACCACGAAAGAGGTTGCCAACCAGTGCATCCAGGGGATGTGGGAAGGGGGAACGATCCAGGATGCCCTGCGTCTCATCATGCTCACCATGCAGATAGCGGCAAGCGTAACGGCGTCGGTGAGCAGAACGTTCGTACTGGTGCATACCGATATCGCGGCGGATGTCCCGGCCGCTATCGCTAACGATTCTCGAAAAGAACAAAACCCGGATTGAGTTCATCCCCGATCAGGCGCGGGGCCCTGCCGGAGGCAGGCGACGACGCCTCAACCCCGGCGCGCAAAATGCGGAAGTTATTGACTGAGATAGTTGTGCTTCTTGAGCCAGTCTACCTGGGGTTTGATGTACCGGTAGATGATATCGCACTTCTCGTCCTGGAAACTCCAGGGAACGATGATCAGAAGGTCGCCTTCGCGTATCCAGAGCCGCTTTTTGATCTTGCCCTTGATCCTTCCCGTGCGCGTGACGCCGTCCTCACAGCGGACGCGGATGTGGTTTGCCCCGAGCATCAGGTCGGCCCGGCCGAAGATCTCCCGATTTCTCTTCTTCGGTAACCGTACTCGTACGATCTCTCCACTGTTGTTCTGTGTTCCTCGTGTATTCGCCAGTTAATCAACTCCGTAATAGGCGACGGTGAGGGCCGCCCGAATATCTACTAGAGGTGTATATCAATGATCCGGGCCACCATTAAAGTATCTGTCCCGGGGAGGATCCGCACGACCGTGATCGCGCGGGAGGAAATTGGAATGTGCGGGGTGTTCCGGGGGATCGGCACCGGGAACCCGCTCGACGCGAGCCGGTTTCTGGAACGCCGCAACTTTACCAGGCACGACCCCGGCAGCGGGTTTGTTCCCGCACCGGGGGAGTCGACCCCAAACCGCTCCCGGGTTTTTCTTCCGAAGAATAATTAAGGTTTGAGCGTACATGTGTGAAGAGGATCTTTGAATGGAAAGCAACAAGCTGTACGTCGGCAACCTCACCTACTCGGTAAATGAGGAACAACTGAAAGAATTATTCAGCCAGTACGGGACGGTAAACGACGTCAGAGTCATCGAGCGCAAAGGCTTCGGGTTTGTCGAGATGTCCAGCCCTGAAGAGGCTGAAGCAGCAAAGGAAGCCCTGAACGACACTGTATTCGAAGGCCGTACCCTGAAGATCGACGAGGCACGGCCCCCGAGACCGAGAAACGACTTCCGGCGGTTCTAAGCGGACCCCGGAGAACAGTATTCCGAATATCCCACATTTTTGAAGAGTCGGGGTTCATGCGAACCTCACCTCTGATTGTCCGGTATAGACAACTCCGCTACTGGTTCCTGTCTTTGCAGCCGTTCCGTCGCACGCGACCGAACCCGGCCCCGAGACGCCGCCTCTATCATCAGGAGGCTATCTCCCGCAGGATAGTGCGGGAGACCGGGTGACCTGCCCGCCCGGCGCAGCCGTCACCACCTCCGGTCCGAAACGTTCTCTCGCTGAATTGCAGGTATTTTCTCAAAATGCGACAGCAACGTTTTTATTTGATCGGAGCTACGGTGGCGGCCTGTGTCTCGCGATGCGGGATGCAGACAAAAAAGGTGGTGAGAGATATGGCAGAAGAGAGACCTTCAGTTAAAGGCGGAATGGCCTCTGCAGCACAGGCGTCTTCCGTCCAGGAACTGAGTGCATCCGCATTCCAGAAGTTCCTCAGCGGTATGGATTACCCCGCCGGCAAGCAGGACCTGATCAGCCACGCCAGGAAGAACAATGCACCCGACGCGGTGATCCAGGTCATCGAGATGTTCCAGGACAAATCTTTCCAGTCCGCAGCAGACGTGAGCCAGGAGTTCGGCAGGGTCAAATAACCCTGCCTCTTTTTGGTACTGCCGCAATCCCGAGCATCGCCCTCATTCCTCGAAGGTGAACTCCGCCGCCCAGTCGAACCCCTGGTTGTCTTCGTACCACTGCGGCCAGTGGGAGGACCATGCAGGCATGTTCACATCCCGAACCCGCTCGGTGGCCGGGAGGTAGGGCTTGATGTCCAGCACCGGCGTGCCGTCGTCGGCATCGATATACGCGACCCTGACGATGCCCGATGCGCTATCGATATCGATGACCGGAACCACCGAGAGGGCGATCGGGTTCGGCCGGGCGGGTGACCGGGTGGCGAAGATCCCGATCGTCTCCGGGCCTCTCGTGTACGGTTTTTGACAGACCGTCTCGCTCCGGCACTCCGGCGTATCGACCCGGTCGCCCCACCAGAGCACGACGAGGTGGCTGAACCCGTCGAGCCCCTGGAGTGCCGGCCGGAACGGCCCGGCAATCTCGATCAAGAACGATTCGTTGTCGGCATGCACGGTGCCGACCGGTTTTGCGGTGAATGTGCGCGTATTCATAACGGTAGCCTTTCCCCGGCACGATCCCGGACGGGTATCGTACCGCTTGGTCAGGTGTCGGCGCAGGAGGACTAAAAGGGCACGAGTCTGCCCTGGGGCAGGGTTGCGATACCGTCCAGGCCGTCACCCCCCTGCTGCCGGAGCGGTTTTTCCATGAGACTATAATGGAGGAGCGCCTAACGCCTCAACGTGGACACCTGAACCACATGTGGGAGAAGTAAAAGCCATGACAGAAGAGAAGAGAAAGAAACCGAACCCTGCGGACAGGTTCTGCTGGGACGCGGACGATCTCATCATCACAAGGAAGCGGGAAAAGGACGAGCCGAAACCGGACGATGGAATCGTTTATTGAGCGGCCGGACGCTGAACGTATCCCGTGATTGAAACGATCCCAAAAAAGCGCATGCGAGAGGCCGGATTCGAACCGGCGAACTCCTACGAGACCAGGCCCTGAACCTGGCGCCTTTGACCTGGCTTGGCAACTCTCGCGCGAATGTCGGCGAACCTCCGCCGTTGGCGTGCCCCGGCGTTCCTCGCGCCTAATACTGTAGCATCTCCAACAAAATAAAGGTAATTACTCCCCGCCCTCTCCGATGCCGGGAGAGTCGTGGGAGTTATTGTCCATAAACCGCTTCATCTCCAGTTCACGCAGTTCGTGCCGCTTGATCTTGCCGGAGATGGTCTTCGGGAGCGACTCCACGAACTCGATGAGGCGGGGATATTTGTAGGGCGCCGTCACCCGCTTGACCTGCTTCTGGATGTCCTTGACGAGCGACTCCGTGGGCCGGTACCCGGGTTTCAGGACGATGAAGGCCTTGACGACCAGCCCGCGGAGCACGTCGGGCGACCCGACGACCGCTGCCTCCTGGACGGCCGGGTGCTCCATGAGAGCGCTCTCGACCTCGAACGGCCCGATCCGGTAGCCGGAGGACTTGATGACGTCGTCGTCGCGCCCGATGAACCAGAAGTAGCCGTCCTCGTCCATGTAGGCCTTGTCACCGGTGTAGTAGAACCCGTTCGAGAAGACTTTGTGGTTCTCTTCGCCGTTATTCAGGTAACCGGAGAAGAGCCCGACCGGCCGGGGATCGAGTTTGATCGCGATCCGCCCTTCCTCCCCGACGCCGGCCAGGTTCCCGTCGTCGTCGTGGAGTTCGATCTGCCAGCCCGGCATGGGCCTTCCCATGGAGCCGGGTTTGATCTTCATGCCGGGAAGCGTCCCGATGCAGAGCACCGTCTCGGTCTGGCCGTAGCCCTCGTAAATGGTCTGCCCGGTCCCCTCCTGCCATGCCCGGATCACCTCGGGGTTGAGGGCTTCGCCGGCGCTGCAGCAGTGGCGCATGTCGGCCAGATCGAACTTGTCGAGGTCGGCGAGGATGAGCATCCGGTAGATGGTCGGGGGGCAGCAGAACGTCGTGACCCCGTACTTCTCCAGCAGGGGGAGGATCTCGGTGGCGTGGAACCGGCCCCGGATGTCGTAGACAAAGATGCAGGCGCCGACGATCCATTGGCCGTAGAGTTTCCCCCACGCGCTCTTCCCCCAGCCGGTATCGGAGATCGTGAGGTGCAGGTCGTTCGGGCGCAGGTCGTGCCACAGCTGCGCGGTGACGATGTGCCCGAGCGGGTAGGAGTGGGCGTGGACCACCATCTTCGGCTCGCCGGTGGTGCCGGAGGTGAAGAAGATCAGCAGCGGGTCGGTCGATTTCGTCCGGTGCATGCCGGGGAGGTTCACCAGTTTGTGCGAGCAGGGCGCGGGGTAGTCGAGCTCGACGGGGTAGCTGACCCACCCGTCCCGCACGCCGTCGATCATGAGCCGGACGGCGAGCGTGGGGCACTCTTCGCGGATCTCCTCGACCTTATCGGCGTGCTCGGCCATGGTGATGATCATCCTGATATCGGCCGCCTGGATGCGGTATTTCAGGTCTTTCGGGGTCAGCATCGTCGTCGCGGGGCAGTAGACCGCGCCGAGTTTGATCAGGGCGATGGTGAAGATCCACCATTCGGGTGTCCGGGGGAGCATCAGCATGACCCGGTCGCCCTTCTTGATACCGTATTTCAGGCAGATGTTGACGGCCTGATTAGAGAGGCGCATGAGGTCGAAGAACGTATATTTCTTCTCGGTTCCGTTCTGGTCGACCCAGATCATCGCCAGTTTGTTCCGGTCTTTCTTCGCCCATGCGTCGATCACGTCGAAGCCGAAGTTATAGTATTCAGGAACTTCTATCTTGAAATTGGCGCCTAGGTCCTCGTAGGACGGTGGTTTTTGCACTTCATCTGCCATAACGCGATCAATAAAAAGTTGCGCGTTTATGGTTTAAAGCATTCACGAAGTTGAAGCGCGCTTCGTATCCGGAATGAGCATAAAGATTACCCATTAGTATTATGGTTCAAAAAATGATACTCATATCGATGGATGAGAAGGGATACGAGTCACTGAAAATTGAGAACATCGTTGCCTCCGGGGTGATTGCCGACGCGATCGACCTCGAAAACGTATCTGATAAAATAAAAAACTGCGAACTGAATACGAAGAGGTTCCCCGGGGCGGTCTACCGCATCGAGAAACCCAAGATCGCATCCCTGATATTTTCCTCGGGAAAAGTGGTGCTCACCGGTATCAGGAACAACCAGGACCTGCATGAAGGCCTCGGTATCATCATGCAGTCGCTCCGCGATGCCGGGGTCAATACCTACGACGAGCCGCAGGTCGCGGTCACGAACATCGTCTGTTCGTACGACATGGGCAAGTACATCAACCTGAACAAGGTGGTCATCACCCTCAACCTCGAGAACATCGAGTACGAACCCGAGCAGTTCCCGGGGCTCGTCTACCGCATCGAGGACCCGAAGATCGTCGCCCTTCTCTTCAGCTCCGGCAAGATCATCCTGACCGGCGGGAAGACCGTCGAGGATATCAAGAGAGGACTTGATTTCCTGGAGCAGCGGCTCGAAACCATAATGTAATCCCGTTTTTTCCGTTACGTTCTTTTTGCCGGGCGACGGGCCGCAGGGCCGGAGCCTGAGAAAACGCGAAGCGTTTTCGAGTGGCAACAGTTCGCCTGGCACGGGTAATCTGGGTTGCATAAACCCGCCGATTTCTTCAGGACAGAAGAAGGCTTGTTGCTTGGATCTGATCGCGCTCGTGCTGCGGCGCTTAATCTCCGTTCCTGGCGGCCCGTCGCCATCGCACCTGCGGCGCTCAAACTCCGGCCCTTCGGCCCGTCGCCATCGCACCTGCGGCGCTCAAACTCCGGCCCTTCGGCCCGTCGCCATCGCACCTGCGGCGCTCAAACTCCGGCCCTTCGGCCCGTCGCCATCGCACCTGCGGCGCTCAAACTCCGGCCCTTCGGCCCGTCGCCATCGCACCTGCGGCGCTCAAACTCCGGCCCTTCGGCCCGTCGCCATCGCACCTGCGGCGCTCAAACTCCGGCCCTTCGGCCCGTCGCCATCGCACCTGCGGCGCTCAAACTCCGGCCCTTCGGCCCGTCGCCATCGCACCTGCGGCGCTCAAACTCCGGCCCTTCGGCCCGTCGCCCTTCGAAAACGCGTCGCGTTTTCTCGAGCTCCGTTCCTAACGGAACGTCGCTTACCAATACCGATGCGTCTTCACGTAGTTCCGCTCGGCCTTCAAAATCTCCTTGTAGAAGGCGTCCCCTTCGGAGAGGGTCGCGAGGATCCTTGAGGCGACCTCCGGGCCGACGCCCTTGGCCGCGAGGGCTGTCACCGCTTTCTTCCCGCTGGAGAGGACGATGTTTGCGTTCCGGAGGAACCGGACCTCGATCGCCCGTTCCTCCTCGGACTTGTTCTTCTTCTTCACCGCCGGGATGAGGTCTTCGTCCCAGGGTTTCAGCGCCGCGATGAGCCGGGCGCTGCAGAGGGGGCACTGCGGCTTATCGGGGACGCGCTCGACGACCGTCCGGCTCTTCCACTTCCGGCAGTTCATGCAGAAGAGGACGACGTCCTCCTTCTCGAGGCGGCGCGCGAGCGTCCCGATCACCGCCTGGTCGACCATCGGCGGCGGGATCATGTCCCGCGAGGAGGAGAGCACATCGCTCCCGAGCGGGCTCAACCGTCCCGTGGCGACGGCGATGCGGCCGTCATGGACGGCAGCGAGGATCTCCTGCGCCGCGTCCATGTCCATGGAGATGCTGAAGAGCTCGCGGTAGGCCTCGGCCGCGATGACCGTCCCGTCGAAGAGATCGATGAGCCGGTGGATGCTGAACCGCTCGTAGTCGGCGTCCGCGTCGATGGCGCCGAACTTCTTCGCCACCTGCACGAGTTTCCACTTGAAGAGCGCCGTCCGCTTCAGGGCGAGCTTCAGGATCCCGGGGAGGTGGTCGGGTTCGAGCGCCGCGAGGGTCTCCTGCACCTCCAGTGCCCGGACGTTGTCGGGCAGGCGGAGGAGGAACCGGTAGGCACCGACCTCGATCCCGACGCTCGTCCCGTAGCGGGCCGAGAGGAGGACCGAGAGAGCCCGGGCCAGCGCCTCGTTCGCCTTGTGCCCGCCGCAGACGTTGCAGACCACGCCCTCGTCCGCGTTCTCGAGGGTGACGAGGCGGTCGGTGGGGACCGGGTAGTTCCCCTCGTCCATCCGGCCCATGAACCGCTCCGCGTAGGCGATCGCCGCAGGGGTATCGGAATAGCGGCCGAACGCCCGGGTCCGCCGGAGCGCCCCGACCTCCCGGGCGACGGCGAACGGCACCGGGATCTGCTCTCCTTCCCACGACGGGACCTCTCCTTTCGCCCGGGTCGCCGGCTCGACCGTGATCCGCGTGCCCTCGATCTCGAGCACCCGCCAGAGCTGGCCCTTGGTGATGAAGACCGCGCCGGTGTGCATCCACCCGAGGACGAACGACTCGTCGAGCGTCCCGACCGTGCGGCGCGAGACCATGTCGAAGATCTCCATCTTCTTCTCGTCGTGGATCATCGAGAGGTTCTCGATGAGGTAGCGCCGCGCCCGGCCCGTCCTGATGATCCGGGTTCCGTCAAGCCGGATCAGCCGGTGCTCCGCCATCTGGCGGCAGACGTCGTCGAGGAGCGGCCCGCATCCGTCAAAGACGTTCGAGCGTTCGATCATCTCCCGGACGCGGGAGACCTCGATCTCGCCGTACTCGACCGCGATCGCCGCCACCTGGTTCGCGAGGACGTCGGCGGCGCCGGCGGGCGGGACGATCCGCTCGCACTCGTTCGCCTTCGCCCGCCGGGCGATCACGAGCGACTCTAACAGGTCGTCAAACCCCGTTGCAAGGACGGTGCCGCGCGAGATGGCGTCGAGACGGTGGCCGGCCCGGCCGACCCGCTGCACCAGGCGCGAGACCTGCCGGGGGGAGCCGAACTGGACGACGTGCTCGATGTGGCCGATGTCGATACCGAGTTCCATCGAGGATGTGGCGATCAGCGTCCGGACCTCGCCCTTCCTGAACCGCTCCTCGGCATCGACCCTGACGTCTCGCGAGAGCGAGCCGTGGTGGACCTCGACGTCGCCGCGGGAGTAGAGCCGGTGGCCGAGCGCCTCGGCGGTCACCCGGGTGTTGACGAAGACGAGGGTGGAGCCGGGGGAGTCCAGGCATTTCCCGACCGCGCGCGCCTGGGCGCCGAAGTCTTCCCCGGCGAACAGGACGCCGATATCGAGGCTGCTCGCGACCGGCACCTCGACGAGCGAGAACGGACGGTGGCCGGCGAGGAACCGGCCGATATCGTCCGGGTTCCCGACGGTCGCCGAGAGGCCGATCCGCTGAAACTCTCCCGCGTATGCGGCCAGGCGTTCGAGCGCCACCGCGAGCTGGGCTCCCCGTTTGCTGTCGGCGAGCTCGTGGATCTCGTCGACGACGACGTACTTCACGTTCTTGAGGTGCTCGCGGAGGCGTTTGCCCATGAAGAGCGCCTGCAGCGACTCCGGGGTGGTGATGAGGAGGTCGGGGGGGTTGAGCGCCTGTTTTCGCCGCTCGTTCTGCGGGGTGTCCCCGTGCCGGACGCCGACCGAGAGGCCGAGTTCGCGGCACCACCACTCCATCCGGTTGAGGATGTCGCGGTTCAGGGACCGGAGGGGCGTGATGTAGAGCGCCTTGAACCCGGAGCCGGTTGTCTTGAGGAGCCGGTCGAAGACCGGGAGCATCGCGCTCTCGGTCTTCCCCGTGCCGGTCGGCGCCACCAGGACAAGGTTCTCCCCCGCAAGAAGCCGCGGGATGGCCTGCTCCTGCGCTGCCGAGAATCCGGTGAATCCGCGCTTCCTGACGACCTCCTGCACCCGGGGGTCGAGGAGGTCAGGCGTCGTCTGCGGGGCAGAGCGTGGCCGGGGAGCCGACGTACGTGCCATCTGCGAGGTACACCTCCGCGGAATTTTTGTCTATGCACCGGGAGAGGGGGCCGAGCCCGCTCTCCCGCAGCCGCCCGACGTCGATCCCGCCCGCGAACTCGTTGAAGGTCGGGACGAAGAGGAGCCGGGTGCGCTCCCCGGACGGCTCCTCGAACCCCGAGTAGAGGTAGGCCGGCCGGGCGCGTGCGGCGCACCCGACGGTATCCACGAGCGAGACGACCGGGTGGTGGTGGCCGACGACGACGAGGTGGCCGTGGAGTTCGGGGGCGGGATGCGTGTGGCCGTGCAGGTAGCCGATGCCGTCGATGAGCGTGCCCTCGGCGGGGAGGAGCTCACCGGGCTCGAGGAACCGCCCGATGCCGCCGTCGTGGTTGCCCGGGGCGACGGCGATCGGCACGTGGTCCCTAAACGACCGGAGTACGGCGGGGAGTTCCCGGTACTCCTGCCTGCTCGTCACCGGGACGTTGTGCTTGACGTCCCCGAGGAGGAGGAGGAGGTCGGGCTCTGCCTCCTCGATGCAGGCGATCACCCGATCGGCCCGGGCGGCGCTCCGGCTCGCGATGTGGACGCCGTGACGTTCGAGGCCCGATTCGATGCCCATGTGCAGGTCGGCGACGACCAGCACCCGCCGGTCGCTCTCGACCAGGAGGGCAGGGCCGTTCTCGATGAAATGAAGGTGCATTATCGTGTCAGATCAGTTTTATCATGCCCGATGCGGGCTGGTAGCATTCCCCTGCGGCGAGGAGTTCCTCGAGCGCGGCGCGTGCCTCCCGGGCGGAGAGGCCCGAGCGCACCCCGATGGCGACGGCGTCTTCAAACCCGGTGCCCCGGGCGCCGCCTTCTCCCTCAAGGGCATCGAGGAGGAGGTCGCGGGCGACAAGGGGCGCGATCGCGCCGACGGCGATATCCGTGCGGACGGTTGCAAGGGCTGTACTCACCATCGCGGCCATCCCGCGGATATCCTCGTCCGTGATCCCGTAGAGGCGGCGGGCGGCTTCGATCCGTTCGTCGCCGCCGTCCCGGAGCGATTCGAGCCGGTCGAGGGTCGCGCCGGCGGTCTCAAGCACCCAGAGGTCGCGGGCGGTGCGGTTCACCACAGAGAGCGCCTCGGCCTCCACCGTCGCGCATGCCCTCTCACTGGATCCGGTCAGCGCCGCCCGGCCGGTGACGGCGACGAACGCGGGCGGTTCGATGTAGCCCAGCGTCTCGACCGCGTCCGGGCTCTGCCAGTCGACCGAGACCTGGAACGCGCCGGTGGGATCGGCAAGCCGGGCCTGCATGACGTCGCCGCTCCCCCTCTTCTCGGTAAGGGCGCCGACGATGAAGAGGCGGCGGCACCAGGCGGCCCCCGGCGTCACCACGTACGAGCCGTTCCGGCCGTCGCCGGCGTCCGCCGTGTGCCGCGCGGCGGAGAAGTCCTGCGCAAATACCCGTTCTGCAGGTTCCATAAATCCGTCCGTTCGAGGAATGGGGTGCGGATATGCCGGGGTGGGAGACCCGGCCGGATCTCCACGCGAACTCCCGGTATTTCCATACGTATCCGTACGTATCTGTTCACCCTCAATCCTCTAAAAAGGATCACCGGAACGGATGACGATCCTTTTACGATGGACGAGCACCAACACCTATGCAAATGGACGGCAACCACACCATCTGGATAGAGAAGTATCGGCCCAGAAGACTCGACGAGATGGTCGGACAGAAGGATATCGTGGTGCGCCTCCAGTCCTACGTGAAGACCGGCAACCTGCCGCACCTCCTCTTCACGGGCAGCGCGGGGATCGGGAAGACCACCGCCGCCGTGGCGCTCGCCCGGGAGTTCTTCGGCGACTCCTGGCAGACGAACTTCCGGGAGATGAACGCCTCCGACGAGCGGGGTATCGACGTTGTCAGAAACCAGATCAAGGAGTTCGCCCGGACGTCGCCGCTTGCCGGGGCGACGTTCAAGATCCTCTTCCTCGACGAAGCGGACGCGCTGACGACGGACGCGCAGGCGGCTCTCCGGCGGACGATGGAGACCTACGCCCGCACCTGCCGGTTCATCCTCTCGTGCAACTACTCATCGAAGATCATCGATCCCATCCAGAGCCGGTGCGCCATCTACCGGTTCAGGCCGCTTGACCGGGAAGCGGTCATCGAGGAGACCCGGAGGATCGCCGCGGCCGAAGGGCTCACGGTCACGGAGGGGGCGCTCGATGCCATCGTCTACGTCGCCTCGGGGGACATGAGGAAGGCGATCAACGCCCTGCAGGGTGCCGCCATCCTCAGGACGGATATCGACGAGGAGACTATCTTCGAGATCACCGCGACCGCCCGCCCGGAGGAGATCGACGAACTCCTCGACCTCTCGATAGGGGGGAGGTTCGACGAGGCGGAGCAGGCGCTCCTGGAACTGACCCATGTCCGGGGCATCGCCCCGAACGAGCTGATCAACCAGTGCTACCGGGCGCTGGTCCAGCGCGATATCGACCGGACGCTCAAAGTGAAACTGATCGACGCCCTCGGCGAGACCGATTTCCGCCTCTCGGAAGGGGCGAGCAGCGATATCCAGATGGAGGCGCTGCTCGCACGGTTCGTCCTCGCCGCAGAGCAGCACCGCTGAGGATTCTGTCTTGACTGAAGAGATAACCGTCGAAGTTACCGACAACGTCGGTGAGTGGACGAAGTTCCTGAAGAAGCAGTACAAGCGCGAGCTTGCCGAACTCTCCCGCGAGTACCCCCACAACCATTCGCTCCTCATCGATTACCGCAAGATCCTGAATAACAAACTCGCGTTCGAGCTCCTGAGGAGCCCCGGAAAGGTTCTCGGGGATATCCGGGACGCGATCGTCCAGAACAAACTCCTCAAGCTGAAGGACGGCCAGGACCCCGACCTGGTCAACATCCGGTTCACGAACCTGCCGCAGAAGACGAACGTCCGCGACATCCGGGCCGACCAGATCAACACCTTCGTCAGCCTCGAGGGGATCCTCCGAAAGACCACCGAGGTGCGCCCCAGGATCGTCAGCGCGGTCTTCCGGTGCCGCACCTGCAACAAGAACACCGACCCGGTTCCGCAGGGTTACGGGCG
The DNA here is from genome assembly GCF_000015825.1 of Methanoculleus marisnigri JR1. Lineage (NCBI taxonomy): Archaea > Methanobacteriati > Methanobacteriota > Methanomicrobia > Methanomicrobiales > Methanomicrobiaceae > Methanoculleus > Methanoculleus marisnigri. The sequence goes on along the minus strand of NC_009051.1, from coordinate 1,223,573 downwards.
GTTCGACGAGCCCGATTTCTGCCCGAACTGCGAGAGGAAGACCCGTCTCGACCTGGTGATGAACCGGTGCCGGTTCGTCGACGCCCAGAAACTCCGGATCCAGGAGTCCCCGGAAGGCCTCCGGGGCGGCGAGCAGCCCCAGACGCTCGATATCGACGTCACCGACGACCTGACCGGCATGGTCTCGCCGGGCGACCGGGTGGTGGTGAACGGCATCCTCCGGTCGGTGCAGAGGGTCAACTACGGCCAGAAGAGCACGCTCTTTGACATCTACCTGGAGTGCAACTCCATCGAGGTCGCCGAGAAGGAGTTCGAGGAGGTCTCGATCTCCGAGGAGGACGAGGCGAATATCATGGCGCTCGCCCGCGACCCCATGGTCTACAAGAAGATCGCCCGGTCGATCGCGCCGACGATCTACGGTACCGACGACGTGAAGGAGGCGATCGCGCTCCAGCTCTTCGGCGGTATCGCGAAAGATATGCCGGACGGCTCCCGTCTCCGCGGCGACGTCCACGTCCTGCTGGTCGGCGACCCGGGTATCGCAAAGAGTCAGATCCTGCGCTACGTCGTGAAACTCTCGCCCCGCGGGATCTACACGAGCGGCAAGTCGTCGACCTCCGCCGGGTTGACGGCAACGGCGGTCAAGGACGAGTTCGGCGACGGGCGGTGGACGCTCGAGGCCGGTGCGCTGGTCCTCGCGGATATGGGGATCGCCGCCGTCGATGAGATGGACAAGATGCAGAAAGAGGACCGGAGCGCGCTGCACGAGGCAATGGAGCAGCAGTGCTACGACGACGAGACCGAGGTCCTCACGGAGAGCGGGTGGAAGCTCTTCCGCGACGTGACCGCGGATGACCGTGTCGCGACACTCTCTGCCGATGGCAGGCTCGAGTACGCACCCCCGTCCAACTTCGTGGCATCGGAGTATGACGGAGAGATGTACTATGTCAAGTCGCGGCAGGTCGACCTCGCGGTCACGCCGAACCACCGGATGTACGTCAACCTGAATCGGCGTGCCGACGAGTGGGAAGGGTTCCGGCTCATCCGCATGGACGAACTCCCCATCCACAAGCGGATGCGGTTCAAGAAGAACGCCGCATGGACAGGGGAGCGACACGAGACCCATTGGATACCGCCCGTCGTCAAGTTCGCGAACCAGAACGCCGAAGGGAAACTCACCGACCCCATCACGGTCGGGATGGACGACTGGCTTGAGTTCCTGGGCTACTTCCTCTCCGAGGGGTCGGTTCAGCGGCACCACCAGACCGGGGTTCCTTATCGCGTGATCATATCGCAGACGAACCCGGAGTCTGCCGAAACGATCCGGCAGTGCCTCGAACGACTGCCGTTCCGCTTCTCCTATGACGGCAAGAACTTCTCGATCAACGCAAAGCAGCTTGCCGAACACCTCGCACCGTTCGGCAAATGTCACGAGAAGTACGTCCCCGACTACGCGAAGAGCCTCCCCCCGGAGCAGATCGGGATACTCCTCGACGCGCTCATGCTCGGGGACGGCTACATCAACAAGACGACCGGGGTCTCGATATACACCACCTCGTCGAGGAGACTGGCCGACGACGTCACCGAGCTCCTGCTGAAGAAGGGATTGTCAGGGAACGTCTACCTCAGGCGGGAGGCAGGAACCGTCGCCGCAAACCCGCGGGGCGGGACCTCGACGGCGACCCACGACATCTTCCAGGTGACCTTCATCCGCGACGGCCAGAACGAGCCGAACATCAACACAAACGGAAAGCAGCATATCGAGAAGCGGCCGTATAAGGGCACGATCTACTGCCTCGAGGTCCCGAATCACACCCTCTACGTCCGGCGAAGCGGCATCCCGGTCTGGTGCGGCAACTCGATCTCGGTCGCAAAAGCCGGCATCACCGCGACCCTGAAGTCCCGGTGCGCCCTCCTCGGCGCGGCGAACCCGAAGCTCGGGCGGTTCGACCAGTTCGTCCCGATCGGCGAGCAGATCAACATGCCGCCGTCGCTCCTCTCCCGGTTCGACCTCATCTTCGTGATGACCGATCAGCCGGAGGTTCAGCGGGACGGGGCGATTGCGCAGCACATCATCAAGACCCACAGCGTGGGCGAGCTGATCAAGCAGCACGAGTACGAGCCGCTGCCGGACGTCGACGACGCGTACATCGAGCGGGCGCTTGCGCCGGTCATCCCCGACATCGACCCGACGCTTCTGCGGAAGTACATCGCCTACGCGAAACGGACGTGCTTCCCCATCCTCTCCGACGGGGCAAAGGAGGCGCTGATCGCCTACTATATGCGCCTGCGGAACCTCGCGAGCGGGAACAAGCCCGTCCCGGTCACCGCACGGCAGCTCGAGGCGCTGGTGCGGCTTGCAGAGGCGAGCGCACGGATGCGGCTCTCGAACACCGTCGATACGGAGGATACCGACCGGATCCTGAAGATCGTCGACGCCTGTCTCCGGCAGGTCGCCTACGACGCCGAGAGCGGGAGTTTCGACATCGACAAACTCGTGACCGGGGTCACGAAGTCGCAGCGCGACATCATCCGGTCGGTCAAGGAGGCTATCCGGAACGTCTCCGGCGACTCCGGCGGCCAGGCACGGGTCGACGAGGTTATCGAGATCCTGCTGCAGCAGGGATTCTCCCGCGACAAGATCGAGCACACCCTCGAGCAGCTGAAACGGGGCGGCGAGGTGCTCGAGCCCCGGCACGGGCTGGTGAAGTTGATCGGGTAGGGGGAGGAGGTACCCTTTTTCGCGAAGGGCAGCCCAGATTCCCCAGGAGGGAGACCTGGTCTCATGGAGATCGAATGTCGGTCAACGTAGCCCGCCGGAGTTGACGCTCACATGCACCGGCTCAGAGGAGATTGTTTAGATCTTCTACCGTCATATCGGCCTGTTTTAAAATGTGCGAAAGTGTTGAGCGCTTAAGCGGTTTGTGCATAGGGACTGTCAGTTTCAGTGTTTTAGCCGGCAGATGCTTATGCAGTCGAATGTGGCTGCCGCGCGTGCGGACGACAACCCACCCGTCTCTTTGAAGAGCGATGACGATCCTGTCGTAATCAAGAACAGGCACCTTGCTCATACGGCAATCTCAACCTGTTCGGCTGTTTCGCTACAAACGAGATCATCCTCAACGGTTTCAAGGTACAGCTCAATGGCTTCCCTGATGTTTTCCAATGCTTCGTCCCTCGTATCGCCTTCGCTGATACAGCCGGGCAGGCTTGGTACATAGACCGTATATCCCCCTTCCTCACTGGGTTCGAGCACTACACGCAGTCTCATATCTTAACCTATCCAGCAGGCGTATACTTAATTGTAATACCGTACGACATTCCGCGGCATTGATTGAATCCGCCGGATCTGATCAAACTACCTCTGGTTCGCCGTGCTTACGACGATCCTGGTCAGGTTCTTCGCAGAATCAAAGCCATTGGGGCACTCACGGTCACATCGCCGCCAATGGCGGGTCAGCGGTGCCGTACGAGTGCCTGGTTGACGGAGAATAGCGTACCCCGCATGATCTGCTTCGCCGTGAGAACGGTCTCTCTCTCCTGTCCCCGGCCCCCCAGAGCAGGATCAAAAACCCCATTATTGCAATCAGCCCCCGGACGCGTAGATGATTGTGAGAGAAATGCTATATAGACCCGGGTCTATCTCCTTGTGCGGATGCCCGGAACGCGCTCGCAAAACGGCGGAGGCTCACCCCATCCCTCCACGGCCGGATGAACCCCCCACTGCTCTCAGGCGAAAGCGTGGTTCGCATTCCATGTGCTTAAGGTTGAACCTCGTTTGCCTCCGGGGATGTTACAGGAGGAAAAATCACGTGAAGCCTCACTATATCATGGTAATACTCTCGTTTATTCTCCTCACCGCGGGGTGCATCGAGCCCGTGGCCACCGATCCCGCAGGAATTACGCCGCCACCCACAATGGACGCCACAACCGAACTCCCCCCCGATAATGCACCATCACTCCGTGATTCAGCCTTCATCAGGATCGAGGAATGGGAGGACCCCGCCGAATACACGGGTTTCTCCCCGCCGTCATACATCCCCGGGGAGTATACTCTCTACGGCCTCCTGATAGCCACTGTCTGGAACGAGTCCTACGGCCACTACACGACGATCGGCGAGACCCTGCGCTACGCACGCAACGACACAATGCAGAACGCATCGTGGACTACCGATATGACGCTGCTCGAAATCACCTGGAGCAGTTATGGGTATAGCCCCTACGCAAACGATCAGATCGTTAACAGAGAACCAAAACCCGTTGATATCAGGGGGTATGGGGGGCGGATCTACGAAACCGAATCGGAACGGCTGATCGCCTGGACGGCGGCCGGGAACGCTACATACTACGTGCGCGGGTCGCTTGACCGCGACGAATTGGTCCGGGTGGCGCGGTCGATCGCCTGTTAATCGGCGGATATCACAGAGAGGAAACAAATCGCGCCGCCCGAACACCGGAGAAGAGGGTAACATGGAATGACCACAGAAACAGAGAAAAAGCCGGACAGGACCGTGGGCGTTCTGGGCGCGCTCTTCGGCGTATTCCTGTATTACGTCTGGATCGCCGTGCTCATGGCGATCCTCTTCACGTTCTTCGCGGAACCGAACGCCATGGGAGCATTCATAGTCAAATTCCCGCAGATGGTGCAGATCTGGCTTAACGCCGGAATGCTGCCGGTCTTCATCATCCTCGGCTACCACCTGTTTGCCCGCGATACGATGCCTGAAGCGGAACGCCTTTTGGGCAGAACGGTGCTTGCCGCCTCGGCCTCGGGTTTCCTCCTCTGGCTCCTCGTGCTGGCGGCTCTGGAGGTTTCCGGGGTTGCCGTGGAGTATCCCTATTACGTCGCCGGGGGCTACGTCGTCATGCTGATTCTCGGAGTGTTCTTCTGGAAAACCTGGAGCCGGGGAGTGTGAACCCGGCAACAGGAAGAAGCACCATCAATACCGAAAACGAAAGATGAATCAACAACCTTCGCCGGCGAAGAAACCGGGCTAAAGTATATCGCCAGACGAGTTGAATATCAGACCGATCGCCTCTACTCCGATCAAATGCAGGAGAGATAAGCCCATGAAGACCTTGAAAATCATCGTCGAGAAACACCCGGACAGCTATGTCGCCTATCCCCTGGGTCTGAAGGATATCGTCGTCGCGGAGGGGGACACCTGCAAAGAGGCGCTTCGCGAGGTGAGATCCGCCATACAGTTTCACATCGAGACCTTCGGAGACGAGGCGTTCGAGGACAACGATGTTAGGGAGATCTTCGTCACCGAAGTCGGCATCCAGATCTAATGCCGTGTGGTTACCAACGACATGTTCATGCTGCACGCTCTTCTCCTGGATCTCTCCATCTCCCGCTGGCTCACGTGAAGTGCGAGCGCAACGAGCTTGAGCACCGTCAGGTGTGAAGAACGACGAACCGAAGGACCGAAGTTCGAGCAACGTTAGGTGTGAAGGGAGTTACAGGTAACTACACTGGATTTCCCGTTCTTCGCGGCTTCGCGTGAGACTGTATCACTATCCTGCGCAATCAACTCACGTGAAGACCAGTTACCAGCGCTCCCCCATCGCGGGGCGCACCTTCTTACTCCCGTACCCACAAACCTACTAACCATGATCACCGACCGCGAGAGGGCGGCGTTCGAAGCCGGTATCAAACTCGGCGCCCTCTACCACCAGTTCGTCGGGACGCCGATCGCCCGCGAGACCGCCGCGGCCGTCGAAGCCGCCATCGAGCAGGCCGTCGGGCTGCAGCCCTACGTGACCGGCATCACCGTCCGGCTGAACCGCGATATGATGGTCTCGAACCGGTTCGGCTACTCGGAACTTGCCGGGAAGATGTTCGATGCCGCTATCACGACCGAGGTCGGGACGGCCGTCTGCCGCGCCCGGATGCGCCTCGAGGACGACTACCCCATGATGGAGATCGTCGAGTTCCATGAAACCACCCGCGATACCGATCACTGACGACCATATCCACATCGACCCGGTAAACGGCCGGGGGATCGAGGCCGCGAAGGACTTTCGCCGCAGCGGGGGGACGCACATCTTCCTGGTCTCAAAACCCTCCTGGTCGCTTTCGGTCGAGCCGTCCACCGGAGAAGACTACCGCGAGGTCTTTGAAGCGACGCTCCGGGTGGCGGAGATGGTCCGGGAGACCGGACTCGTCGTCTACCCGGTCCTCGGCGTCCACCCCGCGGAGATAGGCCGGCTTACGGCGCGGATGAGCCTTGAAGCGGCCGCCGGCGTGATGACGGCCGGGCTCGACCTCGCCGCCCGCTACGTCGAGGGCGGACAGGCCGTCGCCCTCAAGAGCGGGCGGCCCCACTACGAGGTCGCGCCGGAGGTGCTTGCCGCCTCGAACGCAGTCCTCTTCCACGCCCTCGAACTCGGGGCCGACTGCGGCTGCGCCGTCCAGCTCCACGCCGAGAGCGGGCCGTGCACCGACGTCGTTGAGATGGCACGGCGGGCCGGTATCCCGGTTGAGAAGGTCGTCAAGCACTTCGCGACGCCCGACACACCCCTGATGCCCTCGTTCATCGCGCGGCACGAGGAGATCCCCGCGCTCGCCCGGTCGGGCCGGCGGTTCACGATGGAGAGCGACTACATGGACGAGAACTCCCGGCCCGGCGCGGTCATCGGGCCGAAGTCGGTGCCGCGGTTCACGCGCCGGTACTTCGAGGAGGGACTCATCACCGAAGAGGACGCCTGGCGCATCCATCAAGAGACGCCGTCGCGCACCTACGGCGTGGATATCGCGCTTCCTTAACGGAACTGCGCACCTTTTTGACGACTCCCGTCAAACGGTATGTGATGTACCTGAAAGTGCACCGCATACCGGGCGCCGGTGAAGTGGTGGCCGCCTGCGACGCCGAGCTCATGGACGCCACCCTGATACACGGAGACGTCGAGATCTGCATCACCGGGGGTTTTTACGGCACCGAGCGTGCCGGCGAAGAGGACGTCCGGGGAGCGCTCGCGGGCGCGGAGAACGCCAATATCATCGGCAGGCGCGTCGTAGCCCTCGCCGTCGCCATGGGACTCGTCGCCGAGAACGAGTGTATCATGATCGGCGACGTCCCCCACGCCCAGATATTCAGGATCTGACCCATGACCATCCAGACGAGCATCTGCCCCCGTTGCGGGAAGCCGAGCGAGGAGGGACTCTGCCCGGAGTGCCGGGCCGCGGACGTGCGGCTGCTGACCTGCGAACCGTACGTGACCACCATCTACTGTCCGGTCTGCGAGTCGCAGAAGCGCGGCAAGACCTGGTCCGACCTGCAGATGCCGCGAGAGGATCTCGTCACCGAGCTGGCGGTATCGGCGGTCAACATCCACGAGGACGCGAAGGATGTCCGGGTCACCGTCCGCGCCGAAGAGATCGCGTCGAACAGGACGGCCTGCACCGTCGAGGTGGAGGCGAGCCTGTACGGTGTCCCTGTCCGGGAGACCTGCAAGACCGAGATCCGCTGGCAGAGGGAGTCCTGTGACCGGTGCAGCCGCATCTCGGGTGGCTACTACGAGGGGATCGTCCAGGTGCGGGCGACCAATAGAAAGATCAACGCCTACGAGCGCGAGGTCGCCGTGAACCTTGCACAGCAGGCCGAAGAGTCGCTCCAGCAGTCGGGCGACCGTTTCTCGTTCATATCGGATCTCGATGACACGAAGGACGGCGTCGATATCACCGTCGGGACGCAGCACCTCGGCCAGGAGATCGCGAGGACGATCACGGGGGCGCTCGGCGGGCGGTTCACGACCCACCCGAAGCTGGTCGGCGAGAAGGAAGGAAAAGCACTCTACCGGATCACCTACTCTCTCCGGCTGCCGTTCTACCAGAAAGGCGACGTGGTGGTCTCTCATGGCAACTACTTCGAGGTGCGCGATATCGACGGGCACCGTCTCCGGGTCTTCGATCTCACGGCCGGCGTTGCCCGGACGCTTCCCGAGGGCGAGATCGAGCGCCTTCTCGGGAACGTCCGCGAGGCCGAGTCCGCGCTCGTCGTCTTCACGCAACCGGGCGTCGTGGGGCTGATGGACCCGAAGACCTACCGGACGCGGGAACTCAATATGGTCTCGTGGACGTTCCCGGTAGAGGGGGAGCCGATCCGGGTGCTCCGCGACGAGGAGCAGGACCGGCTGGTCATCGTCGGGTGAGTTCTGCCATGCATGCGCGGAAGGTGCCGGCGGCCGCCCTCGCCGATATCGCGGACGAGGAGTGGGTGGACCCCTCCCGACGGCCGTACGTCGAGGGCGGCATCGCCTGGGTTCCGGTCAGGGAGGGCTATTCTGCCGACGCGGACCTCCCCGAGCGGGAGACCTACCGCGGCCGCGGCTACCACCTCCTCGGCGACGTCGCGGTCGTCCACGGCGACGCGCCGACGGATGAGGAACTTGCCGCAATCGTGGAGCACTGCCGTCCCCGGGGCGTTGTCCGGGTGAAGGGGTTTATCGACGCGATGCGCATCCCGGACATTGAGGTTCTCTACGGCACCGCAGGCGAGGTGCGGCACCGCGAGCAGGGCTACACCTTCATCCTCGACCCGACGAGGGTGATGTTTTCGCAGGGCAACCGCAACGAGAAGGCGAGGATCGCCGCCCTCGTCCGGCCCGGCGAACGGGTCGCCGATATGTTCGCCGGGATCGGCTACTTCACCATACCGGCGGCCATGAGCGGTGCACGGGTCCACGCGATGGAGATCAACCCAATAGCCTTTGAATACCTGCAACGTAACATTATGGCAAACCACGTTGCAGATCGGGTCACGGCAGAGTTGGGGGACTGCCGTGACCTCCTTGCCGGGGTCTACGACCGGGTCCTGATGGGCCACTTCGACGCACCATCGATGCTCGCCGACGCCCTCGCCCACGTCCGGGAGGGGAGCGTGCTCCACGTCCACAGCATCGGGGACGTGAACGAGACGATCCAAAAAGAGGTTGCGGGCGCCGGGTTTTCGGCGGCGGTAGCCTCCCGCCGGGTGAAGAAGTACGGCCCGCACGCGTGGCATATGGTGCAGGATGTGACGATATCGTGAAGACGCTTTCGGGAAAGACGGTGGTGCTTGCCGTGACGGGGAGCATCGCAGCCGTCGAGACGGTGAAACTCGCGCACGCCCTGCGTCGCAGGGGCGCGACGGTGCAGGCGGTGATGACTGCGGCAGCAGCCGGGATCGTCCACCCCGACGCCCTGACCTACGCGACGGGGCGGCCGGCGATCAGCCGGATCACCGGCCTGGTGGAGCACGTCCTCTACTGCGGGGAGGGCGGGGAGGCCGACCTCCTGCTCGTCGCGCCCGCTACGGCGAATACTATCGGTAAGATCGCCTGCGGGATCGACGATACAACGGTCACGACCTTCGCGACGACGGCGCTCGGCCGGGGGATGCCGGTGGTGGTCGTCCCGGCGATGCACGAGAGCATGTACCGCCACCCGGGGGTCGCGGAGAACCTCGGACGGCTCCGCTCCTGGGGCATCGACGTCATCGACCCCCGGATCGAGGAGGAGAAGGCGAAGATCGCCGATACCGATACGATCGTCCTCCACGCGGAGCGTGCGGTCTCGGGCCGGCCGCTCGCGGGGAAACGGGTGCTGATCACGAGCGGGGCGTGCGCGGAGCCCCTCGACGACGTCCGGGTTCTCACCACCCGGTCGACCGGGCGGATGGGGAGAGAGATCGCGCTCGAGGCCTTCCGGCTCGGGGCGGACGTGACGGTGGTGCACGCGGGATCGTTCCCCTGCGTCCGAAACGTCCGTGCGACGACCGCGGCCGGGATGCAGGATGCGGTTCTCTCGGTCTGCCGCGACGCCGGGGTCGACATCTACGTCAGCGCGGCCGCGATATCGGACTTTGCCCCCGAACGGCACGAGGGGAAGATCCCGAGCGGTTCGCCGCTGACCGTCCGGCTCGAACCCCTCCCGAAGGTGATCGGCGCGGTGGCGGCGGCATGCAGTCCCGTGACGGTAGCGTTCAAACTGGGCTGGGACGAGGAGGAGCGGGCGCGAGCGATGCTTGAAGAGGGCGCAAGCGTTGTCGTCGTGAACGCTCCCCCGACGATGGGCGCGGCCGAAGGATCGTTCCGGATCATGACCGCCGGCGGGACGCGCGACGTCTCCGGGAGCAAAGAGGAGGTCGCCAGGGCGATATGGTCAGAACTGCTGTAGCCTTCTCCCCCGGACACATCTCCGGCTACTTCCGGCGCGTCGAAGGAATCGGGCCGGAAGATACCGGGAGCGTCGGGGCCGGCGTGGTCATCAGTGAAGGGGTGCGCTCGACGGTAGAGGAGGCCCGCGAGACAGGCGTCCGGGTGGTCCGGCAGGGCCACGCGAGCGCCGGGTCGCCGCCGGTCGAGTACGCCCTCGAACGGCTGGGAATCACCGCCCGCGTCACGACGGAGTGCCGGCTCCCCATCGGCGCCGGGTTCGGCCTCTCGGCGGCGGCACTGCTTGCGACGCTCACGGCCATAAACCGCCTCTTCGAGCTTGGTCTCTCCCCGGACGAGGTGGCCGCACGGGCGCACGAGGCCGAGGTCCTCCACCGCACCGGGCTCGGGGACGTCGCCGCGAGTATGTCCGGCGGGATCGTCTGCCGGACGGGGGCGGGTATCCACGGGGATATCACCCGCATCTACCCACAAGAGCCGCTCTACGCCGTGAGCCTCGGGGCGCTCCCGACCGCCTCGGTTCTCTCGTCCCCGGCGGCGATGGCACGGATAGCCGCCGCGTTCCCGGACCGCTGCCCCCGCGACCTCCCCGACTTCTGCCTCCTCTCGCGGGGGTTCGCCGAGAAGAGCGGGCTCATCGCACCGGAGGTGCGGCAGGTGCTCGTTGCCTGCGACGCCGAGAGGGTCCCGGCGAGCATGACGATGCTTGGAAACGGCGTCTTTGCCGCAGGAGATGGGGCGGAGCAGGTGCTCTCTTTGTTCGGGGAGGTCTACCGTCTCCGCGTCGCCCGCCGCGGCGCATACCTGATCGAGGTGAAACCATGATTCCAAAAGACCATCCACGCTACCGATCCCTTGTCGCCCGCGAACAGCTGGCCCGGTGCGCCCGCGAGGGTATCGTCGCACCGGAAGGGCTCGCCGCCCACGGGCGCGGGGAGGCGTTCGATTACCTGCTCGGCGAGAAGACGACCGAAAGCGCCGCCCTCGCCGAGCGGACGGCCGCCGCGATGCTTCTCGCCGCACGGCACGCGGTGATATCGGTGAACGGCAACACGGCGGCGCTTGCGGCGGCGGAGATCGCGGCGCTCCAGCGGGCGAGCGGCGCCGACGTCGAGGTGAACCTCTTCCACCGGACACAGGAGCGGATCGAGCGGATCACCCGGCTTCTTACGGAGCACGGGGTCAGGGTTCTTACGGGAACGCCGGAGCGGATCGTCCCGCTCTCCCACGACCGGGCGCTCTCGCTGCCGGAGGGGATTGGGGACGCCGACGTGGTGCTCGTGCCGCTCGAGGACGGGGACCGGTGCGCCGCGCTCCGCGAGATGGGCAAAGCGGTCATCACCGTCGACCTAAACCCGCTCTCCCGGACAGCCCGCACGGCGAGCCTCACGATCGTCGACGAGGTGACGCGCGCCATTCCGGCCATCGCCGCGGCGTGTGCCTCCCTCGAGCCCGGCGAGGGTGAACGCCTGATAGCGTCGCTTGACAATACCTATCTCCTCCGGGCGGCAATAGATGAGATGAGAGAGAGACTGGCCCATGCTCTGGAGTGAGGTCTACCGCCCGAGGCGGTGCGATGATATCATCGGACAGGACGAGGTCGTTCGCCATTTAACGGCGTTTTCGGACTCCGGCAGCGTGCCCCACATGCTTATCTCCGGCCCGCACGGCACCGGGAAGACCGCGGCCGTCGAGTGCCTGGCAAAAAGGCTCTACGGTGAGAACTGGAAGGCGAACACGACCGTCTTCAGCGCGACCGACCTTCTCGGGAGGGGAAGGAGCGCGCTCGAGACGGACGAGCGGTTCAGCATGATCTACCGCAAAGACCGGAGCCTGATCGTCAACTTCAAGCAGATCGTGAAGTGGTACGCCTCGATGCGCCCGCTCGACGCCGACTTCAAGCTGATGGTCTTCGAGGACGCGCACGGCCTGACGTTCGAGGCGCAGCAGGCCCTGCGCCGGACGATGGAGCGCTACAGCGCCACCTGCCGGTTCATCTTCGTCACCGTCCGCCCCTCGGCGATCATCCCTGCCATCGCGTCGCGCTGCCTGCCGCTCTTCTTCGCCCCGGTCGAGAGCAGTCTCGTCCTGACCCGGCTCGAGGAGATCCTGGCCGCGGAAGGGGCGGCGGTTCCGGCCGACGACATCGACCTGATCGTGTATGCCGCGCAGGGAGACCTGCGGCGTGCGATCATGTACCTGCAGATCGCCGCAAGAGCGGAGCAGGAGTTCGATCTTGCGGAGATCTCGCGCTCCGAGACCACAAACGTCGCTACGTCGGCGTTCGTCGCCCTCCGGGACGGCAACTTCGACGCCGCCCGCCGGATCGCCGAGTCGCTGATGATCGAGTACGGACTCTCGGCGCGGGAGGTCGTCGGCGAACTCCGGCAGGTGGCCCGGCGCGAGTACAACCACCCGGCCCTTGCCGTCGCGCTCGCCGACGCGGATCTCCGGCTCTCCCACAACGCAAACGATTTTGTGCAGATCAATGCACTACTTGCCCGGATAGCCCGGGAGGTGTTCAGTGAAGAAAGTACAGCAACATTATGACGAGGTCGCGGATATCTACGACGAGCGCTACGACGGTAGCCGCGGGAAGTATTACCACGGGCACATCTCCGAACACGTGATGAGCGAACTCCCGAAGGGGGGGTTCCTCCTCGACATCGGGTGCGGAACCGGGCTCTTCGTGCAGCGCTACGTCGCGGAAGGCGGCCGGGCCTTCGGGCTCGACATCAGCCCGGGGATGGTTCGGCACGGGCGGCAGCGGTGCCCGGAGAGCGGGTTCTGCGTCGGTACGGCAGACGTCCTACCGTTCAAGGACGGCACTTTCGACGCCCTCGCGAGCCTGCTCGCCTTCAGTTACGTTCCCGACCCGGAGGGGATGCTCCGGGAGTGCTACCGGGTCTTGAAACCCGGCGGCAGAATCGCCGTCTGCACCTTATCAAGGACGGTCTTCACGAGCATCGTCCCTATCGCCTACCAGGTGGGGGAGAAGGTGGGCCTGAAGAAGGTGGGCGTCGGGCACTTCGACGAGCACTACTACACCAACTCCGAGATCGCGGGGCTCTTCCGCGAGGCCGGGTTTACGGACGTCTCGGTCGGCCGGTGCTCGTTTGCGCACCTGAACCTCGCCGATCCGGTCTTCAACCTCGCACGGAAGGTGGAGCCGATCGTCGAGGAGAAACTGCCGTACCTGGCGTATAACGTCTGCGCGGCGGGGAAGAAACCGGAGAGTTAAGTCACGTCTGTGAGGGGACGCACGGGCCGTTCCCTGCTCTCACTCGACCCGGCCGCATGAGGAGGCTTCTTTTTTGCGATGTGGGGATAACGGAATAGTTATATCCCGTCTTTCCGAACTACTCCCCTATGGAGCCGGCCGATATCATCCTGACGAAGGATACGTTCGAGGTTCTCGCATCCGAAACCCGGCTTGATATTTTAAAGACTTTAACCACACGCAGGATGACGATCACGGAACTCGCGGATAACCTCAACCTGGCAAAATCCACGGTTCACCACCACCTGCAGAGGTTGGCCGACGCCGGTTTTGTCGCCGCCGGGGACGACGGGCATGCCTGGGTGTACTACGCGCTCACGCCGGAGGGGCGCGCCCTCCTGCAGCCGCACGGCGGTGCCCGGATCAGGATCCTCCTGGCTGCGGGACTGGCAAGCCTCGCCGGAGGGGTCTGTGCCCTCGCGGCCTTCCTGACCGCGCCGGTCCGGGAGGAGCCGGTGCCCCCGCTTGCGGGAGGGGGAGGCATCCCGGTCCCGGAGGGGGCTCCCGTGGAACTGCTCGTTGCCGGGATCGCGCTCATGGTGATCGGGTTTTTCCTCGTGACGTATGCCTGTGTCCGGTGGCGGAACACATGTGCGGCGACGCAGTTCCCCGATCCTGCGAGTGAGGAAGTTACGTGACCGACATATAATTTTTGAACCCGTTCGACCGGGATCGAACGTTTTCGCCGGTATTATCGTCTTCCTGCAGAAAGACTCCGTGTGGATGTCCGGAAGCTACCCGGTTCGCGGATCACCGGCCACCTCGAAGCCATCCACGGGAGAGAGCGATGAAAAGACTATTGATCTCCGGAATAGGCATCCTGGTTCTGGCGCTCATTGTTGCAGGACTGGCTGTCTGCGGGACCGTACCTCTGAGCACGACTTCAGTCTCCGGTGAATCCGTAGCCGACGATAGTGTGGCGGCCGGGAACAACCGGTTTGCGTTCGACCTCTACCGGCGCCTCGCGGCCGAACCGGCGCATGCGAGAGACAACCTCTTCTTCTCGCCCTACAGCATCACCTCGGCCCTCGCGATCACCTGCGAGGGCGCCAGAGGCACGACCGCCGACGAGATCGAATCGGTGCTGCACCTCCCAACAAACGAGACCCTCCGGCGGGAGGGGTTTGCCGACCTCAATGCCGCCCTGAATAGCGGAAGCGGCAACTACACCCTCCGCACCGCAAACGCCCTCTGGGCGGAGGAAACCTACCCGTTCCTCCCGGAGTACATCGACACGGCCACCCGCTGGTACGGGGCGAACGTCACGAACCTTGACTTCATCAATGACCCCGGGGGGTCGCGGGAGACGATCAACCGGTGGGTGGAGGGAGAGACCGAAGAGAAGATCCGCGACCTCCTGCCGCCCGGCTCGATCGACGACCTCACCCGGCTCGTGATCACGAACGCGATCTACTTCAAAGGCACCTGGGTCGAACAGTTCGACGTGAACGAGACAACGGATGAGGAGTTCCGGGTTGGACCGAACGCGACGGTGACTGTCCCGATGATGCACGGGAATGCCGTCTATCCGTACGCGGAGACCGAGGCCCTCCAGGTGCTCGAGATGCCGTACGCGCACGGGAACGAAACCGAACTCGCGATGCTCGTCCTTCTCCCCAAAGAAGACAACCTGACGGCTGCGGAAGAGGCCCTGGACGCGGAGAGGCTTGCCGGCCTGCGGGAGTCCCTGGTCTCGCAGAACGTCAGGGTCTTCTTCCCGAAGTTCACGCTGGAGACGGGGTATCCTCTTCCGGGGGTGCTTGCGGCGATGGGGATGCCGACGGCGTTTACCGACGACGCCGACCTCTCGGGGATGGACGGCACGAGAGACCTCTTCGTCACCGGGGTCTTCCATAAGGCATTCATCGACGTGAACGAGGAGGGCACCGAGGCCGCGGCGGCGACCGGCGTTATGGTGGGGGGAGGTGTGGCACCCGTCTTCCGTGCGGACCACCCGTTTATCTTCCTCATCACTGAGAAGGATTCAGGCGCGATCCTCTTCATGGGGAGGGTCGTCAACCCCGAAGGCACGTGAAGGGGGGGACGGGAAGGGGCTGTTCCCCTCCGTTGTCAACGGATATCGGAGGAGAGGCGGCGTTCTACCCGGCGCCTCCTGTGCCGCCGAGCAAAGAGAGGAGCGCCACGACTTCCGCCCTGAGTGCGGGGATATCGTGGTCCACGACCGCCCAGACCTCCTCAGGGTCCACGCGGAAGTATGCGTGAACCAGGATATTTCGAAGACCGATTACCTGTTTCCAGGGAACCCCGGGAGAAGTGTTTCGCAGGTTCGAGGGGAGACGTGAGGCTGCTTCCCCGATGATCTGGAGGTGATGCACCATCCAGACCTGCACCAGTTCATCTTGCAAAAAAGCATCTCTGCCCCGGACCGTATACCGCTCAATCCCCTCGATTGCTTCCAGGATGTCGAGGAGCCGGTCGATCCCGTCCCTCATAACGGTACTGCCTCTTTGAGGATCCGCTTTTTGTACCGCTCCTTGAGCGCCGTTTCCGTCACCACGTCCACCCGGCACCCAAGGGCCTCCTCCAGGTCCTGGATGAGCGCGATATGGTCGAGGAGGCTCCTGCCCTGCTCCAACTCCACCAGAAGGTCGAGATCGCTCTCCGGGCCCGCCTCGTCCCGGGCGACCGACCCGAAGACCCGCAGATTCCTGGCACCGTGCCGCCTGGCTATTGCGAGAATCCTGGACCGCTTCTCCCGGATCAGATCCTGTGTGACGGGCATTGCTGTTCAATATCTTCTATCGGGAGCTGGAGATATAAATTTGCCCCCGATGACCGCATCGTCAAAAAAACCTCAGGCAGGGCAAGCCCTCACTATGGGAACGGCCGTCATGCCCTCCCCGATAGCGTCGGGCAAACACCCTCTCAACCGACCGGCATGCCCCTGCAGGAAACCAGAGCATGGGCGGGGTGGGGCAAAGGCCGCTGACAAGAGTCGCAAAGATGCTGTGTTAGAGAATACACCATTCTCCTCACGAAGACCGGAGCCGGGAGAGGATCCGGAGCTTCTTTGCAAGCGCCGCCTCCGCCGCCCGCTCGACCCCGGCCTTCATCTCCTCGAAGTCCCGTTTGTCTTCGTCCACGACCTTCTTGACCGGGGTGTAGGCCGACTCCCGGAACCGGGGGGTAAAGTCCCGAATCTCGCCGCCGACCGAGAGGACGGATTCGGGCTTTCCTTCCTCGACGTAGCCGACCTCTTTCATCGCGACGCCGGCGGACTCGACGACCCGCCGGATCTCCGGCGCAGCCTCCGGCGGTGCGACGACCAGGAGGGCGTCGAGCGATACGCCGAGGTAGTCGATCTCGAGCGCGTCGAGCATCCTGAGCACGTTCGGCTGGACGAGGGTGCGGAGTTCGTCCTCGACGACGACGATCCGACAATTGGCGGTCTCGGCCATCTCGTAGGCGTCGCCCCGGAGCCCGCCGTTCGTGACGTCGGTCATGGCGTGGATGCCGTCGAGGACGTCGCTTGCAAGGAGCGCCTCGCAGGCTTTGAGGAAGTGGAGGTTGATCGTCTCCTCGACAACATCCGGGAACCCGGAGTAGATCGCGGCGGTGGCGATCGTCCCGCCGCCTGCCCCCTCGGTCATGAGGAGGACGTCGCCGGGGCTGATCGATTTCCTGGCGGTGAGGTGACGGGCGACGCCGACGGCGCCGACGCACCCGGTCATCCGGGAGCCGAGCACCATATCCCCGCCGATGCGGAGGGTGGAGCCGGTGACGAGCGGGACGTCCATCGCCTCGCCGACGGCGGAGACGCCCGCCGTGTAGTCGAATATCTTCGCGACGTCGCCGTCGTCGGCGACGTGGATATCGGAGAGGAGCGCGACGGGTTTTGCCCCCATGACGTAGACGTCGCGGAGCGTCGCCCGGGTGACGTGGAACCCGGCAAGGAAGGGGAAGTCGGAGAGGCGGGAGTGCATCCCGTCGACGGTGGTGATGATGTAGTCCCCGCCGGCACGGACGGCGCCGGCGTCGTCCATCTCGTCGACGCCGACCGCGGCTTCTGTCCGGCCGATGATCCGGGCGAGCTGCCGGTGGGCGAAGAAGTCGCCGGACCCCCGCGAGCCGACGCCGAACTCGCCCATGGTCGAGCCGGAGGACTCGAACGTGAAGAGGTCGCCGGAGAGCCCGGTCGAGTTCTTCGCTTCGGTAAGGACCGCCCGGGCGAATGCCTCGGCGTAGGCGGGGGTTACGCGGTGATGCTTGATCGAGAGGATATCCCGGGCGAGAAGGCGCACGATCTCGTCGTCAGGGGCGCCGGCGGCGAGGTGCCGGCGGCTGATCTCTTCTACATCCATTGTAAGAGTGGTCGGTGCAGAACGTGATAAAGGGAATGGCGGGGGAGAAGCAAAGATTCAAGCAGATCCCGGCCGACACCTGATGGATGAGGGATGGAGAGATGATCGCCGCCTGCTCCGTCGCCGGTTCCGATTCGGGGGGAGGGGCGGGCGTCCAGGCGGACCTGAAGACTTTTGTAGCGCTCGGGATCTGGGGGCTGACGGTCGTTACGGCGGTGACCGCCCAGAACACCCGCGAGGTGCGGGGGACCTGGATGCTCCCCCCCGACGCGGTGCGGGCGCAGATGGAAGCGGTCGCCGACGACTTCTTCATCGGGGCGTGGAAGACCGGGATGCTCGGGAACGCCCCGATCATCCGGGCGGTCGCGGAGGCCCTGCCGGAGGAGGCCGCGCTCGTGATCGACCCGGTGATGGTCTCGACGTCGGGCCACCGGCTGCTTGCGGAGGATGCGGTCAGGGATCTCGCGGAACTGCTCATCCCCCGGGCGGCGGTCGTCACCCCGAACATCCCGGAGGCGGAGGTGCTCAGCCGGATGAACGTCGCGACCGTCGAGGATATGGCTGACGCCGGCCGGCGGATCCTCGATCTCGGTGCCCGTGCCGTGGTGGTGAAGGGCGGGCACCTCCCCGGCGGCGCGGCGGTCGACATCCTGGTCGACCGGGAGGGGGAGATGCGCCTCTCCGGCGAGCGGTATCCCTATTCGGTGCACGGATCGGGGTGCTGCTTCTCGGCGGCGCTCACGGCATGCCTTGCCCGGGGGATGCACGCGCGCGGTGCATTCGCCGCCTCCAGGGAGTTCATCGACACGGCCATCCGGGAAGCAGCGGGGGGTCCCGGGCCGGTCTGGGCGGTCAACCCCGGAGGAATAATATTTCACAGGTTGTGAAATATTTTTTCCGCATCTCGCACCCATTTGAGTATTATTTCCTGTTTTTCTCGAGAAACATGCATTTAATCACCGGACGGAACTCCGGCAAAACCCCCTTATCCCCCTCATTATCCGACAGAAACGAAAAATAATCCACTCATGTTATAAAAACAAATGCGGAATTTTTATAACTAAAAACTTGTAACTACTGTATGAATGGACGAGATCGACGATGCGATCCTTCGGGAGCTGCAGAGAGACGGGCGAATGTCTATGGCAGAACTCGGCTCAATGCTGGGTATCGCACCGTCGACGGTCTTTAAACGGATCGAGAAACTGAAGAACGCCGGCATCCTCGAACGTTTTACGATCGTCATCAACCAGAAGTGTTTCGAGCATACGCTGGTCGCTTTTCTGAACGTCAGGGTTCACCCCGACGGGAAATCGGAGGTCGAGGAGTTCATGCAGGCTCTCCCGAGCATTCTTGAACTCTACGAAGTGCTCGAACCCGGGGACTTCTTCGTCAAGGTCCGGGTGCAGAACATATCCGAGTTGAAACGGAGCGTGCTCGTCCCCCTCTCCGGCCTTCCGGCGGTGAGGGATATCCAGACGATCATCTCGGTGAGGAAAGTCAAGGAACAGACATGAACGGATTGCAGATAGAAACCATACAGCAGATGCTTGCGATCGTGACGCTCCTTCTCGGAGTGCTCCTCATCGGCATCATCTTCAACGCCTACCGGATCGTGAGGCAGCCGACCCTGCTCCTCTTCATCTATGGGCTGTTTACGCTGGTCGTGGGGATCACGTTCGCCGATCTCGTGAGCGTCTTCACGCCCGATGAATTCATCATCGCCTGGTCGGCGGTCTTCTCCCGCATCGTGGTGGTCCTCGGCCTCGGCGTGATGGCGTACGGTATCATGAGAGGGTAATATGCGTACCGGTACTTCGTTTGCCCGGGACTGGCAGCTGATCAAGGTGGCACGGTCGCTGCAGCGGCACGATGTCACCGGATCGCTCCTGCAGAAGCTCCTTGCGGACGCTCCGGCCGGGCTCACGGAGCGGATCGCCGCCATCGCCAGGCGGCTCGGCGAAGAGAACGGAACGGAACTCGTCACCCACGCTGAGGAACGGCTCGATCCCCCGACCCTGATGGAGGGGCTCCTCCTGACGTGGGGGATCCCCTGCGAGTCCACGGACGGCGACGACGGGGGCGTGGCTATCGTCGTCGACGGCGCGGCTACGGCGGTCCGGGAAGCCTTCGCGGACGTCCGGGTGGCCGAACCCTACCTCGCCGGCTACGCCCGGGCGCTCCAGCGCGACGCGGTGCTCGATCGCGGCGCAGGCGGCAGGATGACGATCCTGTTCCCGCCCCGCGGCGAGTAGGCGGCGGCTCGTTCTTCGGCCGGGCCGCCGGCGGGTGCAGCCGCATCGTTTAACGGGGTTTTTTGCAAATAGTTATATCTTGAGCGGTCGGTTTGCTTATTTACAGCATTTCATTGCTACAAGGTGATTGTATGAAGACGGACGGGATACGTACGTGCCAGAGCTGCGGGATGCCGATGAGCGAGAAGGAGCAGTTCGGGACGGAAGCGGACGGCACATTCTCGAAGAACTACTGCACCTACTGCTACCGGGACGGGGCCTTTACGAACCCCGGGATCACCATCGACGAGATGGCGAAGCTTGGCGGGGGGATGCTATCGCAGATGTATGCGATCCCCCCCGAAAAGGCGGAGGCGTTCATGAGGGAGCAACTCTCGTGCCTGAAGCGATGGGCAGGGAGGGAGATCGCGCTCTGCGAGAGCTGCGGGATGCCCCTTCTCCGCGACGAGGACGCCGGGACGGAGGCGGACGGGTCGCGGAGCACGCGGTACTGCACCTACTGCTACCGGGACGGGGGGCTCATTGAACCCGATCTTACCCGGGAGCAGGCGGTCGAGCAGTACGCGCCGATGATGGCCGAGAACCTCGGGATGCCCATCGAGAAGGCGAAGGAGATGGTCGGCCAGTACCTCTCGACGCTGCCGCGGTGGCAGGAGTAGGGGCGGTCCTCCCGTCCAACCGGGTTCCGGGAGAACTCTAATATCCCCCGGTCCATACGATCGATACGGGAGAGGGGGAGATTGAGCCTCTGTGCCGATCTGCCTGAGCGGCGGGAAGAGATCCCTGGAGTCGCAGCCGGACACGGCGCCCGCAGGGTCAGGGTCTTTTGGTCGGTGGCCCGGGACGAGGAGACCCCGGAGAGCGACCTCGACCTCCTCGTCGAGTTCGAGCCGGGGAGGAGTCTCCTCGATCACATTGCTCTTGCTCAGGACTAAAAAGACCTGCTCGGCCGCGAGGTCGACGTGGTGACCGAGGGAGGACTGCACTGGTACATCAGGGACCGCATCTCTCCGGATGCCGTGCCGCTGTGAAGGATGCCCGACTTTATCTGATCCACATGCTTCGTCACCACTGACACCACCCATATCCAGGGCAAACGCGGCCGGATCGAGGAGATCCTGCCAATATCTTATCCGGTTCTCCAGGCTGGCTAATCAAATGAATTATGTAATCCTACGCAAATATGAACAGATGAGGAGATGGGAGGATTCATAAGAGCGACTCTTCCCCGTCATGCGATTCAACGATCATCTGCAGGGGATGATCTAAGGTTATGAGGCACTACAGATGAGTACGGAAGAGCCGATATTCAATTTTGATGGACTGGTAGGGTCTATCCATCACTTTCATGATGAACTGGTTACTCAGGCCAGTCGTGCGGTCAATAACAGCCTGACGCTCAGAAACTGGCTCATTGGTTGCTACATTGAGGAATACGAGCGTTCCGGCATTGATCGTGCGGATTATGGAGACAGGCTGATGGACAGGCTTGCAGAAATTCTGACGGCTCAGGAGATATCACGTTGCGACCGTCGGGAGTTGTACCGATATCGGCGGTTCTATCTCACCTATCCACAGATTGTGGGGGCACTGCCTCCACAATTGACGCAGTTCCTGAATGCATCGGTTCGGCAGAGACTTTTCGCTGGATCGGGGATTGACTTCCAGGATAGCAGATCTCTGATTGTGGAGTCAGCGACTCCACAATCCCGCATTGCAGGGAAGATATTGATCTCCAGACTCTCCTTTACCCATCTCGCGGAGCTCATCAATCTGGAGGACGAAACCAGGCGCGCTTTTTATGAAGTCGAGTGCATTCGCGGCAATTGGTCGGTGCGCGAGTTGAAACGTCAGATCAACAGTCTATATTATGAACGCTCCGGGCTCTCGACCGATAAAAAGAAACTTTCAGAGCTGGCACAGCAGAATGCAGAGCAGGCCAAGCCTAATCTGGCTATCCGTGACCCCTACATTTTCGAATTTCTGGGACTCAAGCCTGAAGAAGTAATGAGCGAATCACATCTGGAAAGTCAACTCCTCAAGAGGTTGGAAGCATTTCTTCTCGAGTTAGGCCACGGATTCTGTTTCGAAGCCCGGCAGAAACGCATACTCATTGGCGGCGAGCATTTTTTTGTGGACCTGGTTTTTTACCACCGTATTCTCAAATGCCATGTACTGGTGGAGATGAAACTGGATGGTTTCAGTCATGAAAACATTGGCCAACTTAACACCTACGTGAGCTGGTATAGAGAGAACGTGATGACTGAGGGAGATAACCCGCCGGTGGGCATCCTGCTCTGCACCCACAAAAATCAGGCGCTGGTGGAATACGCTCTGGCAGGCATGGACAACAATCTCTTCGTCTCCAGGTATCTGCTAAAATTGCCGGGAAAAGATGAAATGCAGGTTTTTATTGAAGAACAAATACGTTCCGGACTTTGAGACGGAAATAAGAGGATATCGGATGAAGTTCGGGATCGCTTTGTGCGTCCGGGGCGATCCACTCATCTCCTATCATCGCGATGAGGAACATCCTTATCCACCACTATTTTGGAATCGACCGGGACGCGGTCTGGAACGTGGTCGAAGATGACCTGCCGGCGCTGAAAAGACAACTCCTGTCCTTGACTAAGGAGTAGCGGCTCCGGATTGTGGTCGAGGCAGGACACCGGAGCAGCATCTACCGTTAAGAACACGGACGACCCCGCCGCTCCGGCCCTCCGCCACACCTGCCGCCCCTGGGGACTGCGATGTCCATGTCCCCGGGAGACAGTACTTCACTCGTTTCGGCACCCGAGACTGAGCAATGCGGCCTCGTACAATACGGAAACGAGGAGTTGGCAGCACTCGGAGACCGGACTTAGGGAAGTCGATGGGTTGACCTCTTGAAAACTACCTCAGCCATTTTAGCGGAGTACTGAGAGAGGAGAACGCCCCGGGTTCCCTGTGGTGCCGGACTCGTACTTCCTGCGGATTTACCGGAGCCGGGAAGAGGTCTGCTTTCACCGACACCTATCCCGAGCAACCGTGACCGGATCGAGGAACTGCTGCCGGGGATAACCGTCCGGGCACCCGGGGCGTTTCTTGCCGGCGAGTTTGGGGTTTGGGCATATCCCCGCTCCTTACCGGTAGCCATCTCCGTCCTGCAACGCCCGGGGCGGCGGCCGGCGCGATCCATGCCGCCGTTGCGCCCCGCGGCGCTCGGATATCCCTCCCGCGGGCGTTGCGCGTGCGCGCCGCCCCGGATCCGGCCCGCTCGAACCACTATAACGCCCCCACCTGCCGCACCCGCGGAGCGCATCGGAGGGGTTCTTTTTATATATATGAAGCGATGAATTCGTATTATCCTCGAAACGGCATTTCAAGCCCGTTGGTTCTTTTCGGCAAACCATTTATGGTATGAAAGATTCTTTCGCACAGCCGATGGCAGGGATATTAAATCATTCCGGAAAGGATCACTACGATATCTATAAATATCATGCAAAATCAGTTTGTTTTATCGACTGCCTGCCCTATCGGGGCTCGGAGTCTAGAGGTGTGTATGATGAATTTCAAGAATGAAGAAGCAGTGTCGCCGGTTATCGGCGTTATCCTGATGGTCGCCATCACGGTGATCCTCGCCGCGGTTATTGCGGCGTTCGTGTTCGGAATGGCAGGGAATGTCGGTACGACGAAGAACGTTGCGGCAACGGCAACCCAGCAGGGCAGCGACAAGATTGTCATCACCTACCAGGGCGGGGCAGACGCGCCGGACGTAGAGTGGTTAGGTATAACCGCACCAAACGGCACTGTATTCCGAACCTATGATGATGGCACCGGTAAGCTCGTAATCGATGACGTGGACACAACCGCCCTAACGGATGAGAAGGCCCCCGCTGTAGGTGCAACGATGACTCTGCACTATGACGACACTGATACTGAGGAATGGACGGGGAGAGACCACGTTGTTGTGACCGCCCACTTCAGCGACGGTGCGGACCAGGTCATTCTGGACACCTACGTCTAACCCCTTTTTTTATGAGCCATGGGCCTGAATTCTCGCAGGTCATGGCTGTTATCTGACGGTCGCCATGACCGCCCATCATCGCCCTGCTCTGCATGATGCATCAAAGAGCTCATTTTCAAGACATTCATACGATCTGGAGAAACCATGAACGCATTCACACGCACACTCACCCTCCTCGCCGCCATCCTCATCGCCCCTCTCTCTATCTTCGCGATTGGCGACGGGATAGGCGCAGGCCTCCGCTTCCCCCTGTTCCTGTACCAGGATACCACCTACGGCGCCTCCCTGATCCCGGTCTGGCAGGAGATCTCCTATGTCACATCCGGCACCATCGGCGGCCGGTCGGCCGTCTCGATCCTCATCTGGGTCCTCGGCACCGCCCTCCTCGTCGCCGCAATCGCCTACTTCGCCGTCAGGCGGGAGGATGACTCTGAGACGTTCAGAAAACCCCTCGCCCTCCTCGTCTCCGGCGGCGCCGTCGCCTACCTCCTCTCCTGCGTCGCCCAGTACGGCCCCACCCTCCACGGCCCGGCGGGGTTCGCCGTCCCGGTCGGGGTGCCGCTCCTCCTCGGCGTCGCGGGGTATATCCTGAAGGTGGAGGACGACGATGAATCGGGGTATGAAGAAGAAGAAGACTACGGGGAAGAGATGGAAGAGGAACAGTAATCATCCCTTTATTCTGGTTGAATCTCTTTAACGGTGCTCACACACTTATCGGTCACACAGACTCTTGCACGGCTTTCCATCGGCTATCGCCACGCACTGCCCCCGCCCCAAGGGGCGGGGGAGGAGGCCGGAGGCCGGGAGGGGTGGGGCTTGCGGCTATCAACTCGTGAGGGAACAATTGGCTGAAGCGTAGAGCGTGAGCATCGTAGATACGAGTTGGAGACAGGGGAGGGGGGATGCTCCCCCCTCCCCGTCAGCCCCTCCCCCAATGGCGATATCCACCCAAAATCTGTGCATGGGAGGGCGACTGGGCGGAGGCCGAGAATCGTTTGCGCTGATGAAGCACAAGCCTCCTCTCTCAATCCTCCGCTATTAAAAAACACAGGTCACAGGGAACCAACAGCGGGCAGGGGAGCCCCCACACCAGAAAAAAAGTAATCAACCCCCTCAAACCGTCCTATCAAACAATATTCACGACTCGTTCCCGACGAACCTCCCCACGACCACAACCCATGTCGGGTACAACACGTACCTCAAACGCCCCGTGCCGGATCCGCCGCGTTCTTCCAGGTCTCGCCGGTCTCGTTCTTCGCCCTCCTCCTCGCCGGAGTAATCGGCTACGCCATCATCCGCCGGAGATCGACCGGGATCGACTCACGGGACGCTCGGCTCCTCGCCTTCTTCGCCCTCGCCGCCGTCCTGGTGGTGCTCACCTACGCCCGCTCCATCCCCGGAATGTCGGCAAGCCCCGGTATCATCCCCGACATGCGTTACCTCTCCCCGGCCTATCTTCCCATGCTCGTCATCGGGGTCTATGCCCTGAAGCACGCCGGGATGGATGGCGACGAGGTGCGGGAATCCCTCAAGACCCTCTTCTGGCTCGCGGTCATCGACCTCCCGCTCATCTTCATCGTCCTCCAGGTCATCGCCAGCCAGAACCACGCGGGGCAGGTCACGTTCGTCACGACCCTCACCTGCATCTTCCTCGCCGGAGCCGCGGTGCTGTATGTCGCCGTCCTCGCCCGCCGAGCCTCCCCCCGCCTTCTCGCCTACGCCGTCCCGGTGGTGATGCTCTTCCCGCTTGCCTGGGAGGTCGTCGTCGACTTCCGGTTCGCCACCAGCTGCTGGGAGGGCTACCACTTCTGGATACCCGCGGTGCAGCACATCTGGTACATCCAGTACGCGCTCTTCCCGCTGTGAAGGATGAAAATCCCTAATAGGTTTGCCTCTCATTTCGTTGGGGGCGTTCTGGAAAACCCCGCCGAAAGGACAGAAGCAACTCCTCGATAAGCTTATATGTCATACATACATACCATGCACCGTAGTGAGTAAATCCTTCCTGAAAAGGATGAGGCCGCCTTGAGGCGGGTGGGACAAAGTAAGGAAGGGGTCACTATTTTCTACTTTTGACGGCCTTTGAAATAATCAAGGACAACCGTTATATTTCCTTCGATGATGTGATAGTGATCTGCCATGGGCGCATGTCCTCTATAATGTCTATGGATCGCTCCTGCTATGAAATCAACTGCCTGTACGCAGAGGTTCTGTTTCGAATCAACATGGGTTACTTCTAATTGATAGTTTCCCGTGTGATACGAATTGTCTCGATCCAGAGAGCGATATATAAGGTATTTGTCGAACTCTTCCCGGCTCACTCCATCAAGAGACTTATCTATGATCACATTAATTTCATGGGAAAATCCGTATTTCGAGATTATATTTGCAACAAGCGAGCCTGTGAGATAATTATACAATATCTGACGGTTATTCCTTAGATTATCGTAAACCTGTTCTTTCCTGAGAACCACATATGCAATTTCAATCTCTGTTTTTGAAAAATCCTCTAAAATACGCCTCCTGTACGTATCATCTGTATTGTGATATTTGAGTTCTGCAATATTTTTGTACTTCTTTGGGAGTTTTCTCATGGTTCGTTTCATACAGGTCCTACATTTTTGAACCTGTTCCGGGCCCTGTGCGATTATTGCTGCGATGATAAAGTAGGGAGAGAGCTCTCCAGTAAATCCAAGATCCCCGGATTCGTCGATGTAGATATTAACTCCCCTGGGGGAGGGCATGATCTCTGGTATAATTATCACCTCAGAAAACGGCCGTGGGCTGCCGAAGATACGAATTCTGTAAAAATACTGGTGTTTCAACAATTAAACTCTTTACGATTGTTTCCAGACTGGACGGTTGAAATGCGGAACAAAACAGAAGTTCAGGTCACCAAAAGGCAGATCCTGAAGGTCTGCCTGCAACGGTGGCTCCCGATCACAATCCTCTGGAAGTTGCTGTGGTCCGTAGTATCTACCGTTATTTCCCTGCCCGGTGTTGCGGCGCTCTATGCCGCCGTGCTCGCCCGCCGGGCCTCCCCCCGCCTCTTCGCCTACGCCGTCCCGGTGCTGATGCTCTTTCCGCTCGCGTGGGAACTCGTCGTCGACTTCCGGTTCGCCACCGGCTGCTGGGAGGGCTATCACTTCTGGATACCCGCGGTGCAGCACATCTGGTACATCCAGTACGCGATCTTCCCGCTCTGAGAACAGGGGGTTGGCATTCTCATACTCCTCCCGGAGTGCGGCGTCTGTAACCCCCGCATGCGCCGACCGGATACGGCCGCCGGTTCTTCTGCGGGGATTTGGGTGAAAAATTACCGGCCTTATCGATTCCAGGGCGAATACACGCCCCGGGCTACCTCCCCGCGATCCGTCAGACAACAGCCGGAGAAGGCCCCTTCCGGATCCCCCTCTGCCCGTAAGGACGCCTGAGAGATCCCTTTTTTTATTATAAAAATTTAAGAATAAATCACCGTAAAAGATATATATTTATACCGCTATCCACCCATTCACCGGCTACCATATGACCGGGTCTTAAATCGAAATTCGCTCTCCGTCTGCCGGACGCCCCGGCGAGCACCTGCTTTAGCCAGCCTGTTTGCGCTACCGTGAGGTCTGCGCCGCCGTCCGCGGACAGGGAGCGATTGTCAAGGGGGAAAAAATGAAAAAACGCACGTATCTGACGCTGCTTTGTGCAGTCGTCATCGTCGGGCTGCTGGCGTCGCCGGTTATGGCGGCAAAGATTGCTCCGGGAGAACTGGTACCCTTTGCCGTCTTCCCCGGGTCGCAGGAGAACCCCGACGTCGACGGGAACATGGTCGTCTGGGAAGACGGCCGGAACGGAAACAAGGACATCTACTTCTCGGATACACCCGGTTATACCGGCGACCGGATAACCAGCGATCCCGCCTCGCAGGAGAGGCCGTCCATCTCGGGTGACTACATCGTCTGGCAGGACGACCGGAACGGGGACTGGGATATCTACCTCTATCAGCGCTCGACGGGTGAAGAAACACAACTCACCGACGACACAGGCGACCAGTGGCTGCCGATCGTCCGCGGGAACTACGTTGCCTGGTACGACGACAGCAGCGGCGATACCAACATCGTCCTCTACGACATCGCCGCCGGCAGCGTGAAAGATGTCATCGAGTGCGACGCGAAGACAACGATCCCCGGCGGGAGCACCGAGTTCAAGCCCGCACTCTCGGAGAAGTACGTCGCCTGGGTCGAAGAAGCAGACGAAAGGGTTCATTACTACGACATCGCCGCCGGTGAGATGAAAGGGCCGGTATCCGCGAACACAGCGATTCAGTCCTGGCCCTCGCTCTACGGGGGCATCATAGCCTGGGAGGATAACCGGAATGCGAGCCCCGACATCTACATGACCAATCTCGACGACCCGTTCGAAGGGGAGCATAGGATCACCTCCGACGGCTCCGAACAGGTTGCGCCGGCGCTCACCGGACAGATAGTCGCGTGGGAGGACAAGCGGGACGCACCGAGAAGCATCTACATGTACGACCTCAGCCACCTCCCCGACGGTGAGGAGATGGCCGTACCCACCGCCGGCGGCGAACAACTCTACCCCGCCGCCAGCGGAAACATGATCGTCTGGCAGAAAGCCCGCGATACCACCTCAGACCTCTACGCGTTCATCTACGATCCCGAAGGAGAGCCGGGCGTGGTCGCGAGGATCGAGGTTGAACCGTCTGAAGCTACGCTGGATATCAGCGATGAGATGAAGTTCAACGCCACCTGCTACGACGAGAACGATGAAGCCATGCCCAATCTGGAGGTCTCCTGGTCGTGCGACAACGGAACCGTCGGATTCGTCGATTCCGGCGGCTACTTCATTGCTTACGAAGCAGGCACGACGACCGTCGTCGCGTCGGCTGGCGGCATCACCGCAACCGCGACCGTCACGGTCATCGATGATGAGCCTGAACTGACGAGCATCACGGTCAAACCGACCACCGTCACGCTCGCGGTCAACGGCACGCAACAGTTCGCGGCAACCGCTTTTGACCAGTTCGGAGAAGAGATGACCGGCGTTGCGATCGACTGGTCGTGCAGCGACGAGACCGTCGGCGAGATCGACACGGACGGTATCTTCACCGCTCTCACCAGCGGCACCGCGACCGTCACCGCGTCCGCAGGCGACGTCACCGGAACGGCGGCCGTCACCGTCAGCACCGAAACGCCGGTCGCAGATACCATCGCGATCGAACCGCCCACCGCCACGCTCAAGGTCGACGCCACACAGCAGTTCACGGCAACCGTCCGCGACCAGTTCGGCGGCGAGATGGCCGGTGTTGCGGTCGACTGGTCGTGCAGCGACGAGACCGTCGGCACCATCGACACGGACGGCCTCTTCACCGCGAAGACCGAAGGCACCGCAACCGTCACCGCGACGGCCGGGGAAGCCTCCGGAACCGCGGGCGTCACCGTCAGCACAGATGACCCCGGCGAACAGGTGCTCACGAACATCACGGTCACGCCGTCCCGGGCCACCCTGGACGTCGACGACATCCAGAGATTCATCGTGACGGCCTATGACCAGAACGGCAACACCATGTCCGCCGGTGAGATCGCCTGGTCGTGCAGCGACGAGGGCGTCGGCACCATCGACGCGAACGGATGCTTCACCGCCCTTGCCGCGGGTACGGCGACCGTAACCGGAACGGCAGGCGACTTCTCCGAGGCCGCGACCATCACTATCAGCGAATGCCCTGCGCTCGCAAAGATCGCGGTCGTGCCGTCCGCGGCCACGCTCGAGGTCGGCGACGAACTGGAGTTCGACGCCGTCGCGTTCGACCGGTCCGGTAAGATCGTCGAGGACGCAAGAGTAACCTGGGAGTGCAGCGACGAGTGCGTCGGCACCATCAACGAGTGCGGCGTCTTCACCGCTCTCGCCGCGGGCACGGCGACCATCACCGCATGCGGAGACTGTGCCGAAGGAACCGCAACCGTCACCGTGAACTGTGACGACCCGGTCCTCTCCAGCATCGTCGTCACCCCGGCGGCAATCACGCTCGCCGAAAATGACACCGCGACGTTCACCGCGACCGCTCTCGACCAGGACGGCTGCGAGATGCCCGACATCGAGATCAACTGGTCGTGCAGCGATGAGACCGTCGGCGAGATCGACGATACCGGGTTCTTCGCGGCTCTCGCCGCGGGCACCACGACCGTTATCGCTTCGGCAGACGGCGTCAACGGGACGGCGGACGTAGAGGTCACCAATGAATCCGCAGGTGTCGTGGTCTCCCCGTCGGCGATCATCCTGGATCCCGGGGACGAGTGGCAGTTCACCGCGACCGTGTATGACCTGCAGGACAATGCAGACGCGTATGACTTGCAGGACAACGTAGGTTCTACCGTGACCTGGTCGTGCGCCGACCCGGAGATCGGCGAGATCGACGCAGACGGCCTCTTCACCGCTCTCGCCAGCGGCACCACGTCCGTCACCGCAACCGTTGACGGAGAGAACGAGACCGCGACCGGAACCGCGGCGGTGACCGTCAGCTCGACGGCACCGGAACTTACGCGGATCGAGGTCAGCCCGCCCGACTTCTGCATCCCTGCCGGGAACTGCCTGGCGCTCACCGCCAGGGGATTCGACCAGTACGGTCTTCCCATGGACGCCAATGTGACCTGGGAGAGCAGCGATCCGTGCGTCGGCACCATCAACGAGTGCGGCGTCTTCACCGCGCTCTGCGACGGCGAGGTGCAACTCATCGCATCGGCCGACGGAGTCTGTGGCTCCGCCTGCGTGACCGTTCTGCCCTCGCTCCCGGTTCCGGCCTGCATCGAGGTCGAACCGCTTGAAGCCACGCTCACGGCCGGAGGAACCCGGGAGTTCACGGCCACGGTATTCGACCAGTGCGACAACGAGATGGACTGGGTCAGGGTAGCCTGGTCGTGCTCCAACGACGATGTCGGCACGATCGACCGGGCCGGCCTCTTCGCAGCGTTCTCGCAGGGCTTCACGCACGTGACGGCGTGTGCCGGCGGCGTTGAAGAAACGGCATCGGTCACCGTCACGGCGGCGCCCACGATCGATCCCACGCCAGGGAACAACGGCGGATCGACCGGAAGCGCCTCAAGCGACGGCGGCGGCGATACCGGCCCCACCTTCTTCGCAGGGGCCTGCGAGGACCTGAAGGGCGGCGAGACGCACACGTTCTCGGGTATCGACATCACGTCGATCGGCAGCATCGCCATCACGGCGTCCGACAACATCCCGAAGCTGCTGCTGACCGTGAAGGAGACGGGGTGCCCCAACCCGGCGTCGCCTCCCGGCGGCAGCACCTACGAGTACGTCGAGATCAGCCTCTCGTGGGCGAACCCGAACCAGATCGGCGGCGCGACGTTGACCTTCATCGTCCCGGCGAAGTGGCTCGAGGAGCACGGCATGCTCCCGGAGGATGTCAGGCTCATGCGCTACGTCGACGGCGGATGGCAGATCCTGGAGACCGAGGTCATCGGTGAAGAGAACGGGAATTACCACTTCCAGGCGACCACCCCCGGGTTCTCCACCTTCGCCATCGCCGCAATGCCGGAGAACGCGACCATGACGACGGAGACGAACGTCACGACGGAGGCTACCGGGACGCCCGAAGGGGCGGAGACGATGACGACCGAACCACCCGTCGCAGCGACGACGACGCCTGCAGCACCGCTCGTCTACGCACCCTTCCTCGCGCCGCTGGCCTTCCTCCTCTGGGCGAGAAAGAACCACTAAATCTCTTTTTTTTTGACGCTCGGGGACGGTTCGGCCAGGTGCTGCCCCAGTCACCTCTCTCCATCGAGATGGTAACGAGGACCTGTTCGGATCCCCCTGCGGCCATACAGGCGGATAAAGTATTCTGGTTTTTATTATAAAATTCCATGAATAAATCACCGTAAAGGATATATATTTATACCACCTTTCACCCGTTCACCGGCCACCCTATGACCGGGCTTTAAATCGGAACACGCAGCACACCTGTCGGGTGCTCCGGTAAGCGCCCGCCTTGGCCAGTCCGTTCGCGCCTACCGGCAGGTAGGCACCCACGGACCCGCAGGTGGAGAGCGATTCGTGCAAAGGGGGGAAACGAATGACAAAACACACGTATCTGGCACTGTTGTGCGCAGTCGTTATCATCGGGCTGTTGACCTCGCCGGTTATGGCGGTGGAAGCGGCGTCGGGGGAGGAGATCTATCGCCCCTTCGTAAACGCGCAGGAACGTCCTGATATCGACGGCGACATGATCGTCTGGGAAGACGATCGAAACGGTAACAAAGACATCTACTTTGGAACCGTAGACGAATTCCGGAACAAACCACCGTTAACCACCACCCGCGTCGGCGAGAGGATAACATCCGATGACGCCTCGCAGGAGAAACCGTCCATCTCGGGCGACTACATCGTCTGGCAGGATGACCGCAACGGGAACTGGGACATCTACCTCTATCAGCGCTCGACGGGTGAAGAGACACAACTCACCACCGACACAGGCGATCAGTGGCTGCCCATCGTCCGCGGGAACTACGTCGCCTGGTACGACGACAGTAGCGGCGACACGAAGATCGTCCTCTACGACATCGCCGCCGGGGCCGTGAAGGCCACCATCGACGCTGACGCAAAGACAACGATTCCCGACGGGGCTACCGGGGTCAAGCCCGCGCTCTCGGAGAAGTACGTCGCCTGGATAGAAAAGGCGGACGAACGGGCCTGGTACTACGACATCGCGGACGAGACGAAGATGCAGGTGTCCGGGACCG
Organism: Methanoculleus marisnigri JR1; assembly: GCF_000015825.1. Taxonomy (NCBI): domain Archaea; kingdom Methanobacteriati; phylum Methanobacteriota; class Methanomicrobia; order Methanomicrobiales; family Methanomicrobiaceae; genus Methanoculleus; species Methanoculleus marisnigri. The sequence continues at coordinate 1,190,781 of NC_009051.1, read as the reverse complement.
GGCTCCGCCACTCCTGGCCCTCGCTCTACGGGAGCCAGATAGCCTGGGAGTGTTACCTTAACAGATCCGGCATCCAGGATCCCGAGATCTACCTGATGGACCTCGATAATCCCTCCGGCGGGGAGCAGCAGATCACAAACGCCCCTAATTATCAGGTCTCGCCGGCGCTCAGCGAGAACATCATCGCCTGGGAGGACATGCAGGATGGGCCGCGGGGCATCTACATGTACGACCTTGCCACCGGCGGGGAGGAGATGTCCGTATTCGCGCCCGAGGATATCTACGATGAACAACTCTACCCGGCCGCCAGCGGCAACACGATCGTCTGGCAGAGAGGCACGGGCATTAACTCGAACATCTACATCTTCATCTACGGGTCAGAATCGAGCGAGCCGGTTGTAACGACCATCACGGTCACACCGACCACGCCCACGCTCGCGGTCGACGAGACTGAAGCGTTCACGGCAACCGTTCTCGACCAGGACGGCGTGACCATGACCGGCATCGATGTCGAATGGGCGAGCAGCAACGAGACCGTCGGCACGATCGACGCGGACGGAGTCTTCACCGCCCTCGCCGAAGGCACGGCGGACGTCACCGCAACGGCGGAGGGCGTAACCGGAGAAGCTACCGTCACGGTCAACGGCGAAGAGCCGACCGACCCGGCTGCAACACGCATCGAGATCACACCGACCACGGCCACGCTCGCGATCAACGGGACGGTGGAGTTCTCCGCAATTGTCTTTGATCAGTTCGACGAAGAAATGTCGGAGGTTGCGGTCGAATGGGCGAGCAGCGATGAGACCGTCGGCACGGTCAGTACGGAGGGTGTCTTCACCGCTCATGCTGAGGGCACGGCAGACGTCACGGCAACGGCAGGCAACGCAACCGAAACCGCAACCGTCACCGTCAGTGCCGAAGAGCTGGTCATCGATCGCATCGAGGTCACATCGACCACAGCCACGCTCGCGATCGGCGAGACTGAAGCGTTCACGGCAACCGTTCGCGACCAGTTCGGCAGCGCCATGACCGGCATCGATGTCGAATGGGCGAGCAGCAACGAGACCGTCGGCACGATCGACGCGGACGGAGTTTTCACCGCTCTCGCCGAAGGTACGGCGGACGTTACCGCAACGGCGGAGAACGTAACCGGAGAAGCTACCGTCACCGTCACCGCCGGAGCGACGGGTGATCCGACCGCAACGCGGATCGAGATCACACCGCTCACAACCGCCGCCACGGTCAACGGGACGGTAAACTTCTCCGCGACGGTCTATGACCAGTTCGACGCCGAACTGCCGGAGGCTGAGATCGAATGGGCGAGCAGCAACGAGACCATCGGCACGATCGACGCGAACGGTACCTTCACCGCCCTTGCCGCGGGTATAACGGCCGTCACTGCAACGGCGGGCAATGCATCCGCATCGGCGCTCGTCACCGTCAACGAAGAAGAGCCGGCTGAACCGGTCCTGGAGAGCATCCGGATCACACCGCCCGAGGCCACCCTCGCGATCGGCGATACCCAGCTGTTCATCGTGACCGCTCGTGACGAGGACGGCGCCGTCATGACCGACGTTGAGATCGCCTGGACGAGCAGCGATGAGACCGTCGGCACGATCGACGCAAACGGTACCTTCACCGCCCTCGCCGAAGGCACGGCGGACGTCACCGCAACGGCAGAGAACGTAACCGCGACGGCGACCATCACCGTCAACGACGAAGAGCCGGCTCTCGCCAGCATCGCTGTCGCACCATCGGCAATCACGCTCGCCGAAAATGACACCGCGACATTCACCGCGACCGCTTTCGACCAGTTCGGCACCAGCATGACCGACGTCGAGATCAACTGGACAGGCAGCGATGAGACCGTCGGGACCATCGATGCGGACGGCGTCTTCTCCGCGGTTGCCGACGGCACGACGACCATCACCGCAGCGGCAGGAAACATAACCGGGACCGCGGCGGTAACCGTCACCACGTCAACCTCGGGCGTTGCGGTCTCCCCGTCGGCGATCATCCTGGACCTGGGGGACGAGTGGCAGTTCACCGCGACCGTATATGACCTGCAGGACAACGCATCCGATCCCACGGTGAACTGGACAAGCAGCGACGAGGCCGTTGGCACCATCGATGCCGACGGACTCTTCAGCGCGCTTACCGAAGGCACAGCGACCATCACCGCTACTGCAGACAACGAGACCGGGACCGCGACCGTGACCGTCGAATCGTCGCAGGTCGCAACGCGGATCGAGATCGAACCGCCCACGGCCACGATCCTGCCCGAAGAGACCCAAGCGTTCACGGCAACCGTCTTTGACCAGCGCGACAACGAGATGGACTGGATCAGGGTAACCTGGTCGTCCTCCAACCCTGAGGTCGGCACGATCGACCGGGCCGGCCTCTTTGGAGCGTTTGCAGAGGGATCGACGGACGTAACGGCATCGGTAGGCGACGTGGCAGAAACAGCAGCAGTCACCGTCTCGGCAACCGTTGCACCTGAACCCACCCCCGGCAGCGGCGGCAGCGGTGGCAGCAGTGGCGGCGGTGACAGCACTCCCTCCTTCTCCGCAGGGATACGTGAGAACCTGAGAAGCGGCGAGACGTTCACCTTCTCGGATATCAGCGTCACATCGGTCAGCAGCGTGAACGTCACGGCAGCCAGCACCATCCCGAAGATGATGCTGACCGTGAAGAAGGCAAAAGCGTCCTCGGCTGCGGAGCCTCCCGCTGGCGACGTCTACGAGTACATCGAGATCACCCCCCAATGGGTGAGCCAAAACCAGATCGGCAACGCGACGGTATTCTTTAGCGTCCCTGCCAACTGGCTTGAAAGCCACAACGCGACCGCGGAGGACGTTGTCCTCATGCGCTACGTCAACGGCATCTGGGAGTCCCTGGAGACCGAAGTGATCGGCGAAGAGAACAGCAAGTACAACTTCCGGGCAACCACCCCCGGGTTCTCCATCTTCGCCATCATTGCGTCACCCGTGAGCGTGATCGCATCGGCGGAGGAGTTGAACATCACAGCGGAAGTTACCGGGACACCTGAGGTTACCGGAAACGTAACGACGGAGCCGACCACCGTGCCGGCGACGACACCTACGGCACCGCTCGTCTACGCGCCCCTCCTCGCACCGCTGGCCTTCCTCCTCTGGGCGAGGAAGCGGCGCTGAACCCTAACTCTTTTTTTGATCCGGCATCGCGGACGCGTCTCCTGTGAGGCTGCTTTGCGAAGACGGACGGTGCAGAAGGCAATTTTGCAATTACCTCGACGCTCCTTCCACGGGAATGCGTGAGAAAAAAGTGGGGCCGCACCATCAATGCGGCCTGTTCGGCTGCGTCGGTAACCTGTCTGACCGACCGCTGCGGTCATCCCGGCTCAGGGCAGGGTCCCGGTCTCCATCGGGGTCTCCGTTTCCATCGGGGTCTCCGTTTCCATCGGGGTCTCCGTTTCCATCGGGGTCTCCGTTTCCATCGGGGTCTCCGTTTCCATCGGGGTCTCCGTTTCCATCGGGGTCTCCGTTTCCATCGGGGTCTCCGTTTCCATCGGGGTCTCCGTTTCCATCGGGGTCCCGGTCTCCATCGGGGTCCCGGTCTCCATCGGGGTCTCCGTTTCCATCGGGGTCCCGGTCTCCATCGGGGTCTGCTGGGTTCCGTCTCCACCCGGCATGGTGCATCCTGCCGCCAGTATGCCCACACCCAGGATGAGGAGCACCGCCAGAAGTACTGCGATTGGCCTCATGGGAGGGGGCATCACGCACATATTACTTATAATTTATCCTCAGTTCGGGTCCCTGCCGCCGGAAACCTCCGTTCAGGGCGCAGACCCCCCTGAATCCCGCCCATCCGGAACGCGGCAAGCGAGTAAGACATTTTGAGAAGATATCACTTTACGATGAAGTACCCGGTCATCTGCTGCGGATGGACGTCGCACCGGAAGAAATACGTGCCGGACTCGTCCGGCGCGATGAAGGTATAGGTCGCTCCGCCGGGCCGGTGATGGTCTCGCCCACGAAGATCTCCTCGACCGCCAGGGCGTTCGCGCAGACCCCGTCCATCAAGGCAGGAACAGGGTTAAGTGAGAGGCCGCCGCACATCCGCCCATGCTACGTACAAAGAGGATCTACAAAGAGCCCTCAAAAGACGACGGCACCCGGGTTCTCGTCGACCGGATATGGCCGAGAGGCGTCTCGAAAGAGAAGGCGTCGCTCGACCGGTGGGAGAAGGATCTTGCACCGTCGAGCGAACTGCGCCGGTGGTTCGGACACGACCCGGCGAAGTGGGAGGAATTTCTCCGGCGCTATCGGGCCGAACTCGAAGGAAAAGAGGAAAAACTCGCCCGGCTCCGGCAGGAGGCGACTGACGCAACCGTCACGCTCCTCTACGCCGCACGGGACGAGGAGCACAACAACGCCGTGGCGCTGAAACGGTATATCGAGGAAGAGATCGCCGGCAGAAGTTCCTGAACGGGTGTACCCCGCACGGTGACAGCATGCTTTTACCTCCGGACAGCGATGGCTGGATCGTATCCGGCGCACCCGAAACTGCCGGAGAGGTGACAAGAACATGGAAAACGGACCCAGAGGAGCAATCCTCCAGAGAGACAAAATGTCCTACGCGATCGTGCCGAGAACCCCCGCGGGGATCGTCAGCCCGGAGCACCTGGAGAGCATCGTCAAGGTCGTCAGGCGCTACGAGATCCCCGTCATCAAGATGACGTCGGGGCAGCGGATGGTGCTCGTGGGCATCAAAGAAGAGGACGTCGAGAGCATCTGGAACGAGCTCGGGATGACCGTCGGGCAGGCGACCGCACCCTGCGTCCACTACGTCCAGGCATGCCCCGGGACGGTGACCTGCAAATACGGCAAACAGGATTCCCTGGGCCTCGGGCTCGAGGTCGAGGAACTCTACCAGGACATGAACCTGCCGGCAAAACTCAAGATGGGAGTCTCGGGGTGCCCCCGGTGCTGCGGCGAGAGTTACCTCCGGGACATCGGGCTCATGGGGAACGCAAAAGGCTGGACGGTCATCTTCGGGGGCAACTCCGGCGGCCGCCCCCGGATCGGCGACGTCGCCGCAAAAGACCTCACGAAAGATCAGGCCATCGATCTGGTCCGCCGGCTGCTCGAGTACTACCGGGAGAACGCCAAACCGGGAGAGCGGACCGCACGGTTCGTCGAGCGGGTCGGGTTCGACGCCGTCAAAAGCGACGTCCTGACCTTCGCCCCCTACATCCCGCTCGACTCCGCCTGATCGGGGTTTCGCGGAAGGGGGCCGCCGATGCAGTCGGCGTTCGCGATCATCCGGTTGACGAACTGCCGTTGAACGCAGGTGATGAACGGCAGGGTGATCACCACGGCGTTACGGACGGCGTCCTGGCGGTAGACGATCATGCAGACACGGTCGTCGGCGATGAAGATGTACTCGAGCAGGAACGCCGACCCGTCCACCGGGATGGGGCCGCAGTAGACCTTCTCGAAGATGTTCTCCTGAAAGAAGGTGCAGAAGGGCTTCGGGACGTAGAGGGACGCGTCCCCGAGCGGCTTTTTGATCCCGCGCTTCCCGTTCGGGAGGAGGACGCTCACCGGGTGGTCCCGCGACGCACCGGCGATCAGGCGGGCGAACTCGCCGATCTCCCGGTAGTCCAGGCAGACGACGGCAAGGTCGCGGACGACGCCGCCGGCAAGCGACTCCGCGTGGCGCCGGATGCTCCACTCCCCCTGCACGTACCAGATCGGCGAGTTCTTCGCCCGGGCGTCGAGCGAGAGGGCGTCGAGACCCTGCACCGCCGCCGTCGCCGCGGCATCCACGGCACTCTTCAGGTGGTGGATGACGACGGCGGGCTCGGCCGGGATGTAGATGTGGGGGCTCCCCCGCCGGACGGTGATGAAACCCCGGCCGGCAAGCCCTTCGGCGATGTCGTAGACCCTGGGGCGCGGGACGCCGCTCGCCTCGTGGATCTGGCGGGCGCTCCCCTCGCCGATCCCGACGAGGGCGGCGTAGACCCGGGCTTCGTACGCCGTCAGCCCGAGCGCCGTGAGGCTCCGGATCAGGTCGTCCATAATTGTTACTATGAGAGTTACACGAGAGTTAAACCTTCGTGCGTTCCATACTCCCTAAGATCTTCGACCATGCGGCTAAGAGCAATTCTTGAAGGTATCAAGCGGTTCGTCGGCAGGAAAGGCGGCACCCGTTCCGGGACCGGCCCCGACGAGGTCAGCTCCCTCCTCATCGACACCTTCGCCGAGGACGGCGGCGAGGAAGCGGGACGCGGAGAAACAGTATCGGCGGCGGCCATCCGGGCGGCGTGCCGCCGGATGCAGGAGGCGAAGACGAAGGGCGATCTCCTCCGGATCATCGCGGACGAAACTGCGGCATACGACCTCCGCGACCTCGAGGCGATGAACGCCCGGTTCGAGCGCAAAGTCGCCCACCTCCCGGAGGACTACCGCGACCGCCTTCTATCGAGCGTCAGGGAAGAGATCTTCGGGGCGCACCACCGCCTGGTTCTCCTCTCCCGGAACAGCGGCGGCCGCGAACTGGATGGCCCCCCCGCCCCGGCGCTCTCCGCCTACTGCTCGATGGTGGCGGAGGCCTGCACGGCAAAAGCGCGGGAGAAGGACCCGAAGTACCTCTACCTGAAGTACCTCCTCTCCGCGTTCACCATCTTCGTCGTGGAAGAACCCGCTCATCCCGTCGGCACCCCGTTCCCCGGCGGGCAGATCGTCGACGAATGGGAGGGGACCTACCTCTGCCCGGTCAGGGACCTGGCCGACGACGTACCGTTCGCCCTCTGCCCCTACTGCCCGGCGGTCCAGAGCACGGAACCTACCTTCCCGGAGATGCGGGCCCGCCGGCAGGAGCGGAGGCGGCGGGAGTGCCTCGCGAACTACTGGACGAACTACAAAGGTTAACTACCTCAGGAGAGAGGAGACTCTGGAGATGAATGCAATGAAAATCGTTGATGTAGCACAGGAACCGATCGGCGAGAACCCGCACCATGTCGACGCCCGGAAGGTCTACGACACCGAGCACGCGACGGCGGTGGTGATCACGCTTAACCCCGGCGAATCGCTCAAGAAACACATCACCCCGGTGGACGTCTTCTTCTACGTCCTCGAGGGCACGGGGATCGTCGAGATCGGCGACGAGCGCGCCCAGGTCGGAAAGGACCGCCTGGTCGAGAGCCCGGCAAAGATCCCGCACCGCTGGATGAACGAGAGCGACGGCACCTTCCGGGTGCTGGTGGTGAAGATCCCGCGACCGACGACCGGGACGCGGCTGCTGTGAGGATAGATGGTCATCGAATCTATCCCGAAGGCCGCAGGGTTCATCTACGGCATCATCGCGTTTGCCGCCCTCGCATGGCTCTGGTACTCGGGCCGGTTCACCCGGCGCCGTGCGGTGCCGTTCCTCGCAGCCTCGGTGTTCTTCGGGTTCCTGGTCTTTGCGCCGGTCTTCCCCTACCAGTTCCAGGCCCTCGTCCTCCGGGACGCGGCGGCGCTCGGGTCGCCGCTCCCGATGGCAATCGCGGGACTGCTCGCCTTCATCGGCCTCACCCTCGTATTCGGCCGGATCGTCTGCGGGCAGGTCTGCCCGGCGGGCGCCGTCCAGGAATTCATGTACCTCGTGCCGGTGAAGAAGCGCGGCCGCGCCGAAAGCCGTGTCCCGACGGCGGTCAGGGCGGGCGTCTTCGTCGTCTTCCTCGCCGCCGGCCTCGGGCTCTCGGTGAACCTTCTTGCGCTCATGGGCCTCCCGGCCTTCTTCAACCTCGCGGTCGCGAGCGTCTCGTTCTTCGTCTTCCTCGGGATCGTCCTCCTCTCCGCCGTCGTCTACCGGCCGTTCTGCCGCTACGTCTGTCCCTACGGCGCACTGCTCGCCCCCGCAGCATCAAAGGCCGTCTACCGGATCAGGAGGACGGAGGCCTGCATCGGCTGCGGGAAATGCGAGCGGGCGTGCCCGACCGGGGCGGCGAACCCGTCCGCCGGAGCCGGCGAGTGCTACCTCTGCGGCCGGTGCACGGACGCCTGCCCGGTTGACGGGGCGCTCGTCTACACGAGGGCGAAAAGGGAAGGGTAGATAGGAAGGAGCAGCAGAGTATCATAAAGGCTGGTGCAACAGTGTCTGAAGAGAAGCGTGCCGAGTTGCGGGGGAAGGTCCTCCGGCTGGCGGATCTCGTCGCCTACCAGGACGGGACCGTGGCAAGCAGGATGATCGTCAACAAACCGGTGGGAAGCATCACCCTCTTCTCGTTCGACGAGGACGAGGGGCTCTCGGAGCACACCGCGCCCTACGATGCGGTGGTGACGATCCTGGACGGGGAGTGCGAGGTCTGGGTGGCGGGCGAGACGCACCAGATGCGCGAGGGCGAGACGATCATCTTCCCGGCGAACGTCCCCCACGCCCTCTCGGCCATAACCCGGTTCAAGATGTCGCTCACGATGATACGGGAGTGAGAGCGTGACGAACGAGAAGGAAGGCGACTACTGCACCGTCTGCGGCGGGGTCCGGCCGGACGCGATCAAGATCAAGACGATCCTCGTGGACGGGAAGGAGACCGGCGTCAACCAGCTCGACTTCATCGTCGACGGCGTGCGGGACCTGCATCTCGCGGACGACGCCGCGATTCGCGCCGAGCTCCTCAGGAGAGCCGGGGAGTTCAACTACATCCCGACAAAGAAGAGGGAAGCCTACGGCGACGCACTGATGCGGGAGTATACGGCAACACCGGAGTAAGCGGCCGGTACCGGGACGGTTTCCGGCGCCATTCCTCCTCCGCGGAAGATTCTTTTCTCACCGGGCTTCTTCCCGAAGACCGGTTCTTCGATTTTGGCTGCCCGGAAGGCAAAACCGCCAAAAAAAAGGTCAGGCGCTGATGGCAGCCAGTCTGCCATCCTCGCGCACGAACAGCCAGTAACCCTCGGTCGGGGAGAGTCTCTGGTTCTCCCCCTGGTCACCGGTCACATTGTTGATGAGCGCCGGCCGGTAACTCTGCTCTTCTGCATCGTAGCCGACGACGTAGACCCAGTTGTCTTCCACCGATATGAGCGCCTCGTCCGCACTGCGCTCCGTCAGGTCGGAGTAGCCGATGGCGTTCCAGCCCGGGCTGAGCGTCTTCAGTGCGGGTGCCCTCACCGGGTCGGTGCTGAGCATCAGCTGCACGGTCGTCTCCTCGGTCGAGTAGACCCAGTATCCCTCAAGGACTTCCAGGATCTCGCTCTCGCCCAGGGGCTCGAAGCCGCCTGCCGGGGTATGGGTGTAGATCGACCGCCCGCCGGTGTCGACGTCCGCAAAGACCGACGCTGCGGTATCGTTTCCCGCAGAGAGCGATCTCGGGATAGAGACGAAGTTCCAGCCTTCATAGAGCTGGAGATCCATGGTCTCCTCCGGCGTTGTCGGCGTCGGGGTCACGTTCACCGTCGGAGTCGGCGTAACGTTCACCGTCGGAGTCGGCGTAACGTTCACCGTTGGTGTCGGCGTAACGTTCACCGTCGGAGTCGGCGTAACGTTCACCGTCGGAGTCGGCGTAACGTTCACCGTCGGACTCGGCGTAACGTTCACCGTTGGTGTCGCGGTTGGTGTCACTGTCGGTGTTGGGGTTGGGATCGGGGTGTCCGGCGGAACCAGGACACCGTCGATCACGTAGACCACGATGTAGTTCGTGATCTGGATCTGGGTCACAACGATGATGTTGTTGATGGTCAGCTGACCGTCCTCGGTGAGCGAGACATTAACCTCCGATCCTTCAGCGGTCGGCAGGGAGATCTGCCCGTCGGTCGAATTCTCGCAGAGTTGCACGAGCTCTTCGATCGTGTAATCACCCTGGATGACATGGTAACTGAGGATCTTGTTTAAGAGCATCGTGTCGCCCATGATCACCGAGAGCGTCCGGTTGCCCAGCCCGGAAAACGCATCGTCGGTCGGAGCGCACATCACGTAACTCTCGTTCTCGTCGAGTTCCTCGCCGATAGTGGAGTTGTTCACCGCTTCAACGAACGTCGTCAGGTTCTCCTGGTCCGAAAGGCCCTCGACGATCTGTTCGGTGATGTTCGCACCGGGTGTCGGACTCGGCGTAACGTTCACTGTCGGACTCGGCGTAACGTTCACCGTTGGTGTCGGCGTGACGTTCACCGTCGGTGTCGGCGTAACGTTCACCGTCGGACTCGGCGTAACGTTCACCGTCGGACTCGGCGTAACGTTCACCGTCGGACTCGGCGTAACGTTCACCGTCGGTGTCGGCGTAACGTTCACCGTCGGACTCGGCGTAACGTTCACCGTCGGACTCGGCGTAACGTTCACCGTCGGACTCGGCGTAACGTTCACCGTTGGGGTCGGCGTAACGTTCTCTTCGGGCAGCCCCCCGGTCACGTTGAAGGCCTGCTGGACGGGGCTTCCGTTCACCAGGATCGGCACGTCGGGGCCCGGGAACTCATGGACGCCCGGCTCTCCCGCATCGATGTGAAGCATGGCATAGAGCACCGGCGTGGCGTTCTCGACCTCGATCTCCACGGAAACGTTCTCATTTACGCCTTCGGTGATCTGGCTGTAGCCGATGATCGGCCCGGGCGTTCCGTTCAGGTCCGCGTGGATGTCCGCCCAACCCGTCTGGTTGATCGTGGCGTTGTCAACGATCACCGTATCGTTCTCGATCGGCTGATCGGAGACGTTGACGAAGGGCGTCACATTCGCTCCCGGCGTCGGAGTGACGTTCACCGTCGGCGTCGGAGTAACAACCGCCCCAAGAACGGTCACGTTCACCATCAGGGTATACGTGGCGTTTTCCAGGGTGTGCGACGGGGGCCCGTAGGAGAAGGTCAGGTTGTCCCCGTCGGTGAGGTTCGTCACCGCGGGCCCTGTCGTGGCCTGCTCGTCGTTGACCCAGAAGGTCCAGTTGTTCGGAGTCTCGTTCACAATCTCGTTTTCAATGTCGGTAATCGATAGAATGCTGAGGTTTTCCTCATCCAGAGGCAGGTCTTCAGCAACCTGGTACTCGAATGATCCGAGGATCGAGGCAGCATCAAGTGCTCCAAGCACTGTCGTCTGCGGCACCTCGTAGGTTTCGGTACTGTTTACCGGTGTGATGTTCACAGTCTCATCAGGGTTCAGTTCAACAGGTCCTCCTCCAATCGAGACCGCTACACTTGCAGCAGAGATTGATAGGAAGAGAATGATGCACAAACCGAACAATACAGGTCGTCTCATACATATCCCCCCTTGCGAGCAGAGGAATGAGCGTGGTAATATAAAAATATTATGATAATAATCCACAAAAGCCGACCTGGAAAAATCACGGCCTGCATCGGGGCAATTCCCCCCACACGTTCGTCACCCGGCGGCATCACCCTATCGGCGAAAGGAGAAGAAGACAATCTCTGGAATGTCTCCGATTCGCGCTCCGGGCACTCCGGGCGCTCCGGGCTCCGGCCTGCTGTTCAAAGAAACGAAACAACCCGGCAATATCCGCAGGTTGTGGTAAGAGAAAAAAATAGAGAGGTGTTGCAGCCGAACGGCACTCGAGTGCCGTCCGGAAGCCTCGAAGGCAGACCAGCGGCGCCTGCCGCCCTCTGCCGTGCTCTACATCACTGTACGATGCCTATCAGGGCGCTCTGGTTCTCGGCCATCGTCGCGGCCGGTGTCTCCCCGACCGGCATCGTGGTCATCTCACCCATCGGCGTGGTCGGCGTCTCCCCGGCCGGCATCGTGGTCGGTGTCTCCCCGCCCGCCGTCAGGTTCACGCCCGGCGGCACCAGCACCAGGTCGATGATATGGATCACGCCGTTCGTCGTGTTGATGTCCGCCACGGTGACGGTGGCGTTCTCGACCATGACCTCGCCGTCGGTGGCGGAGACGTTCAGGTCCTCGCCGGCAAGCGTGACGAGCGTGCTCATGTTCTCGCTCGCGGTCTCGTTCTCGCCGCCGAGAAGCCCGCTGAAGATATCAAGCACACCGCCTTCGGACTCGTTTCCGGCAGTCTGGTTCTCCTGTCCGGCCTGCTCATCGGTCATGTTGGTGAAGTTCGCCGACAGGTACTCGCCCTCGACGACGTGATACTGGAGAACCATCGTCAGGTTGTCGGTCTCGTTCATGAGCTGGTTCACGGTGTCGTTCCCGAGAGCGTCGAACGCCTCGTTGCTCGGGGCAAAGACCGTGTACGGGCCCTCGCCGTTCAGGGTGTCGTAGAGCCCCGCCACGGCGACTGCTTCGGCCAGCCGTGTCAGGTTCTCGTCCTGCTCGATGTAGGCGGCAATCGTCATGTTCGCCGTCTGGTTATCCATCTGCCCGGTCTCGCCCATGGGCGTCGCCGTTGCATTCTCGTCTCCGATTACCGCCGCCGTTACGGCAAACGGCATCGCAAGAAGAGCAAGAATGCACGCGCATAGAGTTATCCATCGTCTCATACTACCATCCCCCCTTGGGAGAGGGTGAGGATAGGCACTGAATTATATAAATTTTGCTATATTCTTAATAAAAATCCCGATTGCCCAAAAGGCATCGCAAACATATTTTCCGATACACCGGGAACCCTGACACCGACCGCCCGGACGAAGCATGACCCGCAAACCTCTCATCGCGCCGGGGAAGGTTCTCCGTCTCGTGTGCCGCCATCAACGGGGCTTGCCGGCGATTTTAGCCCCTACAGCCGCACCAGCACGGCCTTCTCCTCCGTGTACTCCTCGAGCGCCCGGCTGCCGTTCTCCCTGCCGATGCCGCTCGCCTTCGTCCCCCCGAACGGCACCTCCGGCGGGATCCTCAGGTGCTGGTTGACCCAGACGATCCCCGCCTCGAGTTCTTCCGTCGCCCGGGCGATCGTGTCCGCGTTCCGGGTCCATACCGACGCCCCGAGGCCGTAACGGGAATTGTTCGCGAGCTCGAGCGCCTCGTCGAGACCGGAAACGGCGGCGATCGGCAGCACCGGGCCGAAGATCTCCTCGGAGAAGAGGACGGAGTCGTGCGGAACACCGGTAATGAGCGTCGGCAGGAAGAAGAGGCCGCGCTTGTACTGCTCCCCTTCGGGCGCCCGCCCTCCCGCGACGATCTTCCCCTCGTCCCGCTCCCGGGCGGCATCGACAATATTAACGACCCGATTTAAGCCCGCCCGGTTGTTCAGCGGGCCCATCCCGACGCCGCGGTCCATGCCGTTCCCGACCACGAACGTCTCGACCCTCGCCGTCAGCCGCCGGACAAACTCGTCCGCGATCGAGTCAGAGACGTAGAGCCTTTTGACCGCCGTGCAGACCTGGCCGCAGTTGTAGTAACGTCCCCGGATGACCCCCTCGACCGCCGCTCCGATATCGGCATCGTCACAGACGATCATCGGATCGCTCCCCCCGAGTTCCAGCGTCAGCCGCTTCATCGCAGGGGCGGCGTCAAGGGCGACCTGCCTCCCGGTCCCGACCTCCCCGGTGAACGAGACCTTCCGAACGCCTGGGTTCCTCGCGATCTCCCGGCCGACCGTCTCCCCCGGCCCGGTGACGACGTTTAAGACCCCCGGCGGGAGACCCGCCTCCCCGAGGATCTCCGCGAGCCTCATGCAGGTCAGCGGGGCGGTTCGGGCGGGCTTCAAGACCATCGTGTTCCCCGCCGCGAGAGCCGCACCTATCTTCCAGCCCATGATGATCGCCGGCATATTCCAGGGGATGATCGCGCCGCAGATGCCGAGCGGGCGTCTCCGGACCGTAACCCGGCCGTAGCCCTTGAGGTTCGCGAACTCGCCCCGGAGCCCCGCCGAGAGGGCGTGATAGTACTCGAGGATGTTTGCAAACCCGTTGATCTCGTCGACCGCCTCGCGGATGGGCTTGCCCTGTTCGGCGGTCAGGAGCGCCGCAAGGTCGGTGTTCCTGCGCCGGACCTCTTCTGCCGCAAAGAAGAGGATCTTCGCCCGATCCCTCGGGCTCTTCGCGGCCCAGTCGGGAAACGCCTCCCCGGCGGCCTCGATCGCGGCTAAAACATCGTCCTCGCCGCCGAGCGGCGCTTCACCGACCACGTCGCCCGTCGCGGGGTTGTGCACCGGAAATACCCTGCCGGAGACCGAATCGCGCCGCTCGCCGCCGATCATCATCTTCATGGATGATCCTATGGACGGGAGGGGTAATATGCGCTCCGTCACCCGCGATACTCGCACCGGCACCTGCCGATGGGGACGGCCACCGCCACCGCCATCCCGGCCAGCAGGACGAATGCGGCCAGGAACCCGATCCCTCCGGCCACCAGCCCCGCAAGGGCGGAGAGGAACGTGAACCCGGCGTAGGACGCGGTGTTGAAGAGCCCGGTCATCACGCCCTGCTCGATCTTCGTCTCCGCGAGGAACGCGAGAACCGCGACGATGAACACGCCCGACAGGGCCCCGATGGCGGGGAAGGCATAGGGCGTGAAGTAGCCCGCCAGCACCGCCGCCGCCATCAGGAGCGAGGCGGCCCGGATGGTCGGGGCAGGACGGAAATTGATCCGGGGGGTGACGAGCAGGGCAACGACGGTCGCGATGTTGATTGTCGCGAGCTGCAGGGCGAGCACCGACGAGTCGTTCCCGGTGTACTCGGGGTAGACGGCCGCCACCGCCCCGGTCATCCCCACGAGAACGACCGCCGCTGCAAAGAGCCAGAAATAGTTCCGCACGATCCCTGCGAAATCCGCCTTCGCAAACCCCACGCGCTCGCTCTCCCGGACGACGAGGCTCATTGCGGCCGCGGGGATTGCAAGCACCGTAAAGAGGGCAATCCCCGCAAGATGGCTGTCGAAGGCCGCATCGAGCCAGCCCGTCGCGAGAAGTCCCACGACCAGACCGAGGTTCAAGGCCGCCATGACGTAGCCGCTGAGCTGCCCGGCCGGAGTCTGGGAGTTCGCCCACGCGAGCGCCGCCGAGAGGAAGAGCCCCGCCCCAATCCCCTCGATCACCCGGAAGACGAGGAGCGGCAGGCCTGATGGAAAGAGCAGGATGAGGACGCCGCTTGCAAGAGTCAGGAGAAGCCCGGTGCGGATGAGGGGCACGCTTCCGATCCGGTCGCTTGCAAGCCCCGCCGGCAGCACCGTCAGAAACGCGCCCAAAAAGTATGCGGAGTAGACCACGCCCTGCAGTGCCGCCCCCTCGGCAAAATCGGGAAGCACCGGGACGACGGCGTTCGAGAGCGCCATCACCACGAATATCCCGAGGAGGATGGGGAGTTTTTGCAGCATTCCTAGATCATACGATACGTCTCAAGGTTCATGGGAGAATGCGTCTCGATACGGTGGCGCTTGTAGATGGAACTTGCAAGGTCGATGGTCTTGTTCTCGTCGCCGTGGATGGTGAAGATCTTCTCCGGGCGCGGCTGAAGGTGAGCAACGTAGTTCATCAACTGTTTGCGGTCGGAGTGACCGGAGAACCCGTCGCTCGTCGCGATCTCGAGGTTGATCACGATCGTCTCGCGCCAGCCGAGCGGGATCTCGCGCCAGCCCTTCTGGATGCGCCGCCCGAGCGTCCCGTCCGCCTGGTAGCCGACGAAGATGAGCGAGTTGCGCTCGTCGGGGCCGAGAGCCTTGAGGTACTCCATCACCGGCCCGCCGTTTAACATACCACTCGTCGTGATGATGACGCAGGGATCGCCCGTTACCACCTTCTCACGGATGGCCGGCGAGTCCACCTGGACGAACGCCTCGGAGAGGAAGGGGTTCAGTCCTTCGCGGAAGATCTGGTTTCGGAGATCGCTGTTAAGGTACTCCGGGTAGGTCGTGTGGATCGCCGTCGCTTCCTTGATCATGCCGTCGAGGTAGATCTTGACCGGCGGGATCTTCTGCCGCCGGATACCCTCCTCGAGGGCGAGCATGACCTCCTGCGACCGCCCGACGGCGAACGCGGGAATGATCACCTTGCCGCCGCGCTTGATCGTCGTCGAAACCGTCTCGTAGAGCTTGTCCTCCGCCTCTTTCCTCTGGGGCTGGAAGTCGTTCGACCCGCCGTAGGTGCTCTCCATGAAGAGCGCCTCGAGCCGCGGGAAGGACGAGACCGCCGGGGAGAACAGCCGTGACTTCTGGTAGTTGAAGTCGCCGGTGAACGCGATGTTGTAGAGCCCCTCGCCGATATGGAAGTGCGCGATGGCCGACCCGAGGATATGCCCCGCGTTATGGAAGGTGAGTTTGACGTCGGGTGCGATGTCGGTCACGCTGCCGTAGTTGAGGGTGATGGAGTGTTTCATGTAGGTCCGCACCTCGTTCGAGGTGTAGGGGATCCTGTCCGTCTCCTTTCTGACGACGTCCAGGTAGTCGAGCTGGAGCATCGTCGAGAGATCCCTCGTCGGCGCCGTCGAGTAGACCGGGCCTTCGTAACCGTACTTATACAGGAGCGGGACGAGGGCGCAGTGGTCGAGGTGCGCGTGGGTGAGCACCACTGCATCGAGCGTGTTGAGCGGGTAGATCTCGGGCACATAGAGGTACGGCGTCCCGTTCGTGGTGCTGCCCGGCTTTTCGCCGCAGTCGACCAGGATCTTGCTCTCCGGTGTCGATATCAGGAACGCAGCGCGGCCGACCTCGCGGCAGCACCCGAGCGTCGTGACCCGCAGCCACTGGTCTTTGCTCGTGACCTCACGGTGGATGCGGCGGCCGATCGCCCGCAGAAATGCTTTGCGCTCGTCCTTCACCGACCGGAGATAGGTACGGATCTGCTTCACCGTCGTGCTCTCGATGGGCGGCGTCCGGACAACCTTCGGCGTCCAGCCGATCTGTTTCGTGATCTCCCGGAGGGTTACCCCGTTCTTGCCGATGACCACACCGGGCTTCTCCGCCTCGATCAGGACCTCGCCGGTCTCCGGGTCGAAGAAGAGGTCGGTGATCCCCGCGTTCTCCGGCACGACCGCCCGGATCTCCTGGGCGGCCCGCTCCGGGTCTTCAAGGATATTCGGGCGCACGACGATCCGCTTTCTGAGATCGCGTGCCAGTATTTTTATCAGGTCTGCCTGATCGGCAAACAGTTTCGGATCGTCGGTGTAGATAACGAGCTCGGGACCTTCAAACTCGACGTTCGAGATGGTAATTCCACCGGGAACAATCTTGTTGATCTGCTCCTTAAGCTCCTGGAGTTTCTCTTCGATAACCATTAAAATCGTCCTAAAAAATATCAGAGTGTTGGGCGGGCTGCCGATGGCCTCTGCAACCCGCTCTCGATGTGTTCTTCATATTTGTCCTTCGTGATCACGACCACCATGATATCCTCGCCGGATGCGGAGTCACGACGCATCGCCGATCTGACGGCACGGACGGCGAGATCCTTCGCGTCGTCCTCCTTCATGCCGGCCCGATACTGGTCTTCGAGCACGCCGTAGGCGAAGGGGGAGCCCGAGCCGGTGGCGACGATATCCTCTTCCTTGGTCGCCCCGCCCATGGCGTCGACGGAGTAGACGCTCGGCCCCTCGTCGTCGAACCCGCCCATCAGGAGCTGGACGTAGTAGGGATAGTAGCGGTTCTGGTTCAGGTAGTTCGAGAGCAGGGTCGATGCGGCACCGACAGACATGGTCTTGCCGCGGCGCATCTCGAAGAGGTTGCACTCGACCTGCAGGATCCGGACGAGCTGCTGTGCGTCGCCGACGCCGCCGGCGGTCGTGAGGCCGATCCTCGGCGTGATCTGGTAGATCTTCTTCGCACGCTTGCTTGCGATCATGTTCCCCATCGTCGCTCGCATCTCCGTTGCAAGGACCACGCCGCCATCGAAGATCAGTCCTACGGTAGTTGTACCTTTCATTATTTCCTGGGAAGTATCAAGCATTGAAGCACCCCTAAAACCATTAAAACGCCTTATCTCGCTCAAAAGCGGTTAAGCGTATAGCGATATCATAAAACATAAATTTATCGCCGTACCGGGTCACGGCACGACAGGGATAGGCATCTGTATATTATATGAATGTTGCCCCTTAATTCTTTCGCACGGCCTGCTGGTCAGGCAGCAGCACCTTTATCAGCTCACGGTCGAAGAGCATGGCGACAAGCCGCTTGTTCCCGTTGACCACCGGGAGCTGGTCGACCCGGGCCCGCCGCATCTTCAGTGCGCATTCGCCGACCTCGGCGTTCAGGGGGACGGCGAGGACGTTCTTCACCATCGCGTTCTTCACGGGGATCGGGAGGAGCTGGATCTTGGAGATGCCGTAACTGATGGTGTGCATGTCCCGGATGCTCTCCCACGTCCATTCGTCATCGTCCGTGCCGTTCGAGAAGTCGCTGACCTCGACACCGTCCTCGATGCGGGAATGCCTGATGAGATCCCGCTCCGATATGATCCCGGTGAGCGTGCCGTCCTCCATCAGGACGGGGATGGCGTCGTAACCCGAGATCTCGAGGACTCTCCCGACGAGCGAGAGGGGTGTCTCCTCCCAGAGGGCGTAGGTCTTGCTGACGTAGTTCTCCTTGATGGGGAGGGTGATGCGGAGCTGGGCAACGGCGCCGATGAGATCGGCCACGCTGATCAGCCCGACCATCTTCCCGTCCTGGAGGACGGGAAGCCTCCTGATGTTGTGGCGCACCATCAGCTGGGCCGCCTCCGAGATGGGGGCGTCCGGCCGGATGACGACCGGGTCGGGCGTCATCAGGAGCCCGAGCTGGGTCTCTTCGGCCTTGCGGAGGAGATCCTTACGGGTGATGATGCCGACGAGCTCGCCGTCTTTGAGGACAGGGACGCCGCTGATCCCCGTGCGTTTCAGGATACGCAGGACATCGTCCCGGTTTCCGGGGATCTCGACGCAGACGACGTCGGTTATCATGAAGTCCCGGACGAACATCTGCTGCAGAGAGGTTATGATCTCACCACCGTCGTCGTGATGGGGCTGTTTTGCACCACGTAGTCGGTCACGCTCCCGAGCAGGAGCCGGTCGACACCGCTCTTCCCGTAGGAGCCGAGGACGATGAGATCGGTGCCCAGCTCTTCGGCGAGAGAGATGATCTGGGACCCCGCGTGCCCCTGCCGCAGATGCGTGACGAGTGATACTCCCGCCGCATCCGCTTTCTTACGAGCCGCTTCAAGAACATCCTCACCTTCCTTTTGCAAAACACTGTAGATGATCTCGAGTGTGTTGTCCATGGGAAGGGAAGAAAATAGCCCGGATTCGACCACATACACAACGTGAACTTCGGCTTTCCAGACGCCGGCCTCACCGAGAGCTGTCTCAAACGCCCGGTTGGCCGGTTCGGAGCCGTCCATAGCAACGAGTATCTTACGGAACATACACACCACGCAGAACAGACACTTCTTATCTGATTTCTATTGCATGGTTAAAACTGTTTGGCAAATAGATGAAGAATCCAGCCGTTTTACGATGGTCGTCCTGATGTCCCTGCTGAAGGAAATATTGTTTTTTAGAGGATTGATGACCAGGAAATTTGCTTTCTGCCCTTCCTCGAGGTACCCCGACATCCCCGCCAACCCGGCCCCCGACACCGCGGCGCGGAGGATCTCTTCGGGGCGCGCGCGGTAGACGGTCGCGGTAAACGCCATCTCCCGGAGCATGTCGGGTTGAACGAACATAACGTTGTCCGTCCCGAGGTAGAGCCGGCCCCCGAGTTCGAGGATCCGCGTGATAGGCGGGCGGGCCGCCGACGCCGCGACCCCGAGCAGCCAGTTCGATCTCGGGCAGACGGCGACGGGGATGTCCATGTCGACGATCCGGCGGAGGTGCGCATCCGTCGCGTGGGTGCAGTGGACGAGCAGGTCGGGCTCGAACGCGAGCGCGTCGTCGATATCGTCCGGGTTTTTCTCGCCCGCGTGGAAGGCGACGAGTTTCCCTCCCGCCCGCGCTTCCCCGACGATCTCTTCGGCGTTCGCGACATCGTGAACGCTGCTGATGCCCGCGCCGTCGCTCACCTCCTCCCCTCCTTCGCGGCCGAGGATGACCGGGCGGCAGTCGAGCCCGGCCGCCGCCTCGCGGAGCGCCGCGACGCCCTCGGGCCCGCCTTCCCTGAAATCGGCGAACCCCGTTGTCCCGGTCGCGAGCATCCCGGTGATGCTCGCACGCATCCCCCGGACGAGTTCGGCCCGCGGGGTCGCCGCGAGGACCCGGTGTTTCAGGCCGTTCGGGGGCTTGACGAGGTCGGCGAGGCTGCCCCGGGCGGGGAGATCCATCGCGACGGTGTCGCCGAGATGCGTGTGGGCGTTGAAGAAGGCGGGCACGATCCACCTCCCGGGCGTCCGGGAAGCGGGCTCTATCGAGGTGACGATCCCCTCCGAGACGGTGATGGTGACGTCTTCTTCCCGGAGGTCTTCGCCGAGGAGCGCACGGCCGGTGACGACGTAGGGTTTGGCTTCCTGCATATCCGAACCTCTGTTTTATATATTGCAAGGGAGAATATTTCAGTATGGCGAAGAAATCTGGCGGAAGACTGGTATCCTCTGCCGGCCTGGTCAATTATTACGACAGCGACGATCACCGGGCCATCCATATCAGCCCGATAGCCGTCATCGTGATAACCGTCGTGATCGGAGCGGCAGTCTTTGTTCTCAATGCCCTCTTCTAATCCTTTTTGTTCCCCTTCAAAGCAGTCCTGATGATGTCCTCTTCCGGCATGAAGTAGACGTTATCGTGTCCGTTCCACGCCCGGCAGTTCCGGAACACCACCGCGGGAACGCCCTGGTGGCTCTCGCCCATGACGAAGTTCGCGAAGGCTGCAACCTCGTCGACGACCGCTTCTTCGGTGATCTCAAGGACGTGGCCGAAGAGGTCGGTGTCGCCCCGGTAGTCGTCGATGGCCGTCATGCCCGCCCAGCCGATGGCGATGCCGGTCTGGCCGCGCCGGAACGCCCGCCCGCAGGTGTCGGTGACGATAACCCGGACGTTTTTGCCGGTGATGCGGCGGATGGCGTCCCGGACTTCGGCGGCGGCCGCCATAGGGTCGGGCGGGAGGATGATGATCCGGCCGTCTTCGACGTTGCTGTGGTCGACGCCCGCCCGGACGCCGATGTGGCCGGACGGCAGTTCGGAGAGGATGAACGGGTGTTCGAGCAGGATATCGGTGGACGAGTCCAGCACCGCCTGTACGAAGCGCGGGTCCTCTTTCGTCTTTGCCGCGATCCGCACGGCGTCCGCGCCGGGGGTGATGGCGGAGAGATCGCGGGTGAAGCCCTTCGCCTTCGAGTAGACGGACGAGGCGACGGCGAGGATGTCCCCGTCCTCGAACGCGACCTTTTCACAGATCAGGGCGGGGAGATCGTCTCCTTTCCGGATCAGGGGAAGGTCCCGAACACCGATTACCTGGATATCCATTGGACTCACGGATCAGTGGTCGTCTCCGCTTGCAGAAAAATGCTCGGGTTTCTTTCACAGGAGATGGCGGGGGATTGCGGGGATTATGGGCTCGGGCGGATGCGACTGTCGGAACGACGGGAGTTCAAGCACCGCCGGGCGAGAGTTGCGACGTTCCAACAGATGTTCGAGAAGGGCGACGACTTTCACTATGTGACAGACAAAATGGCCGAAGCGAGGAACAAGCCCGGTACCGTGAACCGTGGGGCTATCGCCGAGAGGGGGGTGGGGACAGGGGAGGGGGGAATACTCCCCCCTCCCCGTCAGCCCCTCCCCCAAACGCGATATCCCCTCGAAAGCCGTGCATAGGGACAGACGATTTAGATAGGAACCCCTGCCCACAGGACATGAGTTTGAGCACCACCAGGTACACAGGCAAGGAAACCCGCCTCCTGCACCACCAACACTCCAGACCCGCCCCCCAACACCCCCTCGCTCACCCGCACGACAAAACCCCGTCCTCCCTCAGCCGGAACTCCGGCTCGAACGAGCCGATCAGGTCGAGGTACTGCTCGACCGTGCGGGTGAAGAGGAAGTGCTCCCGCACCCGCTCACGCGCTGCGTTGCCCATACGGTCGCGGAGATCGGGGTCGCGGAGCAGCCGGACGATCCGATCCGCCGCCTCGTCGACGGACGAGACCAGGAACCCGCTCTTCCCGTCCTCTATCTGCTGGCGGATGCCGCCGACGTTCCCGCCGATCACCGCCGCGCCCTTCCACATCGCCTCCGATACCGTCAGCCCGAACCCCTCCCGGATGGACTTCTGGAGAACGACCGCGGCCCGGCGCTGGAGCGCGTTCACGAGCGCACCGTCCTGGACGCTCTTGACGATGATCCGCTCGTTCCTGTGGGCGAGAAGCGACCGGTAGACCTCCGCGCCCTCCGGGTCGTCGGTCGCGACGTTCCCGACGAGAACCAGGGTGCACTCCTCCTCCTTCCGGGCCTTCTGGAACGCCCGGATGACCCCTTCGGGATCCTTCCAGCGGTCGAACCGGGAGATCTGCACGACCAAAGGGAGATCGGTCGGGATGCCGTAATGCTCGAGGCGCTCGTCGATGGCGCTCTCGGAGAGGTCCTTGTTCACGATGGAGAAGGGATCGATCCCGGGCGTGAAGAAGACCTGGGGTTTTCCGAGATCCCGCCGGTACTCCCCGCAGGAGAGGACAACGGCGTCATACCGCTCGATGAACGGGACGAGGTAGTTCCAGACCTTCCGGTTCGGTGCGGTGAGGTCGAGGTGGCAGCGCCACACCCAGGGGCTCTTCTTCCGGTAATGGGTGATCAGCGGGAGCGGCTGCGGGTCGTGGATGAAGACCACGTCGTGATCGAGGTGGTTTCGAATGGCGTTCTCGTGAATGACGCTCTCGTAGATCTCCTTCTTGCGGCCGGTCATGTTGATCTCGCCACCCTGCAGCGCGTTATGGAACTTCTTCGTCACGCTGAAGAAGTCCGGGGGGCCGTGGACGACGCGCCACCCGGTCTGTATCCCGAGGCTGTTCATCAGGAGCGTCAGGGACGAAAGAATCTGGGAGACCCCGCCGCCGTAGTAGGTGGAGTTCATGTGCATGACGTGCATGTCACGGAGCGGCCGTGCTTTCTCTTTAATGCGGCGCACGGCCTCTTTGCCGATGTACCGCTCATAGTCGTCGATAGTGTGGATTACGCTCATCCTGATCGCATCCCCCATGCTCGCGATCATTCTTATGCGTAACGGCGGGGAGGCCCCGCCGCTCCCGGCGGCGTGCCCTGCGGAACAACCGGACGGGTGCAGAGGGGAGGCGCGTTCCATACCTATATATGCTCCCGGCATAATGCTGACCGCCCGCCGCCGCCCGAACTGCGGGCCGGGCGGGCAGAAGGAGGCTGGACGTATGGAGCATGGGCCGGGTGCATATGGCCTGCCGGGCAGGCACGGGTCGTTCTGGATGGAGACTACCGCGGCGGAGACGCCGCATCCCCCGCTGCCGGGGAACCTGGAGACCGACGTGGCGGTCGTGGGCGGCGGCATCACCGGGATCACCACCGCCGTCCTGCTCAAACGGGCCGGTTACGCGGTCACCCTGCTTGAGGGGAACCGGATCTGTCAGGGGGTGACCGGGCATACGACGGCGAAGGTCACGGCGCTCCACCGGCTGATCTACAAGGAACTCATCGACCGGTTCGGGGGCAGGCCCGCGCAGCAGTACGCCGAAGCGAACCAGGCGGCGATCGAGACGGTAGCGTCCCTCGTCCGGGAGTACGGCATCGCCTGCGACTTCGCGAGAAAACCGGCCTGCACCTACGCTGAGACGGAAGAGGCCCGGGAGAAGGTCGCGGACGAGGCGGACGCGGCACGGAGTCTCGGGCTCCCGGCGGCGTTCACGGAGGATATCCCGCTCTCCGCCCGGAGTTACGGCGCGGTGGTCTTCGAGAACCAGGCGCAGTTCCACCCGGTGAACTACCTCCTGCACCTGGCTTCGCTGATTCCCGGCGACGGGAGCCGGATCTACGAAAATACCCGGGCGCTCGAGGTGCAGGACGGCGGAGGGCGGTGCACGGTCAGGACGGCGTCGGGAACGGTCACGGCAGATACCGTGGTTCTCGCGACCCACTACCCCTTCTACGATGCTCCCGGGTTCTACTTCGCCCGGATGGAGCCGTCGCGCTCCTACGCGCTCGGCGTCCGGCTTGACGAGCCCTTCCCCGAGGGGATGTTCATCAACGCCGATGGTCCCGCCCACTCCTGGCGGTCGCAGCCTGCCGGCGACGGCGGCGAACTCGTCATCGTCGGCGGCATGGAGCACCGGACCGGCGAGGACGTGGACACGCGGAGGCACTACCGCGACCTCGAGGCCTACGCCCGGTCGGTCTACCCGCTCCGGTCCGTCGACTACCGGTGGTCAGCGCAGGACTACATCACCGTCGACGGCGTCCCCTACATCGGCCCGCTCGCCGCCGGCCACGAGAACGTCTACATCGCGACCGGATTCAGGAAATGGGGAATGACCAACGGCACCGCGGCCGCGACAATCATCACCGATATGATCCGGGGGCGCGAAAACCCCCATGCGGAGGTCTACGCCCCCGACCGGTTCAAACCGGCGGCATCGGCCCGGCGGTTCCTCGCGCACAACATCGAGGTGGCCGAGAAGTACATCGGCGGCGCGATATCCCGGCCGGCCGGGGATCTCCGGGACGTCGCACCCGGCGAGGGGCGAGTCCTGATGATCGAGGGCAAGAAGGCCGGCGTCTTCCGGGACGAGAAAGGGCGGGTTCACGCGGTCAACCCCACCTGCACCCATCTCGGGTGCGTCGCCGCGTGGAACAGCGCCGAAGAGACCTGGGACTGCCCCTGTCACGGCTCCCGGTTCGATGCCGACGGGAAGGTGATCCACGGGCCGGCGGTGAAGGATCTCAAGCCGCGGGGAGGTTGAGGGGATTAGAGGGAACTGAGATGTGACGGACGAGTTGTCCAGAACATGATCTTCTAGAGGGGGTGAGAGGAGAGACCTCACCCGCGCCGGTGGCACTCATATGTGACCTTCGGGTTTGCTTGGCACGGATTTCGTGGGAATATCCCCCCTAGGGGAGGGGCTGACGGGGAGTGCGATGGGCGGAACGCGACTGGCCGGAGGGTAGGAGCGTGAGCACCGTTAGGTGCGAACGCCCGGAGCTCGACCACCGTCAGGTGGGGAGGGGGGCTCACCCCCCTCGAAACTCTTCGAGTTTCTCATGCTCGCTGCGCTCGCACTCCCCTTTGTCCCCACCCCCCAGGCGCGATATCCACTCGAAATCCGTGTCAGGAACTCAACTGAAGAAAGTTTGAGCCCAAGTTTTAGAACCAAAACGTCTTGCCTTCGTTTTTCAAAGATCTTCAGCCTTCTCAACATCCACTCTACAGGACCTTCGCCACCTGGTCCCCGGTGCCAGAAAAACTCCGGATGGATAACTATTAATTCGCCCGACCGCACAACTCCCATTAACCATGTACCTCGTCATCCGCTGTCCGGGCTGCAAGACCTTCAACTACGTCGACCGTTACCAGCGCTGGAGGCTCTGTCCGATGTGCGGCGAGGTGATCAACGTCCAGCGGGCGCCGGTCTACCTGGACGTCGACGACTTCCTGGATGCAGAACAGGTGGTGGAGCAACTTGAGTCGTATCTGCACCAGACGGGGAAAAAAGATCTTACGGAACAGGACATCCGCCAGTTACGGGCGCAGTATGCCCAGTGGGTGAAGA
The DNA here is from genome assembly GCF_000015825.1 of Methanoculleus marisnigri JR1. Classification (NCBI taxonomy): domain Archaea; kingdom Methanobacteriati; phylum Methanobacteriota; class Methanomicrobia; order Methanomicrobiales; family Methanomicrobiaceae; genus Methanoculleus; species Methanoculleus marisnigri. Next base: position 1,165,310 of record NC_009051.1, on the reverse strand, counting down.
ACCGGGCCTGACCGGTCACCAGAGACGCCCGCAGCCCGGGCAGAGCATGCTCACTCTTCTTCCGCAGTGCGGGCAGTAAAGGCCCGTCCGCTCGTTGTTCTCCAGCGGCCTCCCGCACCGTTTGCAGTGGATCGGGGCCTCGAACCCACACTCGTGCCTGACCATCAGTCCAGATATTCGTAGCCCTTCACAAAAAGGTTTCCTTTCCCGCGGTTCGCAAGATCGCCGGAAAACCGGATAAGCGCGCGCCCTTCGTGCTGAACCGTCCCGATCTTCCTGAAGGTGGGGATCATCCCCTGCGCGGTGCCGTAGACGTAGCAGGAGCCCCCTTTCATGTTCGCGCCCGGACGACTGCAGTCTCCGTGGACGACGAGCGTGCCGCCGCGCATCTCCGCCCCGGTCATATCCCCGGCATCGCCGTGGACGATCACCGTGCCGCCGGCGATGCTCTCCGCGAGGAAATCCCCGGCGCGGCCGAAGACCTCCACGGTGCCGCCGGTCATCCCTTTCCGGCCCCCGCGGTAGCCCGATGCGCAGTAATCGGCGGCGTCGCTCCGGCAGACGATGGTTCCTCCCGCCATCTCCCGGCCGAGCCAGCCGTCGGCGTTCCCGTGGATCTCGATCGTCCCGCCGCTCATGAAGTTGCCGCAGTGCATCCCGATGCCGCCGAGGACGGTGATCGTGCCTCCGTCCATGTACTCGCCGACCCTTTTCAACCGGAACGTGTCCCCCGAGAGGACGACCTCGACGTCCTCTGAGCGGTCGGCATCGCCCTCCACCGAGACCGAGAAGACCTCGTCGAGCCGGAGCTCCCGGTTCCCCCGCCAGACCAGGAGATCGGTACCGGAAAGGAAGTTCTTCGGGACGATCGACTCCGCCTCGATCGGGATGAACCATTTCGCCGCGGGTTTCATCGCAAGCGTGACCTTCATAATTCCACCTCCGTCTCGATACACCGGTTCCGGGCCAGGTACTCCTTCTGTACCGGGTAGTTGCTCATCCGGACGGTGTAGTAACGGTCGAACTTCTCGATGAAGTCCGGATCCTTCCCCATATCGTAGTTCTCCGGAACCTTCGGCGCGACCCAGAACGTGGCGTTGCTCCCGTGAACCAGACACTCGCCGCGCCGGGCAACGACCCTGCCCCGCTTGATCGTATATTCGGTCCGGCTGAACCCGTCGATCACCCTCTGGTATTCGGCCGACGGATCGACCTCGTCGATCTTAAGGGGATAGATGGCGACGTCCGCATCGGCGCCCGGGCCGAGATGCCCTTTCCCGAGATCCTGGATGCCGAGCGCCCTTGCCTGACCTGCCCGGGTCATCACCGCGATCTCGTGCCAGTCCAGTTCGCGCTCGATCGCCGGGAGGGGTACCCGTGACTCGGTATCGGGATGGATCGTGGCGAACTCGGCGTCCCGGTACCGCTTGCTCATCAGGAGGCCGATGATCTCCGGGTATTTGACGAACGGCGCACCGTTTGGGTTGTCCGTCGTCAGCAGGCACTGCCAGGGGCTCTTCGTGAGGAGTGCGAGTTCGAGGCCGATCGCCCACATGATCGAGTTGACCAGGTTCTTGCGCCGGTAGATGACCGGGATGATCCCCGAACCCGTCTCGAGCTCCACGTCGTGGTTGCTCCACTTCTCGTGGTGGAGGCGGTAGAGGTTGAACTCCATCGGCCCGTCGGCGGTCATCGTCGTCGTCCGGCCGAACATCACCTGCCCCATATCCATGACGATCTGCGGGCGCATGCTGACGAAGTTCGCAATCGGCTCGCTCTTCGAGCAGAAGTCCTTCCAGTCCGACCCGCCGTAGGCGTGGAACTGGACGTGGGTCGCATACAGTGTCTGCCGCTTCTCGTTCAGGTCGGGGATGAGGCCGAACGACCCGAGCGTGCAGGAGTAGTTCCCGGGGGTTCCGAGGTTGTTGCAGTGGAGGTGGACGGAGTGCGGGAGGTGGAGGAGTTCGTTCGCCTCGACGACCGACCGGATGATCTCCGCGGGCGTCACCTCGAAGTAGGGTACCGGATCCCTGATGCACGAGACGTTCTTGCCCCACTGCCAGGCCTCGGTGCCGCCGGGGTTCGTGAGTTTGATGCCGAACCCCTTCACCGCCTTGAGCGTCCAGGCGATGATGGCGGCGACCCGTTTTATGTCGCCGTCGCGAATCGCCTCCATGACCCCCCAGTTCCCGTCGAAGAGGGTGTTCGCCATCGTGTCCTGCAGCGGCGTGTAGGTGAACTCCTCGTGGGTATGGCGGGCCTCGAGCGGCGCCATCGCGCCCTCGAGCAGGGTGGTGTAGCCCATCACGCTGTAGCGGTAGCTGTTGCCGTAGGTGGTCGGGACACTGTAGCCGGACGTGGCGTGCATCGCCCCCCGCCGGGGTGTTCTGCCCGCCCGCATATCCTCCGGGCTCATGTACCGCCCAAAGTTCACCTTCGTCCCGCAGATATGGGTGTGCGAATCGATCCCTCCCGGCATGGTGAGCATCCCGCGGGCGTCGATCACCTCTGCGGCATCGCTCACCTCCTCGACGATCTTGCCGTCGCGGATGGCGATATCCATCGTTTCGCCGTTGATCCCGCGGAGCGGATCGATAACGCAGGCGTTCTTCACCAGGAGTTCGGTCATCGTTCCCGCGCCTCCTGCATCAGGGCGTACATCCGGGCGAGGATCTCCTCATCGGACGGGTAGTCGCTGGAGATGACTTTCCTCGTCCGGATCGGCACCCCGTCCATCCGGTAGGCCGTTCCTTCCGCGTCGATCCCGGTCACCGCCACCGGTATCTGGACGGTGCAGAACGCGGTGGTGGCGTTCGGGTAGGGATCGAGCTGGACGACCGGGATCTCGGCGAGGTGTTCGAGACACTTCCGCGGGAAGTGGGCGGCCGGGTCGCTCCCGACGACCAGCGCCGCGTCGCACTCTTTCCGGGCCAGGATATCCACCGCCGTCGTCTCCCCGGGGTTATAGAAGGCGATCCCGCGCGAGAAGTCGATCCCGAAGGGGTAGCCGGTCATCCAGGTGTTCACTTCGTTCGAACCGTAGACGTTGTAGTGGCCCCGCATCGCCGAGATGGTGAACTTCGTGTGCCGGCTCAGTTCCGAGACGAGTTCGATGGCGTTCCTGATGTTCTTGTACTTCCCCTGCGTCATCGTGAGCCCGAGCCCGAAGTAGACCGCCCCGAACTTTGCGTTCTTGCAGAGGTTTGCCACCCGGACGAGCTGCTCCCGGGTGACGCCCGCGACCGTCCGCGGGATCGTGTCCGCCTTCCCCTGGACGATCGCCCGGAGCGCCGAGAGGACCGCGTAGTCCCCGCCGGGCTTGATCTGGACGAACTCGTCGGCGATGTTCGCGGTCTCGGTCTTCCGGACGTCGACGACGATCACCGTCCGGTCGCGGAACGCGTTCTCGAGGAAGAACCCTTCCGCGTAGCGGGTGTAGCGGGAGAGGTGGCGGGGATGGGCGTCGATCGGATTCGATCCCCAGTAGATGACGAGATCCGCCCGGTTCTTCACCACCCCGAGCGTGCATCCCGGGTGCCCGACCTCCTGGATGGCGAGGATCGAGGGGCCGTGGCAGACCGAGGAGGTGTTGTCGATCACGCCCCGGATGAGTTCGGCCATGTGCACCCCCACGCACTGCGCCTCCCCGTGGGTGCCGCTCCACCCGTACATGAGCGGCCGCTCGGCCTCGAGAAGCATGTCGGCGGCGTAGCGGACGGCCTCGTCGTAGGTGATATCCTTCCACCGATCCCCGTCGCGCAGGATCGGGTTCTTCATCCTCTTCTCGCCCATGAACTTCGTCGTCCCGAGCTCGCAGGCATTCGTCACGGCGACCACCCTGCCCTCTTCGACTTCCACCTCGATGTCGTCGCAGAGGCATCCGCAGAATGGGCAGACCGCGTCCTTAACGATCATAAGCAAGGCCTCCCAGGTCTTCCATCAGCTCGTGAACCAGTTTCGGCTCTTCGTCGGTCGGTTCGATCTCCACCTTGTGGGACTTGAAGTCCGGCATCCCGGTGGAGCAGGTGCCGGCAGCGACGATGTGGTTTGCGTAGGGCCCGTAGGGGACGAAGACGGTGCCCATCTCCACTTCCGGCGACGCCGCCGCCCGCATGACGACCTCTCCGCACGGCCCGGTCACCCGGATGGTATCCCCGTCGTCGAGCCCGAGTTCCATCATGTCGAACTCGTGCATGAAGCAGGTCGAGGTCTCGGCCGCGTATTCGGCGGAGGTCTTGTTCTCGACGGTCACACCCTGGTTCACCGTCCGCCCCGTGAGCATGAGGTAGGTCATGCCTCCGCCTCCGGTAGGTGCACCCCTTCCACCATGCGGGCGACCCGGATCGCACGGTTCGGGCACTGGGTCTCGCAGGTCGTGCACCCGGTGCACTTCTCCATATGGAGGATCCGCACCCGGCCGCCCTCGATCCGCATGATCACCTCGTCGCTCGCGGACGTCCCGGATCCCGCGAGCTGGGGGTCGATCTCCCGGTTGACCGGGCAGGAGACGCAGCAGTTCCCGCACCGCATGCAGAGGGTGTCGTCGACCTCCAGGTGATACCACGAGGCGAACGCCGTCCTGTCGCGCCGGGTGACGTCGAGGATCCGGCCGCTCGAGAGAACCCCTTCCGGGCACGCCTCGACGCAGAGACCGCACCGGATGCAGTGGCCGGGGTAGACCTCCGGCTCCCATTCGTCCTTCTTGCGGAGGACCGCGATCGCCCCGGGTGCGGGGCAGATCATCATGCAGGTGAAGCACCCCGTGCACTCCTTCTCCGTCCGGGTCGGGTAGCCCTTGAAGTAGGAGGGGGTCTCGAGCGGCGCGGTCCGGGCGAAGAAGAACTTCCGGATCCATTCCGGCCTGAGGAACTCCCGCACGTAGTAGACGAACGATCGCATTTCTTCACCTCTCGTTGCACGCGATGCAGGGGTCGCTGCTGATGAACGTCGACGTCACGTCCGCGATCGACGCGGCGTCGACGATCATCGAGTGGGCGCAGGCCTCGATGTTCATGATCGACGGCGTTCTGATTGCTATATCGACCACCCTGCCGTATTCGTCGGTCTTGATGGTGTAGGTCAACTCGCCCCGGGGAGCCTCGCCGGCATACGAGGCCTCGCCTGCCTTGCAGAGGCCGCCGCCCCGGATGGGGCCTTCAGGGAGGGTCTCCACGCATTTCCTTATCAGGTCGATGCTCTGGAAGACCTCCTGGAACCGGACCATGACCCGGGCGAAGTTGTCGCCCTCCGTCCGGGTTATCTGGGTAAACCCGAGTTCGCGGTAGGTCGGGTGACGGAGGCGGAGGTCGGAGTCCTCGACACCGCTCGCCCGGGCGGTGGGGCCGACGGTGTGGGCGCGGATCGCCTCTTCCCGGCTCATGTACCCGATCCCCTTGCTCCTGAGCGCAATCAGCGGGCCGGTCTCGAAGATCCGGACGTAGCGCTTCATCTCCTCCTCCACCTTCGCGAGATCGGCGAGCAGCGCCGCGGCGTCCTCCGGCAGGAGATCGAACCGGACGCCGCCCGGGATCATGTAGGCGGTGTTGATCCTCGAGCCCGTGATCCGCTCCAGGTTGTCGAGCACCGTCTCCCGGATGTTTAAGAGGTACATCGCGAGCGTCTCGTGCTCGATCGTGTAGCAGTAGGAGAAGTTCGCGAGGATGTGGCTTGCCATCCGGTCGAGTTCGTTGACGACGACCCGGAGGTAGGCCGCACGCGGCGGAACCGGGATATCACTGATCTCCTCCATCGTCTCGATGAAGACCATGTTGTGGACGACCGAGCAGATGCCGCAGACCCGTTCGGCGAGAAACATCACCTCCTGCCAGGGCCGCCCTCGCATGATCCGCTCGATCCCCTTCTTCATGTAACCGAGTTCCAGCTCGGTCTTGAGCACCCGCTCGCCCGCCGTCTCGCACTTGAGGCGGACGGGCTCCTTCCAGCAGGGGTGCATCGGGCCGAGCGGGATGGAGACGTCGACGGTCTTCTTCATGGCTGTTTCTCCTCGTAATCCTTGAATATCAGCGGCGCGACCGAGAGTATGGCGTTCAAGATCTCCGTAGGGCGGGGCGGGCAGCCCGGCACCTGTGCAGCTATCGGTATGTACTTCTCGACGGGCGGGCTCGTCAAGGTACCTCTTCGGGCATAGACGCATCCCGATATGGGGCAGTTGCCGATGGCAACGGCCACCTTCGGCTCCGGGATCTTGTCCCAGATGTCGCGGAGTTTGTCCACCCACTGGGGGGTGACCGAACCGATCACCAGGAGGACGTCGGCCTCCCGGGGGTTGTTGTGGACGTAGATCCCGTACTGCTCGATGTCGTAGCGCGGCGCAAGGCAGGCGAGCACCTCGATGTCGCAGCCGTTGCACGACCCGACGTCGACGTAACTGACGTGGATCGATCTTGAGCGGACGGTGTTCTTGATCTTCTGGAGGATGCTCATGAGCGGATCGCCTCCCTGAGCCGTTCTTTTCCTCTCGCGATCGCCTCTTCAAAGGGCATCTCTCTGGTCATTGCTGTTGCGTCACTGTAAATCGTCTGCATCGTTTCCGTATCCACGAGGGGTATGAACCGGGTGAAGAGTTCGTAACCGAGTTCTTCCGCCACCGGATCGCCGTCGTCCGCGTGCCGCTGCCCCATCTGCCACCGGGATTCGAGGTTCTCGAGCAGGGACATATCGAACCGCCGGATCAGCACCATGCGGAGTTTCGCATCGCTCATCCCGAGCCGCTCTGCGATCGCCCGGACGGCCTCGTCGTGCTTCGTGCTCGTCAGGATGTTGTACTTCATCTGCCGGAGGTCTTTTTCGTAGAGGTACTTCACGCGAGCACCCCCAGAGCAATCGCCGCCGCGTAGGCGGGGAACCCGAGCACCATCACCCAGAGCAGCGCTACCTCGTAGCGGTTCAGGGCGAGTTCGTCGTGCATCCAGGTGAGGCCCGCAACGACGGCGAGCAGGACGACTCCCGCCAGTGCCTGGCCGGCCACGCTCGCGTCCCGGGCGACCTGGACGAGGAACACCACGACGTAGAAGGCCGCCCCCGCCGTGATCAGGAGCCGCAGCGCGTTCATCCCATGACCACCCCGAGGATGACGATGTAGATGACGAGCGCTCCCGTCACCAGGGTCTGTATCGTCACGGTGTCGTAGGGCGAGAGCATGGGAGTGACGGCGCAGACGAACGAGAGCGATACCAGGACGAGGAGCATCACGAGCAGCGTCAGCCAGAGCGGCAGAGCCCCGATGAAGATGAGGACGAACGCGTAGAGGAGCACGTAGGTCTTGAGGGCGTACGCCACCTCGAGCCCGGCGCGCCAGACCCCGAAGTGTTCGGTCATGTTCCCGCTCACGATCTCCTTCGCCTCGATGATCGAGAACGGGCCGTAGTGCATCTTGGAGAGGATCACGAGGTACATCGCCACGGCCGCCGGGAACGCGAGGATGAGGAGCGGGCCGTGAACCTCCTGGTAGGCCGCGATATCCGCGATCGAGAGCGAGTGGGTGAAGAAGTAGATCGCGACGACGGTGACGAGGAGCGGGAGCTCCGACGCCGCCGATATGACCGACCGGATAGCCCCGAACTTCGTGTAGGGCGAGCCTGTCGAGAGCCCCATCCCGTGCTCCACGATCTTGTGGAGAAGGTAGACCGCAAAGAGGAGGAGGATGCTCCCTCCCGAGAGGAGGATGAAGAGGGCTCCGCTCCAGATGGCGATGGCGACGAAGACGATCCCCACAAAGAGCGTCTGGCTGGCCGTCTTTGGTATCCAGGTCTCCTTGAAGGAGAACTTCAGGGTGTGCAGGATCTCCTGCCAGATCGGCGGTCCGGGGCGTCCCTGGACTCTCGCGATGACTTTCCGGTGGATGCCGTGGAAGAGCAGGCCGATGAAGGTGGCAAAGAGCAGGTATTCGATCATGTCAGTATCCTATGAACGGGATATCTTCTTCTCCGGGTTTTGCGTTCCACCACAGTGCGATGAAGATGACGAAGGCAGGGAACATGACGACCGCGACGAGTTCGGCAGCCCATACCGGGAGGTGGCCGAGAGCGGCAAGGAGCCCGGCTGCTACCGCGATGCCGCCCGCCGCAAGTCCAATGACCAGTGATGTCTGTTTCTTCATGGCCAATCACATCGATATGACGATCTCCGTTACGCGCAGGAAGAGGAGGAGCGAACTGACGTGAACCATCAGGATGAACGGCGCTCCCTGCGCCCTCGTGATCTCCGCCTTTGCAATGTAGAACGGCGCCATCCCCTCCCCCATGACGCCGAGGACCAGGAACGCCTTCGCGATGAGGGGTACCGCCATCGCGCCGCCGAAGAGTTCCCACATGCTCAGCGTGCCGGTGCCGGCGAGGACGATCGCCGCGCCCCCGAAGAGCGGGACGGTGGCGAGCATCGCGACGATGCCGTACTGGAACGCGGCGTTTAAGACGTGCCGGTTCCGGTAGGCCGCGACGATGCCGATGTTCGTGATCCCCACCATCGAGGCGAAGAGGGTGAAGTTGAAGACGTCCCCGGTCACCACCGCCCCGAGCGTAGCGAGCCCGCAGGCGATCGCCATGAACCGCTGGAACCGCAGGAGGTCCGGGTCGACCACCTTCGTGTAGTAGGCGTCGCCGCCGAACGCGATGTCCACCTGACGCTCCGGGCGGCTCACGATGACGAGAACCGTGAAGATGAGCGCGAAGACGAAGAGCGCCGCGGTGTAGGGGCTGAAGTAGGCGACGATGTCGCCGAACTCCAGTACGAAGAGGTCCGGCCCGCCGATGTTCGCCGTGGGGAGATCAAACATCCGGACCACCCCGCCGCATCGTCCCGACAAGGGACATCTTCGCCATCACTTTGATGAGGATCGCCCCTCCGGCGATCATCACCCCGAAGAACCAGTACGCAGGGAGGAACATGAAGATGAAGAACGCTCCTATCCAGAACGCCCATGCGTAGCCGCTCACGGTCTCGATCAACTCGAACTGCTCGGCGTGCCCCCGGCACATGAAGTAGAAGACCGCGCCGACCGCGGCGATCGCTCCGCCGGTGAACCCCGAGAGGACGATGCCGTAGGCGACCAGGATCAGCGCGAGGATGCCCGGAGCGCTGTCCATCACCTCGATCCGGAACGGCGGCCCCGTCGGCGCCCGGAGCCCTTCCTTCGCGATGTAGACCTCCGAGACGGCCATCAGTTCGGATATCCCGACGACGAGCCCGGGGAGGATGAGCGCCTCGGCGAGGTCGGTGGCGACGAGCGCGATCAGGACGAGGGCGAGGATCTCCGCGAGGTCGGTGAGGAGGATCCGGTGCAGGTCGTCCTTCTCCCGGACGAGGGCGGTAAACCCAATGACGATCGAGGCCGCGACGACGACGAGGCCGACCGGGTAGGCGATATCCATCAGTCATCCCTCCTGAAGAGGTAACTCGCGATCCCGAACGCCACGAAAAGGATGCTCGTCTCGACGACGGTATCCAGCCCCCGGGTGTTGTAGAGGATCTCGTCGATGATGCCGCCCGGGTGAGCGACGATCGTCGTTCCCATATGGTGGGTGGTGTCGGCAAGCCACTGGCTGAACGGGGTCAGGTAGGCCGTCACGTATCCGGCGTAGGGCGAGTTCTCCGGGTACTGGGCCTTCACGGGGGTCGTCCCGAAGGGCACGCCGCCCCGGTCGTAGGGGTCGAGGGTGCTTGCCGGGTCGAGGGTCTTTTCGTAGAGCTGGTCGTCGTGGTAGGCGATGAACGGCAGGCTGACGAGGCCGAGCACGACGACGACGATCGCGAGGAGCGCGTAGAGCGAGGTGAGGTTCTCGACCCGTGAGATTATCGCCGATATCCGGGTGATGATCGACCGGTTCGGCGTCATTCTGCTGCCTCCTTGCGTTCGATCGCCCGGACGAGGACGAAGGTCGAGATCGCCGTGACCCCGATGAACGTCAGCAGGGCGAGCATCTCGTCGTAGGCGAGCATGATCAGGAGGAGGCCGAACGCGGGGATCTCGAGGCTGATCAGCCTCCCGAGATAGGTCATCGGGCGCGGGAACCCGGCGGCGATCACCCCGATGATGAGGATGATGCAGCCGAGGACGAACTCAGGCATCATTGGCATCCCTCCTGCAGATCAGCAGTATGATGATCGTGGTGACGGGGACGATCAGGCTAACGGCGATGAGGACGTCCAGGTAGCCGCGGGCGGCGATGAACGGCGCGATGCCGCCGAAGACGATCCCGACGGCGATCAGCTTGCCGAAGCGGTCCCGCTGGAGGTGGGCGCTCACCGCCCCGATGAGCGCCACGGCCGCGAAGAGGAGGACGAGGAGGTCATCCACGCCGCTCACCCCCCGCGTAGGTGCTCGCTATGGCGTTCGCCTCGAGCGTGGAGCCGACGAAGTAGGCCGCAGCCGCGACGAGGGCGAGCGGGTGGTCGAGCAGCAGGACGACCGTCCCGGCGATAGCGAAGTTCATGACGTTGACGTAGGGGAGTTTTCTCCCCGTGTTCTTCTCGACGGTGGCCCTGATCGCGGCAAAGACCGCCAGAGCGGCGACGATGTAGATCGCGATCACTCTCTGACCCTCCAGAGCCGTGCGAGAAGCCGGCTCGCGTGGGCGTGGGAGAGCCCCTGGATGGTGAGGATGGCGATCACCATGCCCGCGATGAAGTCCGTTGCGGCGAACCCGACCAGCGTGAAGCCGTAGACGACGAACGTGGCGAGGACCGCGCCGGTGGTTCCGGCATAGCCGGGGTCGTGGCAGATGCGGTTGCCGATGAAGACGAGCGCGGCCGCGACGAGCCCGCCGGGGATGCCGGCGACGTAGACGCCGCATGCGGCAAGGAGCGTCCCGGCCGAGGCGTCGGGGGAGCAGACGATGTTCCCCATCATGGTGCCGCCGGCGAGAGCGCCGCCGCCGGCCTCGATATCCCGCGCGATAGCCGACGCTCCGCTGACGCCCCCCGCTTCCGGCAATTTGAAGAGAATATCGACGGTAACGAAGAGAATCCAGCTGACAGCGGCCGCCGCCAGGATATGGAGGATCTCACCCAGCATTATCACTCAACTACTGGAAAATACGGTCAATCTATTCAATAAAGGTTTTGTTGTTAACATTTCGGGCGTTATTCGACCCGAATGCGCCTCAGGCGTGCCTCCGGCATGACAGCCACCGGTTAATTTTGTATGTTGTGTAATGAATATTATAAACCATATATTTTTCCACGGATGCCCTCGGGGCCGCCCTGTGCCTCAGATCGCGGATAACACAAGATCCGGGGGGGTCGGACCGGTGCCGGGCGCGGGGGGGGTGCCGCAGATCGTGCGCCCGGCGGCGGACCCCCGTACCGGCGGCGGGGAGCAATTATAATGCTCCCGGCGCCGACACTATATGCAGGCGGGGGTTGCCGAGCCAGGTCAAAGGCGCTGGATTTAGGGTCCAGTCTCGAAGGAGTTCAAGGGTTCGAATCCCTTCCCCCGCATTACCGTCTTTGTACATCACATACGCATGCGTTGTCCCCGGATTGTATGCCGGCCGCGCCTCTCTTCACGCGCTCTCGCTCCTGCGTCGTTTGCATCCTACCCGAATCTTCACCCTATCGTGCTCCAGTATCGTCCTTCGGCCGGACGTTCACTGCCTTTGCAGCCCACTCGTTCTTCTTCCGGTTAAACGACGGAACAACGTCGAATACAACCTTGCTCCGGTCCTCCGGTGCCCAGGTGAGCTCTTTCTTGAACCCGATGTATCCGTCAGCGTCCGGCGGGTTGATGAAGAAGTACTCGCGGTCCGGATGCCCGAGAAAGATCCTGCCAACTACCCCCTCCGCAAGCGGCTTTTCCCGCTCATGCTGCGCCGTCAGGGGACTCTGCCCGGTTTCGCAGCTGCTCCAGTGGCGGCTGCACCGATAGGTGAGTTCCTCAACGGAGTCCTCGATCGAAGAGATGGCGTTCTCATCGAGGCGCTGCTGCAATTCAGGAGGAATGGACCATGACATCCGCATCCGCAGGGCTGTCACCAGCGTATAGTGGTCGCGGGCCGCGTCCAGGCGACCGACCTGCTTGAAGATGTCACCCATCTCCATAAAGTATCCGACCATGAACTCCGGGCGCTGCCCTGCCTTCGCGGCCCGGGTCATCAGTGTCAGCGCCTCTTCCGGACGGCCGAGCTGGTGGACGACCTTCCCATACTCGAAGAGGTGGTAGAAGTCCGGCCGGACATTCCGGCAGAGTTCGTCAAACGTCTCTGCCGCCTTTTCGTACTCGCCGATGCCTGCATATGCCCTGGCGAGATCGTATGCAAAGAATTTGTACTGATTGGGGAACCTCTCAATCGCTTCACGGCAAAAAGGAAGGGCGTCTTGCGCGCGCCCCGTTCCGATGAGCCCCATGTTCCGGTAGTGATACCAGCGGGCAAGGTAACTCCAGCCTTCTTTTCCGTCGGGGAGCTTCATCCCCGTTGGGCTGAGCAGCAACGGATCGACCCGCGACGTCCATGCCGCCAGCGTATGCCAGTCTTTGGCATCTTTTGCCGGTCTCATGATGGCGAAGGCGATATGGCTCACCGCCTGTGGTGGTGGGTTTCTGGAGAGAGCCTTCTCTCCGCAGGCATGGAGCACCGGGACAGACGCCCCGTTCTCTGCCATTCCCTTGACATAGTCGGCGTATGCCCACGCGACCTCCAGGTTTACCCAGTTGTGATCGGGGTAACGCGCGGCGATATCGTCGGCGAAGGTCATCGCCTCGTCGAGGCGGTGCAGTTTCCGGAGACAGTGCAACAGGCCCGCAGCAGTATATTCGTTGTAATACTGACCGTCCCAGAGATCACGATAGATCTCCAGAGCATCTTTGCATCTCCCGCTCTTCCTCAGCTCGTTCGCTTGCCGTGAGCGGTCTTCAGGGGTGTCCATTTCAATCCCTCCTTATGTTCTGGATTTTTCCCGAGGCATAATTAAAGAATGCCATCTCCACATCGGCGTCCAGCCAGATCCCGCGCTCGCGAAGACCTGCACTGATGAACGCCTCCGGGTGCGGGCACGGTTGGCCTGCTGCATTGAGCTCTGCTGCTGTGTAGGACAGGATGGCGGTCCACGTGCCGTATTCTCCCGGCCAGCCCTGTTGGCCGGAGAGGATCGCCCAGCGCCCATCAACGGGTGTCGCGATCAGGTCAAGGAGGTGCAGGTGGCCGGTGTCCCCCGCACCGAAGGCCCGGACGATCCGGGTGTCGATCGCTCCGAAAAGTTCCGGCGCTGCGAACCGCAGGAGGTTGCTGGTATAGGTGGGGCCAAACCCCCGGATCTGGTCGCCAAGTACACGAATGGCGTTCTCCGGGTTCTCCCGTACCCATCGGGCAACCTTTCCGTCCTCAAAGAGGGCGATCCGGATCGGAGCAAGCGCCCGGATCCGCTCGATGCCCGGCAGCCCGCCCCACCGCGCGATCGCTTTCAGGTGTTCCTCAGAGAGCGTTCCGGCCCTTGCGGCGTCACCGGTCCCACGCTCAAGCCGGCAGATGTCGGGGAATCCATTCTGCCACACATCCCGCTTCCATGCATACTTGCGGTAGAGTTCTGCAAAATCGCAGGTCGCGATCAGGTCGCTGATCCGGTTTTTTATCGATGGTTTAAGTGTCTGGTCATTCATTTCTGATCCCTCGTGCGAGCAGGGCTCCCCCATCGCCCTGTCCCATTGTTGTATACGCACAGGGAAACCATTAAAAAATTCACGTGACTATTGTGAATATTGTGAAAACTCTTGATCCCATTCAGCCTGCCAGGGCCGATGGCCTGAACGAGCGGGTTCACCTGATCCCGCTCGGCCACGAGATCGACCGGGCCGTAAAGCCGTTCAATACATACCGGGCCGAGCGTGCATACGTCATCGTGGTTCCGGACAACGCCGATCTGGACGAGCAGATGCTGGAGAAGCAGCGGCACTACACGAAGAGGGTCTGTGAGGGGCTGCTGGCGGCGGGTGTCCACCCCGAGGTCACCTACTGCAATATGTTCGACATCCTTGATGTGCTCCGGGTCGTCTCCTCCCTGATCGTGAGAGAGAAGCGGCAGGGGAACGACGTCCTGATCAATATGTCGGCCTGCGGCAGGATGACGTCGGTGGCCGTCACCATGGCGGCGATGGTGCACGGGGTTACGGCGTACTACGTGCATGCGGATCGCTATGCAACGGGTGGTGATGCCGCGCTCGAGGTGAACCACGGTCTGAGTATCGTGGAGACCGGGCGGGTTGAACCGCTGTACAACTTCTCCATCATGATGCCGGATGCCGAGTGCCAGTTGCTGCTGTGCGAACTCTACCGGCGGGGGCAGGGGATGACCAGCGAGGGTCTCTTCGACTTTTGCCACAAGAAAGGATTTGAAGGGTACGGCGAATTGCCGCCGGAAAAGAGGAACAAACCTGGCGAATACAGTTCAGGGCCGAAGAACCGGGAACTCCTCAACAGGACGAACCGAAAATACCTGCATAAACTGGAAGCCACAGGCTACATCACGCGCATCTGGACCGGCAGGCGATTTTCTGTTCACATCACCGATGCCGGGAAGTACATTGCCTGTGTGAGCGGTCTGCTTGAGGGGAACGTCGAATAAACTGGGATAGATGGATGGCGGTTTCCTCTGTATTTCGTGTGGCCCGTTGATGGAGGTGCCCGGCGGAGGGTGAATAACGAGTTCCTTCTCGGTCGTTCCATCCTTGCCGGAGGAGGGCCTTTCTTTCACGAGACGGGTGTGACCGGCGCGGGCGGTCAGGATATTGGTTCAGCAGAAGGACGCGCCAGGGTGAGAAAATCTACCCGGTCGAAATCCCGGTCATTCGTGGCGAAATAGTCAATGTGGTGATTGCGTGCAGACGCAGCATGCAGAGCATCAGAGAAGAGCAGTCCATACCGTTGCGAGATCAGGAGCGCATCGCCCGGAAGATTCGAGGTTTCAAGGACCGTGAGATTGTACTCTTCCAGTATCTCTCTGGCCATGACGTATGGAGTGTTCAGATCGAGTAAGATCTCAGGGTATTTCTTGATGTAAGCAATCGCTTCCCGTGGCGAGAGATGCTTCTCCGTATATAACTCCGTGAGGAGGGCTTTGTGGAAGAATTCGTCCAAGACAGTGGCGTTGATATATCCCGTAATATCCCCTGCCTGTATCTTTTCAAGAAGCCTCTCACACGATAGAGAGAACCGCGTAGTGGTATAGGCGTAGAGGAGGATGTTGGTGTCAAGAAACACCGTTCCCTCTTCCAGATCAGCTATGTTCATCAGTACAGCTCTTCAAGGTCTTTCTCGGCCAGTTTCAGGATGTATTCTTCAGGAGCATAGAGTTTTGTCATTTTTTTAGGGTGTTTCCTCAACCTGACTACCACTCGCTCTTCCCCGGGTTTCAGGGGTCGGTCGAGCTGGATTGTCGTGTCGTCGATCAGTCTTCCGTCGACTTCTACCGGCATTGTCCCCACTCCATGGATCACTATTGCCGCCGGGAAAATTAAAGGTTCTTCGCTCCTGTGTGCGGGGATTGATGCGGCCGGTACGGGTGATGGATGGGATGCGTGGCGACCGTGGTGAAGCCCTGCGCCAGCTTCCTCATGCAGGAGGACTGGCTCCTGCATCAGGCCGCCCCCTCCACAACCGCGATCTCCTCCTCCATGAGCCCGTACAACTCATACACCAGCCTATCGATCTGCCGGTCGGTCGCATAGATCATCCCGGCGAGCACCTCCTTCTCGTGCGGGGCCTTCGCCGCCGCGAGGCGCCTGTTCAGGTCGAGCATCTTCTCGACGAGGGCGACCATGCGGTCACGACGGGGTGAGAAACAGCGTAACTAACGTTAGGCTTCGTTAAGAATCGACTGGATTTCTCGCTTAAGAACCGGAAGATCATCGCGCAGGGTCAGGAACACCGCTTCGTAATCCACGCCGAAGTAATGGTGGACGATCTTATCCCGCATCCCCGCAGCCTCCCTCCAGGGGATCTCCGGGTACTCCCTGCGCAACTCCGGCGATGCCATCTTTGCCGCCTCGCCGATGATGGTCAGCATGCGCTCGATCCCGGCACGCTCCAGCCGGCGGTTCCGGAGATCCTCCGCCGATCCGATGCCTTCGGAGAACTCCTCGATGCTCAGTATGGCATCAAGGATGTGGTGAAGATATGCGGAAGTCCTCCGGCGTCATAGATCACCACGGCGTCACGGTAGATTGCATCGGCAAGGTACGGGCTCACGGCGTTCTCGGTGACGAGATCCACCTTCATGCACAGAGCCCGGGCAAGCTCGTCCTCGATCCGGACAAGCGAAAAAAGGCTTTTTTTGCGGGCGAACCGGACAAGGATATCGATATCGCTCGACGGGTTGGCGGATCCCCGTGCATAGGAGCCGAAGACCGCGATCCACTCGGCATCGTTTCGGGTGAGTATCGCGATGATAGTCTCGCGTGCCATCCTGGTTAATGTGCGTCCTGCCACTCTGCCCACCCGTATCTATACTGGTTAGTATGACGCTCACCCGTATCAGTCTTTTGAGGGGCAAAGCGGCTCTCCGGGGGAGACCATGAGGTTCCGGATCACTCCGTCCTGTACCAGGTCGTCCGCCAGGAACTCCTCGTAGTCCATTCCCCGGGTGTATCGGTCAATTCTCCTGATAGCCTCGAAGGTTGATCGTGGAGGTAGAGGTTATATTCCCGGGACATACCGAACACTTCTGAGGATATGTGGTGCGAGAGCCGGTTTTATGGCATCGCGGTCGACGAGGTCGACTCTCCTCCCGAAGAGATCTTCGAGGAAGAACTTGAGGTCCATATACGTGTCAAAAGAACGCCCCCCTTCCTCGAACTCGATGAGAATATCGATATCGCTCTCTTCATGCCCCTCGTCCCGGGCAAACGACCCGAAGACCCCGATCTGCCGAACGCCCAGGCTCCTGATCCGTTCGCGGTGTTCCGCCAGCGCACCGAGAATGCCGTCAGCCGTAAGCATGCCGTATCATCTCCGATATACGTATCAGTACAGCTCTTCAAGGTCTTTCTCGGCCAGTTTCAGGACGTATTCTTCAGGAGCATGAAGTTTTGTCGTTTTTTTAGGGTGTTTCCTCAACCTGACCACCACTCGCTCTTCCCCGGGTTTCAGGGGTCGGTCGAGCTGGATTGTCGTGTCGTCGATCAGTCTTCCGTCGACTTCTACCGGCATTGCCCCCACTCCATGGATCACCTTTACCGTCAGGGAAAACTAAGAGCTTTTCACTCCCATGCAGACACCGCAAGCGGAGGGAGGGTCAGTTCCTCGCAAGATTAGTTCTTACGCTGTTTTGCTACATTTTATTGGTAATATCAAACGGGACACTATCATTTTCACTGAATTCCAAGTAAGTATGGAAAAAATGCCACTGAATCTCCCGCCTTTCAAACCCGACCTTCTCGAATATATCATTAATAATGTCGTTCAAACATAAAACAACGTTTGGTCGTTTACTAACATCAGGAGAAAGGATAAGATCATCTGCCAAGTCTCCATCGCTCCAAATTGCATGACGACCATTGAGGTCTGTTATAAGGAATGCCTGAAAGCCGCTTCCGACTATCGTGAACGCATAAGGCATTGCCTCCAACAACCAAGCATAAAGCGACCTTAATTTTTCCAGAGGGATGCCACTTTTTCTAAATTCGCCAATAATACGTAAGGACGCAAGTTTAGTGGGGGTTAGATCTTTTATTGGTTCGGTTGACTTCCTCTCTGCCCCGAAAATTCTATTAATTTCATTGAGCTGCTTGCGAAAGTGCTTTTCTATACGTTCGCCAATGGGGCTTTCAAGGAGGTACCGTAATTGATTGATAATTGCTTTGTCATCGATAATCTCTCTGAGCCTTTGAATACAGATTTTCTCGAAATCTGGTTCCATTACCCATTTTAGCCATATGAACGGAAACGAATCTGGCTTCTTCCTAAAATATTCGTTGCTGAGTCTTGGATCCACTTCATAATCTAACAGAATTGCAATCTTTTTTTCCGCTGTTGACTGTTCAAGAAGCCGTAGATCTTGAGAAACTTGGGAGGGAGAAAAGAACAACTCAAAAACGATCCTTCTGCCGTTGAAAGAGAAAGCCATCAAATCATGGCGTCCGCCAGGTACACCATAGATCTCGGGTACAAAAGCTTCTTCGGGAATGACCTTTCTTAACAGGTACGTCAATCTTTCTTCAACTATAGAGTGTAATTGCCTTCTACTCCGAAGTTCCAGTATCGACTTTTCATACCCTTTGCCGTCAATGTTACTCATATAACTGACCTCTTCTTGAAGGAGACATCAATCAGCACCATATTCATGTAGCCGCTGTCTGGCTACACAACCCCCTCCACAACCGCGATCTCCTCCTCAGTCAGCCCGTACAACTCGTACACCAGCCTATCGATCTCCCGGTCGGTCGCGTCAATCATCCCGGCGAGCACCTCCTTCTCATGCGGGGCCTTCGCCGCCGCGAGGCGCCTGTTCAGGTCGAGCATCTTCTCGACGAGGGCGACCATGCGGTCGTGGCGGGCGACGTCGGCGGGGTCGGAGGGGTCGATGGGGTGGATTGGGATCTGAGAGATATACATCGGTTTATACTCGTAATAGCCTCCTTGCTTCGTCGAGGAGATGAGATGGACAACAAAGTCAGCAACTTTTGAATTGAGTATGCCAAGTAGATAGATGTCAGTGCATGGGATTATGGATGTCTTATCGTTGGAGTAGATTGACCTTTCATCATACGTGTATGACCCCCTCTGAACTATTGCGGGAACGATGATCTTTGGCTTTTCAAATTCCAGATAGTAATCAATTGAGTCCTGAACCTCATACCATTGATAGGAACCTGCTTTTCTACCCAGCCATGGTTTATCTGACGGCCAATCTCTTGGCCGGGGTATGAGTTTTTCTTTATACTGTTTCAGATACCTTCCAATCGCGGGGTAACTATCGATGTTAATTCCACGCCGCGTAAAGATGAGATATTTGCTCAACTCTAATGGTTGATATCGCTTGACATCTCGGCCAGCGAGAAACGGCTTGATAACCTCCGCGCTCCGGGGGTCTTCGGCGATCAACCGCCCTCTCGTCGCCTCGTCGATCACGAAAGCCTCGTTCAGTCCGGTCAGGATACCCCTATAGATCTTCCCATCCACATACGTCCCCAGAGGAACCCCGGCGGCCCTGATCTTCAGAAGAAGCGCCTGCGTCTTCTCGTCGGCCAGAGACCACCCCTCCTCATCGAGATACGTCAGGTTTACCGGATACGCATGAGCCTTCACGTAGTCGGTGAGGTCCGGATAATCAAGGTTTTCCACCTGCACAGCATCGAACCACTCGCAGGGAGATCCGGCCCCGATCCGGAGGATGCAGGGATAGGTTGTTGCGCTCTCAAACACGGGAAGATCGCCGAAATCCATGATCTCCTCGATGCGCTGCTCTTTCAGCCACTGCCGGAGAGGTTTCCCGTAGTTCGCCCGCATCCACTTGTTCGCCACGATGTAGGCGAACTGCCCGCCCGGGCGGAGGAGCGAAACCCCCTTCTCGATAAAGTAGGTGTAGAGGTCGGCAACGCCGTGGTAGACCGCGTAATGCTTTTTCGCGTAGTCCTTGAACTCCCGCCCGAGGATCTCCTGGCGCACATACGGCGGGTTCCCGATCACCGCATCAAACCCACCCGCCTGCAGAATAGACGGGAAGGCCTGGTTCCAGTCGAACGCATTGATCCGGAAGATCGCATCCTCGTCGTCGAGGGTCATCTGCACATCATTGTAGATGTCGGGACCAACGAGCGAGTTCCCGCACTTGATATTCTCATGGAGGGAGGGAAGCACCCGCTCCTCGGTGATCGTCAGCTGCTTGCCTATCCGCTCGGACTTCTCGCCCTCGAGCACCTTCAGGAGGAGCGAGAGTTTCGTCACCTCCACTGCCTGCGGGTCGATGTCCACACCGTAGATGTTGTTTAAGAGAATCCGCTTCTTCTCCTCCGTCGTCAGCCGCCAGTCGGTATCGGTCACCTGGTAGACCGGAAGGATGTACTCGTCCCCCCGCTTCTTCTTACCGCGGCCGTTCTTCACCGGCGCAGGCCTGGCCGGCAGAAGTTCCAGCACCGCCGGATCGGTCATCTTCTTCCCGCTCGCGAGCAGCGGGACCAGGTTGTCCATGTACCACGCAAGGTGCCAGTCGAGGAGGTACTGGTAGGCGCCGAGGAGGAACGACCCCGAACCGCAGGCCGGGTCGAGGACGTGGAGGCCTGCGACCGCCTTCGGATCCTTCCCCTCGACCAGGTTCCCGACGGTCTGCTTCACGATATACTCTACGATGTAGGTCGGCGTGTAGAAGACCCCGCCCGCCTTCTTCACCTCCGGCTTCTCCTCGACCTTCGCCTGGTGCCCGGCCGTCAGGCGGATGACCTTCCCGAGGAACTGCTCGTAGACCTGGCCGAGGATGTCCGCCGGGAAAACCGAGAACTCATATGGCGAGTCCGGGTAGTAGAGGTGGCTGATGATCTGCTTGAGCACCTTGTCGTCGATGGCAAGGGAGAGCGTCAGGTTGTCCGGCTCTTCTCCCCGGCCGGCTTCCCCGGAGAAGTGAAACAGCCCGGAGTTGTACCGGTCGTCTGCATACCGGAAGAGCAATTTCAACTGCTCATAGACATCTTTCCCGGCGGCGATTCTCTTCAGCTGCCCGTACTCCTCGATCCCGCGGTCTTCGCAGATTCTGAGGAAGATGATCCGGTCGATCGTCTTCTGGACCGCTGCGTTCAATTCCCTGACCGAGAGATCCTTGTTCCGGAGCGCGATGTTCTTCGCGAGAATATCACGCCACCCCTCGATCTCCGCGAGGAAAGCATCGTCGATGCCGGCGGTGCCCTTTCCGCCCTTCTTCTGTTTCAGGTTATCGACGTAGTCGTCATACCCCCCGGTCAGGATGCCCTGCTTGGAGAAGATCGCCGCAATCTCGTCCCATTTCTCGACATAGTCGGTGTAGCGGTAGTAACCGATCCTCTTCACCGACGCCTTATCCTTCGGTGAGGGTTTCGCCGTACAGTCGTAGATGATGAACTCCTCGAAGTCCGTGAGCAGGCTGACCGGCAGTTTCGCGCTCCAGGCATACCGACGCACCTGGTAGGCTGGCTCCGGGTTCTCCTTGAGATTCACGGCGGGTTTCTTCGCCTCGACGAAGAACTTGCGCATGCCGCCGATCCGGAACGAGTAGTCCGGCGCTTTGGTGGACTTCTCCACCCTGACGGTGTCCTCGTGGATCACGTCTTTGTAGCGCTCATCGAGCCCCGAGCGGTTGTTCACGTCCCAGCCGAGCGCCTCGAAGAAAGGATCGATGAACTCTTTTCTGACCTGGAACTCGTTGTAGGACTGTGACGTATACTTTGCATAATACTGGTCGAACCGCTTGACCAGATCGACTATTTCGGGGGGAGCGGGCATGGCGATCAATGGAATATAGAAAGGAGGCAGCCATTAGGGTTTCCATTTATTCACGCAGTTCGCCGGCCGCCTGAAGAGAGAACATCTCGGCCCGCACGGTTCCGCTCTCCCTGCTCGTGCAGGGCTCCGTCCGGCTGAAACATATCGCAACGGCCGGGAGGCTCGGGGAGAATCCCCCCCTCACGCCAGCTCGTGCCGCCGCAAAAACTCCCGAACCTGCCTCGACTCGATCCAGCCCCGGTCGAGATCCGTGATGTAACTGTTGATCCGGTGGACCTGCTCGCGGATCCTCCCCGTGGCCTTCTGTTCATCGAGGAGTTCGCTCATCCCGAGGATCACCTGGAGCGGCTGGCGGATATGGTCGCCGAGGATCGCGAACTGCTCGATGTTCCGTTCGATCTGCTCGAACGCATGCTGCCGGAGTTGTTCGTTCTGTTTCCGCTCGGTGATGTCCCTGCCGACAACGTGCACCCCGATCACCGACCGGTCGCGGACGATCGGGGACTCGTTCAGTTCGAGGCAGGCCGCCGATCCGTCTTTCCGGTGGAACTCAATCTCGAGCCCCTCGACCGGCTCGCCCCGGGCAATCTTCGTTCGCCCCTCCTCCCAGGCGGGGAGCGACCCGGGGACGACGAAGTCCCGGCACCTCCTGCCGATGATCTCATCGGGCGTGTAGCCGAGGATGCGGTTCACCGCCGGGGAGATGTAGGCGATCCCGCCCTCGTTGTAGCAGGTGTAGATCATATCGAAACTCTGCTGCATGATCTCCCGGAACTGCGACTCGCTCTTCTCGAGGGAGTCCCATGCCTGGAACCGCTCAATCATGCTTCCGAGCCGTCCGGCAACGATATCGAGCAGCGCCCGCTCTTCGGCGAGGAACGGGCCTTCGTCCCTCTCCGGCCTCTCGTGGAGGTAACAGACCTCCACCATCCCGACCGTCTCCCCGCGGACGACGACAGGAGATACCTGCCGCCAGGGCGTCTCCGCGAAGCGTTCCGTCGCAAACCGATGCCCGTGCACCGTGATCCTCGCGACGGTATCCTCCGGGTACTCCCAGCCGGAGGGGAGAACCCGGACGACTTCACGGAAGACCTCGTTGAGCGAAGGCTCCGATCGCCGCTCGATGATCCGGGATATCTCATACAGGATCGAGAGTTCCTTCACCCGCTCGTTCAGGTCGTGCGTCCGCCTCCGCAGGGCATCCTCCCCCCGCTTCTTCCCGGTGACGTCCCGTGCAACCGCCGCAACCCGGATGACGTTGCCCTGCTCGTCGGCGGCCGGGTAGAGGACGACGTCGTACAGCCGCCCATCCCATGCGTCCTCGAACCGTGCAGGTCGGCCCGACGCGACGACATCCCTGAGGCGTGCCGCGTACACCGCCGCCGCATCCGGCGCGAAGAACTGGAGTATGTTCCGGCCGATGAGATCCTCCCGGCTGCGCGCAAACCGCCGTGTCGTCATCTCGTTGGTGTCGAGGAGCCTGCCATCCCTGTCGAGGAGGACGATCATCTCGCTCGGGGCGTTCAGGAGCGCCCGGGCCGTCGCCTCGCTCTCCCGGAGTTCGTCCTCGGCACGCCTCCGGTCGGTGATGTCGTAGAGCTGCTCGACGATGAACGCCACCTCGCCCTTCTCATCCAGGATCGGGCTTGAGCGGCACTCCAGGTACCGCCCGAGTTCGGGCACGAACTTCTCCACGACCTCCCGCTTCCTGCTCGCGACCGCAAGCTCCGTCGCACAGACCGTGCAGGGCGACGTCCTCCCGAGGAGGTCGTAGCACTTCCGCCCCGCCACCTCCTCCGGCGTCATCCCGAGCATCTCGTAGCCGGCGCGATTGTAGCGCAGGATCGTCCTGTCCGGCCGCTGGACGCCGACGATATCGCCGAGGTTCTCGAAGAGCCCCTCGAGCAGGGTGTTCGCCTCCGCGAGGCGGCGGCATGCCTGCTCCTCTCCGGTGACGTCCTGCCAGGTGACAGTGGCGCCGGAGACGGCCCCGTCCATGATGATCGGCGAGGCGGATACGACGGCATGAAGATCTTCCCCGCCGGGATCGTGGATGGTGTAGCGGCAGGATGCAAGCCTCTCTCCCCTGAGCGCCCGGTGCCCGGGGAGTTCGCCGGGAGGAACCGGTTCGCCGCCGGGGTACCCGAGCGATACGTCCAGCCTCCCGAGGAGCGCCCGGGCAATTCGATCCTCCTCGCCCGGGCCCGCCGCGACCACCCCGCCGCCGGCGTCGTAGACGATCCCCTGCCTGCCGACGGCGGCAAGAAGGGCATCGCGCTCCAGCCCTGCGCGGGCGGCACGGACGGCAAGATCACGGTTCTCGTCGATCAGGGCCTCGATGCCCGCCGCCAGCCTCTCCCGCGACCGGCGGTCGAGGACGGGAGCAGCGTCCTGCAGTATCTCCAGAAGGTTCCCCGGTAATTCGTCTCGCAGTTTCTCCATATTTCACCCCGGAAACGGTTCCGGCACCCGGATACCATCCCGCTTTTCGTGCTCGCCCGGCAGGCGCACCCCCGCGTTCCAAATGGCTGCGAGCGCTCTTTGACCGGATTCGCCGGGTGGACGGCGTCTCCCGGACGGTTTGATCGGCGCGGCGCGGGTACGAGCCGTCGAACCGTCAACCGCCGGGACGAACAATGCAGACATCAATATATTTTTAATCAGATAAAAGGGGTTGGCATCGCAATCCTTAACCGGGGGTTGAGCGCGGGTGGAGTACAACCGCGGTAGACGACCACAATGTAGATAACCGATACGCGTACCTCCGTGATGCGGCGGGAGAACCCCGCACCGGGTGCGAGAATGCACCATCGCAAAAACCACTTCTTCCCGGAGCATCCCGGCAGAAAGGCATTGCCGGCGGCACACAGCCAGTTCGCGATCATAGCTCCCGACATCGGGCTCATATTCCTCTTCATCGCGCTGGTCTCCTGCTCACCGTTTCTGGTCGCCCTCTGGTACGGCGAAGAGAGCATCCTTCTCCCCATGGCCTCGGCGCCGGCGGGATTCGGCATCGTCGGTGTATGGCTTGCCGGCGTCCCGAAGGTGGAGGGAGAAGCACGCCTCTCCGTCGCCCTCTCGGCGGTCGCCCTGATCTGGCTTGCCGCCGCCCTTATCGGCGCACTCCCCTACACGTTCGGCCTCAACCTCCCCTACACCGACAGCGTCTTCGAGGCGATGTCGGGCTGGACGGGCACGGGGTTCTCCCTCCTCCCGTCGGTCGACGCCACGCCGAAGACGATCCTCTTCTGGCGGTCGCTGACCCAGTGGATGGGCGGGCTCGGGATCGTTGCGTTCACCATCGCTCTCGCGGGCAGATCGGGCCTGACCCGGTTCCGGCTCTACCGCTCGGAAGGCCGGTCCGAGACGTTCATGCCGGGCGTCGTGACCACGGCCGTCGAGATGTGGCGGATCTACCTGGTGCTCACCGCCCTCGGCATCGGGCTCGTCCTCCTCTCGGGCATACCCCTCTGGGACGCCGTAAACATCGTCATGACGGCGATATCGACCGGCGGATTCGCGGTGCATTCGGCCGGCATCCTCTACTACGACAGCCCGCTGCTCGAGATGCTCGTCGTCCCGGTCATGATCGCCGGAGCGCTGCCGTTCAAACTCTACTTCCTCCTGTACTACAAGAAGAGGTTCCAGTTCTTCTCCGACCGGCAGGCGATCCTCCTCTTCGCCCTCATCATTGCCGGGTGCGCCGCCGTCACCCTCGACCTCGCAACCGTCTCGGCCCTCCCGCCCGCCGAGGCCCTCCGGGAGGGGATCTTCATGACCGTGAGCGGCATCACCTGCACCGGGTTCCAGAACGCAGACCCGCGGAACTGGTACGGCTCGACGGTGATGATTCTCGCCGCGCTGATGTTCGTCGGCGGATCGGCCGGGAGCACCGCCGGCGGGATCAAACTCGGCCGGGTCACCCTCGGTCTCGAGACGCTCCGGTGGTGGTTTAAGAGGCTGCATACCGGCTGGCGGGCGATCACCCCGCTCCGGCACGACGGGCGGGCGATCCTCGAACACCTCCCGGAGTACGAGGTCTCGAAGAGCATGCTCGTCGTCGTCCTCTTCGCCCTGACGGTCGCGATCGCCACCCTCCTCCTGCTCCACCTCGCCCCGCAGGACGGATTCGACTCCGCCGACATCATCTTCGAGGTCGTCTCCGCCGCATCCAGCGTCGGACTCAGCACCGGGTTCGTGAACCCCGGGATCTCCCCCGCGGCAAAATGGCTTTTTATCATCGTCATGTGGGCAGGGAGGCTTGAGATCGTTCCGGTCATCGCTCTTGTCTTCGGGGCGGCGCGGAGGCTGTAGATCGCGAGGTTCCATGAAGATTGCAGTTCCCGGGCGTTTAGCAGGGAGAGGATACCGGGGAGGGAGAGCCAAAAAAGGGATTGGGGATGCCGGCAGTTCAGTTCTTCTTAGCCTTGTCCTGAACCTTCTCCGTCTTCTTATCCTGCTTCTTATCCTGGGGCTTCCTGTCCTTTGCCATGACACACCTCCCTCCCGAGGTGGGATAGATCTGATGTTATCCGGCCGGGATATAAATATAACGGACATTTCGCCACGTTACGCAGAATCGGGGCAAAATAAGGTGATTTTTACCGGCATTCTGGCTATAGCGGGAGAGGGGGTCGCACCAGAGCGCCCTATGCCCCGCGCCCGGAGCCGGAGAGCGTGTAGAGTACGACGAGAGTGAGTGCCCCCACCACCTCGACGCCGATCACGAGGGGGACTACCGGGATCGTGCCGGCAATCGCGAAGCCTCCGGGTATCGGACCGATATCGGCCGGTGTCCCTGCAGGTGCCGAGCCCGGCTCGGCGAGCCAGTCGCAGAAGAGCGCTGCGCCGACCGCAAGCATGACGACCGCCATGAGTATGAAGATGAACAACCCGAGTATCTCGGTCTTCCGGAGTGTTCTTCCTGCAATGCGCATCGACGACATCTTTGAACCCCTGCTCTCATGCATCGTTATCACCCCGCATCCTCTGTCCGGCGGTTACGGTTCCGGGCAGGGGCATACTCTCTATTGCCATCCCGGGAGATCCCGGTAGATCCGGGTTCGCCCCGTTTGCCGGCGTAGAATTGTCGACGCGCCGGCAGACGGCCGGCGGGCGCAATTCTACATGATTGAACATGACAATACTATGAGACAACTTATGTATTTAATGGTTTGCCTCACCCCCTCCACCACGCCCGGAGACCCCGATTCACGGAAATCGGGGTACTCAACCCGGGTTCCGGCGGCCGATACGGCGGGATGAACCGCCGGCGGGGAGGGGCGCCCCTCTCGCGGACAAAACTGCCGCCGGAGAGAGTACTGCGGGAAAGATGTAGAATACACCAAGATTTTTATTCGTTTCGCCCCAACGAGTATAAGAATGGCCCGCATCTACCTCGGCAAGATCCTGCTTCGCTGGTGCGACGCATGCCACGCCCCCGTGCTCTCCGGGGTCTGCGCCTGCGGCGCCCCCACCCGCCCGGTAGCCGTCACGCCGCCGGGAGACGCCCGGCCCGCGTTCCCCGACGACATCGAGCGGATCAACCGTATATTCCGCGAGCATTTCGGAGCGGCGCTGATACCGGAGGGCCATATCGCGCTCCTGAACAAGGTTCCCGCCGACGACCGGATGGACGAGATCGTCCTCGGCGGGGCGGTCGTCGGCGCGGTCCGCTACTTCCCCGACGAGCACCGCTGGGAGCCCCTCCCGCGCCCGGCCGCCGCGAATTACCTGAAGCCGACGAAGCGCTACGTCGTCGTCGACGACGGCGCGATCCCGTCCATCCGTGAGTCCGGGGCAAGCGTCCTCGCACCGGGCCTCGTCTCGATCGACCCCGCCGTCGCCGAAGGCGACGAGGTCTTCATCCTGACGAAGGCCGGCGAGTGTGTCGGCGTCGGCAGAGCGAAGGCCGACGCCGCAACCGCCGGGACGATGGAGCGGGGAGTCATCGTCAGGACGCGAAAGAACGCGCCCTCGGTCTGTGTTCCCGGAGAAACGACGTGGGACGACGCCGTCAGGGCAAACGAGCCGGTTCTCGCGGACTACGAGGCCAGAAGCGTCCGGTTCGTCCGCGAGGTCGCGGAGCAGAACCCGCAAAGGGCCACGGTCTCCTACTCCGGCGGCAAGGACAGCCTCGCGACCCTGCTCGTTGTCTTAAAAGCGCTCGGCCCGGTGCCGCTCCTCTTTGCGGACACGGGGTTCGAGTTCCCCGAGACCTGCGAGAACGTGGACGCGGTGGCGGAGCGTTACGGGCTCGAAGTCTTCAGGATCTGCGACGAAGAGGCGTTCTGGAAGACATTCGAGGAGAACGGTCCGCCTGCCGTCGACAGCCGCTGGTGCTGCACGGTCTGCAAACTTCACCCTGTCGGCCGCCTGATCGACGAGAACTGGGGAGAATGCCTCTCGTTCATCGGGCAGCGGAAGTACGAGTCGGTGCGGCGGATGCAGAGCAGACGGGTCTGGAAGAACTCCCATGTCCCGCAGCAACTCTCGGCGGCCCCCATCCAGCAGTGGACGGCGATGCACGTCTGGCTCTACATCTTCCGCGAGAAGGCGCCCTACAACCCCCTCTACGAGCGGGGGCTCGACCGTATCGGGTGTTTCATGTGCCCCTCGAGCGACCTTGCGACGTTTGCAATCATCGGGGAATCTCACCCCGAACTCCTGGAGATGTGGAATGGAAGACTCGCCCGGTGGCAGGAGAAGTGCGGCCTCTCCGAAGACTGGATCGAACGCGGACTGTGGCGGAAACGGGGAGATGCGGATGAAGAAGAGGATAGTTATAATTGATTACGGCCTCGGCAACCTGCGGAGCGTGCTCCGCGGTCTCGAGCGGGCGGGAGCGGCACCGGCGATCACGGCGGACCCGGAGGCGATAACGTCCGCCGACGGCATCGTCCTTCCCGGCGTCGGGGCGTTTCGGGACGGGATGGAGATGCTCGGCGGACTCGCAGGGACCGTTCTTTCCGCCGCGAACGAGACGCCGCTCCTCGGGATCTGCCTCGGGATGCAGATGCTCATGGACTCGAGCGAAGAGCACGGCATCCACCGGGGGCTCGGCCTCGTGCCGGGCGACGTCAAAAGGTTCGTCCCGGCCGGCGGGGAGAAGGTCCCCCACATGGGCTGGAACACCATCAGTATCGACCCAAAGACCCCGCTCTTTGACGGGCTCCACGAGGAGGAGTACGTCTACTTCGTCCACTCCTACTACGCGGCGGCCGCACCGGCGAACACCATCGCGAGCACCACCTACGTCCACCCCTTCGCCTCGGCGGTCAATAACGGGCTCACCTACGGCGTCCAGTTCCACCCCGAGAAGAGCGGGGCGGTGGGGCTGAAGATTCTTGAGAATTTTATCGAGCGAATCTGCTAGGGGGTTCCCGCTTTTTTTAACCCTGATGGGGTGGTGCGGTTGTTTGGTGAGCGGTGCAGCGGGGGTTGGCGTCGTACGTGACGGTAATCGAGTTTCGGTTCGGACAGATCACCGGCACTCACATCGGGGGCACGTATGTGTCCGCTTTGGGTGCGCCCCGGACACGGATTCCGAGGGAACTGCGCACCTGCGGTGCTCGTGCTCCCGCCCTTCGGGCCGGTCGCATATCGCCATGAGGGGAACGACTGTCCGAAGGACAGGAGTTTGAGCACCAAAGGTGCGAATTGGGGACAGGGGAGGGGGGATGCTCCCCCCTCCCCTGAAACCCCTCCCCCAGACGCGATATCCCCACGGTCCACTGCATCGTGATGTTTTCCTCGTTTGGTCACTCTGTTTACCACACCTCGCGACGCCTGAGCTATTCTGAAATGCTTCTACTATGAGTGACGATGGTTCATCAGAATCAGAATTCAAGCACCGTCACGCGCGATCCGCGCACCACCTAGCCGCATAAAAAGAAAACAGAGGGAACCCCGCTCAGTTCCCGTTATTACTCATCCGCAGTTCCTGGTCCCGCAGGACGTTCCTCTGGATCTTGCCGGATATCGTCTTCGGGAGTTCCTGGACGAACTCGATCGCCCGCGGGTACTTGTACGGGGCGGTGGTGTTCCGGACGTGGGCCTGAAGTTCCTTGACCAGCGATTCGGACGGCTGGTAGCCGGGCTTCAACACGATGAAGGCCTTGACGACCATCCCCCGGATGAGGTCGGGCGACCCGACGACCGCCGATTCCTGGACGGCCGGGTGCTCCATGAGGGCGCTCTCGACCTCGAACGGCCCGATCCGGTAGCCGGACGACTTGATGACGTCGTCGCTCCTTCCGATGAACCAGAAGTAGCCGTCCTCGTCCATACGCGCCTTGTCGCCGGTGTAGTAGTACCCGTTCTGGAACGATTCCCGGTTCGCCTCGGGGTTGTCCAGGTACTCAACGAAGAGCCCGACCGGCCGGGGGTCGAGTTTGACCGCGATCCGCCCTTCCTCGCCGGGGCCGGCCGGGTTGCCGTCGTCGTCGTGGAGCTCGATATGCCAGCCCGGTGCGGGTTTCCCCATGGACCCGGGCTTATGCTGCATGCAGGGGAACGTGGCGATGCAGCAGACGGTCTCCGTCTGGCCGTATCCCTCGTAGATGGCCTGCCCGGTGCCGTCCTCCCAGACGCGGATCACCTCGGGGTTGAGCGGTTCCCCGGCGCTGCAGCAGTGCCGCAGGTCGCGGAAGTCGAACTTGTCGAGATCGGCGAGGATCAGCATCCGGTAGACCGTCGGCGGTGCGCAGAACGTGGTCACCTCGTACCTCTCGATCAGCGGGAGGAGCTCGGTCGCGCCGAACTTCCCCCGGATATCGTAGACGAAGATGCAGGCTCCGGCGATCCACTGGCCGAATATCTTGCCCCAGGCGCACTTCGCCCAGCCGGTATCGGAGAACGTCAGGTGCAGGTCGTTCTCCGTGACGTCCTGCCAGAGCGAGGCGGTGATGATGTGCCCGAGCGGGTAACTCTGGTTGTGCAGCACCATCTTGGCCTCGCCGGTGGTGCCCGAGGTGAAGTAGATCATCATCGGGTCGATCGATTTCGTCTTCTTCGCGACCGGCATGCTGACCTTGTGGTGCGATACCGGTGCAGGGTACTCAATCTCGTGCGGGTAACTCGCCCAGCCCTCCCGCTCCCCGTCCGCGAGGAAGAGGGTGTCGAGCAGCGGGCAGGCATCGGCGACCTCGTCGACCTTCTCGGCATTCTCCAAGTTCGTGATGATCATCCGGAACTTCCCGGCCTGCACGCGATATTTGATGTCCTTCGGCGTCAGCATCGTCGGGCAGGGGCAGAAGACCGCGCCGAGTTTGATGAGAGCGATGACGAAGATCCACCATTCCGGGATCCGCGGGAGCATCAGCATGACCCGGTCGCCCTTCTTGATGCCGTACTTGAGGAGGATGTTCGCGGCACCGTTGGAGAGGTACCGCAGATCGCGGAACGTGTACTTCCGTTCTTCCCCTTCCTGGTTCACCCAGATCATGGCGAGCTTGTTCCGGTCGGTCTCGGCCCACCGGTCGATCACGTCGTAGCCGAAGTTGAACTGGTCGGGGACGTCGATCGTGAAGTTGGCGCAGGCGGCCTCGTAATCGGTCATATTCGGCTCCCGGGCGTTTGCAGGCTGTATCCCCGCGGGAACCGCGGTCTGCACGCCTTTCGCGGATGCACCGTCAAGATGCTTCGTGCAGAGGTCGTTGAGCCATTCCGACCGGGACATGCCCCGGTATTCGCGTATCCTGTCGATCGCTTGCACGAGGTCGTCATCCATCGTGACCGAGTATCGCACCATGCAGTACAGGTTTGTGGTGCAGCATATCACCTTTTTGATTCTTGCCGCACCACAATCCCGGAAAGCAGACCCTTTTCGGTGCACCGTCGTGAGATGTGTGCCGTGGAGCGCACCGGCATACCGCACCGCCACGTTCAAATAGAGAGGGGATACAGGGCCGCATATGGAGCAGACCATCCTCGTCACGGGCTCGACGGACGGTATCGGAAAGGTGACCGCACGCGCGCTCTCCCGGCAGGGCCACCGCGTGCTGCTCCACGGTAGAGATCCCGGGAAGGGCCGGAGGGTCCTCGCGGAACTGGAGGCGGCCACCGGCTCCGACCGGCTCGATCTCTTCATCGCCGACCTCTCGGTGCAGGAGCGGGTCAGGGATCTCGCGGAGGAGATCGCCGGGGCGTACGACCGGCTCGACGTTCTCATCAACAACGCCGGGGTCTTCATGCCGGAGCGGGAGGTTGCTCCCGGCGGGATCGAGACGACGTTCGCCGTGAACTTTCTAGCGCAGTTCCTTCTCGCCCACGAGTTCCTCCCGCTTCTTGCGAGAAGCGCTCCGGCACGGATCGTCAACGTCGCGTCGATCGCCCACCGGAGCGTGCGGTCGATCGACTGGGAGAATCTTCCGGGTTTTCCGGACTACGACGCCTACGATGCCTATGCGGTATCGAAGGTAGGGGTCGTCGCCTTCACCGCCCGGCTCGCCAGAGAACTCGAGGGGACGGGGGTGACGGCGAACAGCCTCCATCCGGGGGTGATCGAGACGAAGCTCCTCCGCGCTTATACCCACGGCAGGGACGGCGGTGCACCACCGAAGAAGGGGGCGGAGGCGGAGGTGCACCTCGCCCTCTCCCCGGATGCCGGTAAGACGAGCGGCGGTTACTTCGAGGAGAGCCGGTGGACACGGCCGTCGTCCCTCGCCCTCGACCCGGTGATCCAGGAACGGTTCTGGGAGATGGGAAGCAGTCTCACCGGGGCGGCGCGGTGGGCCGACCCGAAAGCATATGCCCGATGAGGTGGATCGGCACTACCCGGAGGGAGAATAGCATGACCAAACGCAGCATCAAAGGCGAAGAGAAAGCGGAGACAAAGGAGTTCTGGTGCGAGATCTGCGGGGCGGCCTGCGACGAGATCACCGAAGAGAACTACCCGGACCTCGAAAAGGCCCGGACGCTCTGTCCGGGCTGCAGGAAATCCTACGAGGAGTCCTGCAGGATCAGGTGACGGGAAGGGCAATCACTTCCCGCCTTTCTTCAACTCCTCGATCATCTCCTCGACTTCTCCGTAGCCGTGCTGGTAGAACTCCTCTTCGCCGGGCTCAAGCTCCCGGAGAAGCCGCAGGAACTCTCCTGCATGCTCTTTCTCCTCGTCCGCGATATCGCGCATCACCTTCTGGACCAGCGGTTCGTCGGTCGATTCGGCGATCTGGTTGTAGAACTGGATCGCCTCGTACTCGGCGGCGATCGAGAACCGGATCGTCCTGATGAGTTCCTCCCGGTCCAGTTTGCGCTCCATGCGGTTCCCGGAGAACGGTTGTGCAAATTCGGGCATCTCGGATGACCTCCGGGGGGACATGGGGAGAGGCGTTATTTATAGGTTGGGCCGGCCGGGAACAGGCACCCCCTCACGCGATCATCGCGATCCTCCCATCCGCCTTCGCGTCCACAGGCTCAGGGAGGGACTCCATATACGCGACCAGCGCATCGACGTCGAACGGCCCGTTGACGATATCCGTACCTTCCCCGAAGACGGTATACCGGTCGCCGCCGGTCGCGAGGAAGTCGACCATCGCCGCCGTATACTCCCCGTCCGGGTCGAGTGCGGTGCCGTTCACCCGGACCTCGACGATCCTGCTGCCGGCGGGCTTTCTCTCGTCGAAGGTATACGACAGCCCGGAGACGGCGAGGTTGTGGGGCGGCAGCGGGGCCTCCCACTGCCGTTCCAGCACGCCCCGGACCTGCTCGCCTGTCAGGGCTATCGAGAGCACGGTCGAAGAGAACGGCTGCACCGCATAAAGGTCGCCCCAGGTGACGTTCCCCTCCGCTATCTCCGCCCGGAGCGAGCCGGTGGTGACGAACGCGATATCGGCGCCCATCGCCGCCCGCTGGCTGTCGGCGACGAGGTTGCCGAGCGCGGATTCGCCGGCACCGGTCTGCAGCCGCGTGATATCCGCCGATGCGGTCGTTATGGTCCGGTCGGTCATCGGCCCGACCGCCTCCTCACAGATCTCAAGCAGCACCGAGGCCTCCGGGTCGGGGCTGGTGCCGTATTCATATGCCGGGACGATCCGCGCCGACGTATGAGTGACCTCGCCGGTGAGGGGGTCTATGACGATATCGACGTCGGCAAACGCCCTGCTGTAACTGTACGCCTGCGTCACCAGGACCGGGTTTTTGCCGGCGTTCTCCAGGTAGGCGTTCGTGAACGCATGGGTGTGGCCGGAGAGGACGACGTCCACGTCCGGGTCAAGGCCGGCGACGATCGCGGCGACCCTGCCGGTGACGTTCTCCCCCTCCCGGGTCGGGCCGTCGTAGGGTTCCTGCGAGCCGCCCTCGTGGAGGAGGAGGACGATCGCGTGCACCCCCTGCCGCTGGATCTCCGGGACGTAGCGGTTGATCGACTCGGTCTCGTTTCTAAAGACGACCTCTTCTACGTTGGTCGCCTTCTGGATCGAGGGCGTCTCGATCGTCGTGGCACCGATAAACGCGATCTTTGCACCGCCGGCGTCGCGGATGGTGTAGGGGGCGGCAAGAAGGGTGCCGTTCGTCTTCCAGACCACGTTCGAGCAGACGTACTCCGCCGCCGCACCCGGGTAGGGGTCTACCGGGCGGTCGAGGGTCGCCGTGCCGTTCCCGCCGCGGACCATCCGCAGCAACTCGTCCGTGCCCCGGTCGAACTCGTGGTTGCCGAAGGTCGCGATCATCGACTCCGGGCTGTCGCCCGCGACGCCGTTGAAGAAGAGCATGGCGGGTTCGTCCAGCAGCAGCCCGGACTCGGGCGGCGACGCCCCGACGACGTCTCCCGGGAGCGCGACGAACGTGGTTGCCCCGCCGGCATCGGCCATCGCATGTTTGAGGTACGACGCAAGCACCGGCGCGCTCCCGGCCGGCTCGCCGTCGAGTTTCTGCCCGCCGGGGAGCTGCCCGTGGAAGTCGTTGACCGCGAGGATCCGAACATGCACCGGTTCAGGGTCCGACGAGAAGTATCCCGAGAGTGCGATGGGGGCGAGAGCGACGGCGAGAAGAACCAGTAACCCGATGATCGCCTGCCGCCGGGGCGATCCGGCGCTTGTGGGCGAACCGGCTGTCATGAGAAGAGGTCTTGCCGGGCGGCATAAATACCAGCCGGAACCAACCCGGGTGGGAACGAAGAAACAGGGCGGTTATGTCGCCGGATTGGATCACACCCGGTCCGGCGCGGCGGGTGCCGGCGAAGTGCAGGAGAGTGTGTCCGCCTGTCACGGGTACCATGGGTGCCTGATCGGTTTATCGGACAGGGGTTTAATTCATTGGAATGCGACGGATTTCTGTTAAGATCTCCTAAAGAGTAAAACAAGTTATAAATATAATTATACGAGAGAAACGAAGAAAGATAGAATATAAAATTTTCCTCAACATACGAGGGGCATATGGACATCTTTGAGAATCATAGTAAAGTTGGCAGAAATGATCCTTGTCCATGTGGAAGTGGTAAAAAGTTTAAAAAATGCTGTATCGGATCTTTTAGACCACTACCATCTCCCAGAAAAGCAGAGTTGGGATTATTAAAAAGTGAATTCAGAAAATATGATCCAAAAGAAATAATTTCAACACTAGCAGGACTTCATCTACACCCAGAAAACCATAGCCATACAGTACGCCTCGAAGTTGCATCACATCTAGCCTGTTCTTTAAAGCACGGGGGGAAAGACAAGATAGATCCAGATCGTCTGAAGAATAAGTTAAATGAATATTTAGATCCTTTTTGTGAAGTTGGAGTCCTAGAAGACCCTCCCGAGCAATTATTTACCGAGAATATCGAATTTTACGGCGGGAACTATATTATTTACCCCGGAATTTATGATTGTGAACCTTTTGTCTTACGAATGCTTTTCAAAACTCTTTTTCTCGAGGGAAATGAATATCCACAAGAATTCCTGGATACCATTTATGCGACCTCGCGACTTATACTAAGTCTAAGTAATGAAATCGCAAAACGATTAAATCAGTCACGGTACATGGTCAGTCCATCAAACTGGCATCAAAAAATTGATGTCCCAGAGGAAAATCTTCTTGCAAAATATAGGTGCTCGGTAATATTTTCGAATGAAGAACTTGAAGAACTGCTTAATCGTATAAATATTGATTCACGTTTCCTTGCACCATTTACCATTTCTGTTGGCGATCCAGCATTTAAGAAAAGGAATATCAAGAAAAATCCTCTCTTTATCACGCCAATTGTCAAGTTTGAAGATGATATAATTGTAGCACATCCAAGTTCACTGGCCGCTGCGTTAAGGCATTTCATCTGGAATATCTCTGGAAAATTCAAGTGCCGTGACATCCTTGCAGAAAACTACCGTAAAAGTGTATTTATGGGCATGAAGGAGTCGCTTGAATTAATCGGATTCTATGAAGTGGATATTTCGTTGCCACCGATAAATGATGAGCGCCTTATCATAGAAGAGAGTGTATACCAGGTTGACACAGATAAACTTGTATATGTTATTTTAATCTGTGATGATGCGAAAAACTACCCCAGCAAGGATATAAATGGCGAATGGAACGCGCTCAAACTAGAAGAGATTATTATAAGCAGAGTATGTCAAATTTTCGCCTATTTGAAGAGAGAGCTAGAATATTGTAATGAGATCTTAACTTTAAGAGTGTACGGAAAAATTGGCCGAAATTTTAAAATTATCATTGATGACCAAAGTCACCTAACACTCTCTCTATGTGCCGATGAGTTGGAGTTGCTCTCACAATTAAGAAAGTGCGAACCGCTTACATTGTGGAAATTTGCAGAGGCATATACAAATTTTGCCAAATCCAATGATATATTTTCTTGGTCATTTCTCGACACGTTTAGTGGCTACATCCAACATAATTATTCGTTTAGTGCAGGAGATAAAAATGAACCAATCTTACTTGATATTCTCGCAGGGACTGGCCGAGACCTGAGGATAAAAGCCACAAAAAAGTTTGACTTTCATTCAGCCAAAAAAGGGAATCCATCAGGATTTATCACAGTCTGCAAAGTCTCTGAAGATGAATCTGATGAGATATATACTCCATATTATCGCATAAACAGATCATTAGTCCGTCTCGTTGAAGGGTATGATCAAGCAATCTGGATCGAACCGCAATCAACCGAGCATTCTCCTGAGCAGTTAGCCCTCTATACTTTAATATCTGACACTATCAGCTATTGGGTTTCGCAAATTAAACCTAGCATTAAGCCATTGTTATCCAGTACAGGCACAGATCCTATTGAAATTAGATATGAATTAGAAAATTTTCATCTCTGGTTAAATTGTGAATTTGATGATCTGAGTGATGTCACGCCTAAATGCGATTTTATCATCGAAGGGCGTTCAATTCTATTTTCAATCCCCCATACAATAGTCCCATATCTTAAAAGAGCGAATAACATCGGAGAAAGAGTCATCTTGAATTCATTGTTAGAAGCGATAGATGGATTTATCATTCAATCAAGTGGAAAACACGTATTGAGTAAAACGGAAAGGCGTACTATTATTGAGTTCCATGCTCCACTTGGACTCAAGAAGAAAATTCTAATTGCCGGAATTGAAGCAGATGGACTCCTTTTCCAAAACTTCACTCCTCCACCACGTTTGATTCAAATGCACGATCTTGAAGCACAGGAAGAAAATTTGGTTGAGGACTTGGGGTGTGAATTTTCAATTGGAGAATATTCAGATAAAGCCGAACAAATGAAAATATGTGGGAAAGTCGTGGATACGTATCTAAGGCGAATAAGAGAATCTTTAAAGCAGTTTTCACATGAATCGCTTCTTCAATACCTTATTGGCTCCTATGAAGGCTTGCTGCATTATCAAGCCTATATTCAGTTTTCTACACCTCAAATAATTTCTTGTTATACAGATGTAGATGAGCTCGCCACCGAAATGATCAAAGACATTCCGAATATTAATTCAACATCTCTCAGTACAAGAGTTCTTATTGAGATCATCGCAGCTGAGCCTCCTGCGGGAGATCGAACGATTAGTATTAGTGAATTAGATAAGCTACTTGCGTTGACATCACATCTGATCAATTGGGCTGACATCAGCGATAGAATCCACTTTGACTTTGTACAGATCAAAATTATTCTACTGGAAAATGGCCGCATTAGGTGTGAGAGTCTTGGTGATACAAACTTTGACGCGCCTTTTTTACGTGCAAAAACTTTAGAAGGAATCGAATCGGCTCTATTACATTCAACGGATCAGGATAAATCTACAGATGAAAGAGCAGCATTTAGAATAGATTCGAGATATGATACAGCATTCAATGCAGAATTTGGGATTAGTCTTCAAGAGGTTGGACAGTTCATCATCTGTTTAATTCACAGTTGTGACCATTTTATCTGTGCGGAACAGAACTCACCAGCGTTATCGTTACCAGTGTCTGAATTTAAAAAACGGATCATTTCGACCCTGAATTGGCCTGAAGATCGCGTTATAAAAGCAATCAACCTATTCTCATTAAGCCCAAGAGAAAAATGGGATCTCGCTCCCGAAGGCTTCACATTAAATGAGGATATTCTCCCATGGAGATATAACCGGAGATTGTCGTATCTTCGGAGACCCCTTATCATTGGTCCAGAAACTGATACGGAACCAATGATCTTCTGGGGATCGCTTCATGTAGAGTCTTCATTTAACTATCTGGCTGAATTGATAGACTCTGGACGTTATAAAAATCCACAAGGCATGTCCGAAGAGATGCAAAAATTACTCGGCGAGATCAAACGAGAAAAGGGAAAATTTTTCGTGAGCAAAGTTCACAAATGGTTTGAAGATAATACTGAATATATCGTTGATTCAAATGTCCCTATAGCTCCTAATGAAAAATTAGACTCGCCAAGCAATTTAGGAGACATTGATGTATTACTCATAGATATCGTTCAAAAAAAGATTTTCTCAATTGAGTGTAAAAATATCAATTTCGGTCGAAATGCGAGGGAAATTGATAATGAAATGACCAGATTTATAATCGATAAGGAGAAACGAAAATCTTGGGCAAGTAAACACATTGATCGCGACGAGTGGTTAAAAAACAACGTCAAAAAGGTTGCTTCAGCATATAATCTCGATTCAAATTCATATGATGTCATTTCAATTTTTATGTTATCTGAGTCCATATTCACATCGATTTTTCAAAAGATTCCTTTACCCACATTTTCATATCCACAGTTGTTACGTGATGGAGTGAAATTATTTGACCCACTCCTACAATAGGGAGGAAATTAGAGATTCATTTTGCTATTAAACTTTTGAGCCTCGCTACCTTACTTTATCTGTCCTGCCTTTCCGTCAGATATGAGGCTGTTGCCATCCTAATCTATTCCATTCTCCACAAAAACTTCCTGAATTGAGCGATCCAGCACACAATTTCAACAGGACGAGTGTGACGAGCAGGAGAACCAGTAAGCCGACGATCGCGGTCACCTGAAGGCGCTCAGCCCTCCCGGGGGAGGATCGCCTCGACGGTGATCGCGTAGGTGATCGTCTCCCCCGCGAGCGGGTGGTTGGCGTCGACGGTGATGTATTTCTCGTCCACGTCGAGGACGGTCACCAGGCAGGGCTTCCCCAGCACCTCGACCCTGACAAACTCGCCGACGACCGGTTCGTGGTCGAGTTTCAGTTTCGTGCGCTTTACCGTGACCACGAGTTTCCGGTTGAACTTCCCGTAGGCCTTCTCCGGGGGCAGCGACACGGTCACCGTCTCGCCCGGCTCTTTTCCGATCAGCGCCTCCTCGAAGAGGGGATTGATCCGGTTCCCCCCGAGGGTGACCCGGACCGGCTCGCCCGAGCGGGTATCCTCGAAGACCTCGCCGTCGGGGCGGGTGCTGGTGAAGTGCAGGAGGAGGGTGTCTCCGTCTGTCACGGGTGCCATGGGTGCCTGATCGGTTTGTCGGGCAGTGGTTTTAATTCATCGGGAATACAAGCGCGTCTCCAGCAGTTCGCTCCCCGGTCTTTACTGATAAGGTACAGGGCAGAGGATTGTATGTCTCGACAGGGTTGGGGAGACGGGAGGGGCAATGCAATCAACGGCGGCTCAACCGCCATCTGCAAATACCATTTCTGATCCGTCTAATCAGGCAGTCGTCCGTGACGATTATTGTAGATCTTGCCGGGCTTAGGCCGGGTGAACTTAAGTCCGGTCCATACGTCGTCGATACGCAGGTTGATGCTTTCGACCAGTCCGTGGTTGTAGCCGATTGCGATCACCGATTTAATGTCGAGGCCCGTGCCCAACTGTCCGCCCTTCGGCCACGATATCCATAACTTGCCGCCGGGGGCGAGGTGCGCTTTTAGTTCCGCAAAGTGCGCATCAAGTTCAGCCCGGCTTTTTACAAAGTAGTGTATATAGTCGAACGTGCCCTCCAGATTGTCGGCTATACTAAGCGGGGGCAGATTCATTGCCGCCACTGCCTCCGGCGGCGCATCCAGGAAGAATGCCCTCATTCCTTCTTTAACACCCATTTTTTCCGAGACGAGCCCTGGCATAGGTATGTCACCTTTTGTGCAGCACCTCAAGAAAGTGAGGGGTATGCTTCGGCCGGGAATATTACCGGACGGATCAACTACCGAAACAGTCACGAAGTCGACCTCACGTTCGATACACGGCTGGTATTCTCGGCACCCATGAGCAATGACAAACCGGACCAATTACAAGCACAATCGTCCGGGATTACGCTTTGCAGTATCGCAAGATACCCGTGATCATCGTACGAACAACATCAGCCCAATTCGATGCTGCAACCCGGGGACGAGATGCATGATTACACCTTCGATAAGTGCTGTAATGCAAAACAGAAAGCCTCAGGCGAGATTCGAACTCGCGACCTTGTCCTTACCAAGGACACGCTCTACCGGCTGAGCCACTGAGGCGTGACGCACCAATTATGTTGGAAGTTAACCCTATAAAAGGTTACGGCCGAAACCGGGGAAATAACCGGGCGGGACCGCCCCTATTCGCCCGTTTGGGCGGCGGCGATCCCCTCCAGCGCGGATATGCTGGCGGTCACCCCCTCGAG
Organism: Methanoculleus marisnigri JR1; assembly: GCF_000015825.1. Lineage (NCBI taxonomy): Archaea > Methanobacteriati > Methanobacteriota > Methanomicrobia > Methanomicrobiales > Methanomicrobiaceae > Methanoculleus > Methanoculleus marisnigri. The sequence goes on along the minus strand of NC_009051.1, from coordinate 1,124,885 downwards.
GGTATCCACCTCGACGATGGGGACGGCGCCGCTCCTCCGCACAGCCTTCATCACGGCCGAAAAGTCGATCGTCCCGTCCCCGACCGGCGAATGCGTGTCCCCGGTGCCGTCGTTGTCGTGCAGGTGGAAGTGCGCCGCCGGGTGGGCGAGGAAACAGTCCAGGCACCCGTTCAGGTTCGCGTGGCCGACGTCGAGCGCGAGCCCGATCCCGTCGATGAGCGGCAGGTCGTCGCAGGTGCGCAGGAAGAAGTACTCCCAGTTCCCCATGTTCTCCACGAAGAACGTGACCGAGAGGTCTTCGGCCGCCGCGGTTAGTTCGGAGAGCGACTGGCGGAACCTTTCGGCCGCCCGCTCCCGCTCCTCGCTCCACGCATAGTAGCCCGGGTGGATGACCACGTCCGCCCCGACCTCGGCGGCGACGGCGAAGGCCTGCGCCAGAACCTCGACGCTCGCCCGGCGGATCGGCTCAAGGAGGCTTGCGATATTGACCCCCCGGGCCGGTGCGTGAATGAAGTAACGGTACGAATAACTCTCGAGCGATTCCGCACTCTTCAGGTAGTGCAGCCCCTCGTCCATCACCTCCACGCAATCGGTGATGGGAGCAAGTTTCTCGAGCGCGAGAGAGAGCGGTTCGCGGTGAAGGCAGTATGTGGAGACGCCGAACATACAGAATGTTCCGGGCGGAACGATAAATAGGTTCGGAATACGCACCTCCCGGTGTATCGCGACCCGCAAGGTTTGCCGACCGGGCTGTTGCAGGGAGGTAAATCCTGATGGTTCCTCGCACCGGATACTACTCCGGAAAACCCCATGGCATACCGTTACCTCTTCGGCCCGGTTCCCTCCCGGCGGCTGGGCATCTCGCTCGGGATCGACCTGGTGCCGCACAAGACCTGCACCTTCGACTGTGTCTACTGCGAATGCGGGCGGACGACCGATCTTACCTGCGAGCGGCGCGAATACGTCCCGACCGACCGGGTCATCGCGGAACTCGACGATTTTCTCGCGAAGGCGCCGGAACTCGACTACGTCACGTTCGCCGGGTCAGGGGAACCGACGCTTCACTCCGGGATCGGCGAGATTATCTCCTTCATCAAAGACCGCTACCCCCGCTACCGGGTCGCGGTGCTGACCAACAGCGCGCTCTTCACCGACCCGGATGTCCGGGCGGCCCTCATGCCCGCGGACCTCGTGGTGCCGTCGCTCGATGCCGTCTCCGAAGAGGTCTTTTCAAAGATTAACCGCCCCTGCCGGGGCATCACCGCAGAGCAGGTGCTTGAGGGCCTGCTCGACTTCGCCCGGGAGTATACCGGCGAGGTCTGGCTCGAGATCTTCATCGTCCCGGGCGTCAACGACACCGAAAAGGAACTCCGGCTCCTGAAAGACGCCGTAATAGCAATCGAACCCGATCGCGTGCAGGTAAACACCCTTGATAGGCCCGGCACCGAGAACTGGGTCCGGCCGGCATCGCCCGAGGCTATCGAGCGGATCGCGGCAATGCTCGGCGGAAACGCGGGAGCGATCGGGGTAGCGTACGCGGGCCGGACGTTACCGCCGGAGAGCGAGGATATCGGGGAGACCATCCTCGCAACAATCCGGCGCCGGCCCTGCACGCCCCGCGATCTCGCCACGCTGCTCGGCATCCGTCCAACCGAGGTCGCGAAGCACCTCCGGGTCCTCGAAGCCCGGGGCCTGATCGAACCCGTGGAGGAGGAAAGAGGGGTATTTTACCGGCCGACCTGATCACTCCCGCATGTGGACGTCCATCTGCGGGAACGGGATCTCGATTCCTTCTTCCGCAAACCGCTCGTAGACGCGCGTGTTCACGTAGTCCTGGACGTCCCAGGCCAGGTTGAAGGCCCTTGCCCAGATGATGAGCATGAAGTCCAGGCTCGATGCTCCGAACTCGAGGAAGTAGGCGGACGGCGCAGGATCGGAGAGGACGTATTTCGACCGGGCCGCGGCCTCGCACCCGATCTCGATGAGGATCTCTTTCACGCGCTTGATATCGCTGCCGTAGGCAGCCGAGATCGGGATCTTGATCTTCAACTTGACGTCCGGCAGGGCGTAGTTGACGATGACGCTGCTCGATACCTTCGAGTTCGGAAGGGTGACCATCTGGTAGTCCAGCGTCTTGATCCTGGTGCTCCGGGGCCGATGCTGATCACGTCTCCGAGGAACTCGTCGATCTTGATCCGGTCGCCGACCGCGAACGGCTTGTCCACCAGGATGACCGCGCCCCCGAAGAAGTTGGAGACGATGTCCTGGGCAGCGAGCGCCACCGCCAGGCCGGCGAGCCCGGCACCGGCGACGAGCGGCGTGATGTTCACCTCGAGCATCTGGAGCACCATGAGGATGGCGATGAACCAGATGATGTAGCGTGCCGAGACCTCGAGCACCCGGATGATCCGGTCGTCGAGGTCGGTCTCGGTCTGCGACGCCATCCACCTGCCGTAGAGGTTGATGAAGTTGTAGATGAACGAAGAGATCACCCACGCCGCGATGAGTATCGCCGCCGCGGCGAAGTATTTCTCCGAAACGAGCCATGCGTACTCCCCGAGAAGGGCCGCGGGGTCGATGATGAACGTTACGGAGATCCAGACGGAACCCGCGATTATGGCAATGGCCAGGGGTTTGTCGAGCGAATAGAGCACGATATCGTCGAGTTTTGATTCCGTGAGGTCGGCCCGCTTTTGCAGCCACCCGAAGACCTCGTGAACGATGAACGCTGCGATGATTCCGCAGAGGACGACCGCGCTTCCGTACATGATGCTGTTCATTCCGGTACTAATATGTGCTGTCAGTGGAATATAAGTGTGATAATTCATGGCGGTAGGTAAGGAGATCCTCGATACGCTTCACGCTCTCGTGGACCGTGATATCACGCTCATGCACATCTGCGGCACCCACGAGGCGGCGATCGCGCGCGCCGGGCTCAGGAGCGTCCTTCCCCCGGGCCTCAAGATCGTGATGGGACCGGGCTGCCCGGTCTGCATCACGCCGCAGGGCGAGATCGACGCCGCGCTCGACCTGGTGGAGCGGGACTGCACCATCGCCACCTACGGCGACCTGCTGCGTGTCCCGGGGTCGAAGGGCTCGCTCGAGTCGAGCGGCGGAGACGTCCGGGTGGTGCAGGGCGTCCACAAGGCGGTGGAGATCGCCCGGCGGGAACCGGACCGGGAGGTCGTCTTCATATCGGTCGGGTTCGAGACGACCGCACCGACGGTCGCCGCCACGATCCTCTCCCGCCCGCCGGAGAACTTCTCGATCCTCTCGTGCCACCGGCTCGTCCCGCCCGCGATGGCATGGCTCCTCGCCCAGGGCGAGGCGTCGCTCGACGGGTTCCTCCTCCCGGGACACGTCTGCGCGGTGATGGGCTACGAGGAGTACGAGCAGTTCCCCGTCCCGCAGGTCGTCGCGGGGTTCGAGCCGGAGGACATCCTCCTCGCCCTCCTGATGGCGGTCAGGCAGGTCAAGGAGGGGGCGCACCGGGTGGAAAACGCCTACCCGCGCGTGGTCACCCGGGAAGGGAACGTCAAGGCGAAACGCCTGATGTACGAGGTCTTCGAGCCGTATGACGTCGAGTGGCGCGGATTCCCGGTGATCCCGGCCTCCGGCCTCCGCCTGAAACCGGAGTTCGAGGGCTACGACGCGCAGAAGAAGTACGATATCGAGATCCGGCACGTGGACAAGCATTCCGCCTGCATCTGCGACAAGGTGCTGCGCGGCATCGCCCGGCCGTCCGACTGCAAGCTCTTCGGGAAGGCCTGCACCCCGCGCACCCCCGTCGGCCCCTGCATGGTCAGCCACGAAGGGGCGTGCAAGATATGGCATCTCTACGAATCGCGGAGGGCATGAAACCCTCCTCTCCGCTGGCCTTTTATACCATACACGACAACATAATATGGCAGTCTCGGTAGGGTAGTGGATATCCTGAAAGCCTCCGGAGCTTTCGACCCGGGTTCGAATCCCGGCCGGGGCGTTTCTTGTTTTGAAGTTAATTGCCCGTCGGATTTACGGTCGCCAGCGCAGCCGATCGTTTCAACGCAGGAAAGGGACGGTATACTCCGAAAGAATGGAAAGTGATGATCTCGTTCGCTAAAAATCGCGCATACCGGGTAAAAAAAACGTGCATCAGGGATCTTCTTCCTTCCAATTCGAAAAACGGAAAAACGTCTCCCCGGGGGGCTTTGCACCGTCCCCGTGCCGTCGCAGGAACTGCCTGACGTTCGCCGACTCGATCCATCCCCGGTCGAGTTCGGTGACGAAGCCGTCGATCCGGCGCGACTCTGCGAGGATCTTCTCTGCAAACGGGTCGTCGATCATCTCCGCGTACCCGACGATCACCTGCAGGGGATTCCGGATATGGTCCCCGAGGATGGCAAACTGCTCGATATTCTTCCCGAGCTGCGCGTAGGTCTCCCGCCTCATCTGATCGGTGAGGATGCGCTCGGTGATGTCCATCACGATCAGCATGATGCAGAGCGGCTGCCCGGCATCGTTCTGGACGACGCTGCCCGAGATCTGGATGTGAAACGGAGAGCCGTTGCTCCGCAGCCCGACCGTCTCCTGCACGATCGCAGGGTTGTCGAGGAGATGGGCCGTAACCTTCTCCCCGACGGTGGGGTCCGCAAAGAACGCCTCCAGGTTTCTCCCCGTAATCGTGCCCTCCCGCTCGTAGCCGAACATCGCGGTAAAACTCCGGTTGGCGTACATGACCGCTCCGGTGAGATCGGCGATGAGGATGCCGTTCGTCGAGGATTCGAGCGCGCTCTCCTTTATCCTGAGCTCCCTCTCGGTGTGGATCCGATCAGTGATGTCCCGTGCAATCGCGACGATATACTGCTCGGCGCCGAAGGTGACCGACCGGACGGTGATCTCCATCGGGATCTCCGTTCCGTCCCGCGCTACGAGCGGCGCGGTGAAGGCCTGCCGGAATTCGGACGGCAGATTGCTGCAATCCATGAGGAACTCGGAAAATTGAGCCTGTTTTGAGGGGGAGATCAGGTCGGCGAACAGTTTTTTGAGCAGCTCCTTCTTCGAGTAGCCGAGATACGCCTTTGCGGATGCGTTGACGTCCGCAAGTCTCCCGGTCTCCGCACGGATCAGGAATATCGCGTCGTGCGTCTGGTCGAGCAGCGCCCTGAACCGTTCGAGCTCCGCAAGCCGTCTCTGCAGTTCGGGATAGTAACTCTTGTGCAGGGACGTCTCCCCGAGGCCGATGATCTTCTCGCGGAGCGCGTCCCGCTCACCGGGAGGTTCAGAGTGCATGCCCATAGATCCGTTCAATGTCTTCGCAGGCGAGGCTGCGCGGGTTCGTTACCATGCAGGGATCGGCGTGCGCCGCCGCCGCAAGAGCGGGGATCGCATCCACCCGGACGCCGACTTCGGCGAGGGTTTCCGTGATCCCGAGCGTTTTCCGAAACGCGGCCGCCCCCTCTGCCGGGGTTGCCCGTCCCTGCCCGAGGATCTCGCCGATCCGGTCGTACCGGCCGGACGCCGCGTCGTAGTTCGCCGCCATCACGTGCTCGAGGAGGAGCGCGTTGCACCGCCCGTGCGCAAGATCGTAGGCCCCGCCGAGACTGTGCGCCATCGCGTGCACCGCCCCGAGGCTTGCGTTCGAGAACGCAAGTCCGGCGTGAAGGCTGGCAAGGAGGGTCGAGAACCGCAGGTTCAGGTCGTCCGGCTCGGCCATGGCCGCCGGGAGTGCGCTCGCGATGAGCCGTATCGCCTCGAGGGCATGCACGTCGGTCATCGGGGAACTGGCGTTCGAGACATAGGCCTCGATCGCGTGGCTGAGGGTATCCATGCCGGTATCCACGGTCAGTTCACGCGGCATCGTCGTCAGGGGTTCGGGATCGAGCAGGGAGATGTCGGGGACGAGCGTTTTAGAAACGATGGCGATCTTCCGCTTCCTCCCTTCGTCCGTGATGATGGCGAACTGGGAGACGTCGGCGGAACTTCCGGCGGTCGTCGGGATGCAGATGAGCGGCGGGGCAGGCACCGGCACCCGGTCGACGCCCTCGAACGTGAGGATGTCGCGCATGCTGGAGGACGCTATCCCGATCCCCTTGGCGCAGTCCATCGGGCTGCCCCCGCCGACGGCGACGATGCCGTTGCACTCCCCGGCGAGGTATGCTTCCGTACCCGCCATCACCTGCCGGGAGCGGGGATTCGCGGAGATGGCATCGAAGACGGTGAACGATACCCCCGCTTCGGTCAGGCTCTCCCCGACGGCCCCGGCCCAGCCTGCGGCCCGGACACCCGGGTCGGTGACGAGGAGCACCTGCTTCATCCCGAAGTTGCGGGCATACCGCCCTGCAAGGTGCAGGGCCCCGTATCCGCAGATAAATTCGGGAGCTACGAATTTTCTCAGGTCAAACTGGCTTCTCTGGATCATGGTTCGGTATGATGGTAAGTCCGGCAATCGTCAGGAGAGTTCCGGTCAGTAAAAACGGAACCGCAGGCATAGATCCTGGCGAACCGGTGCGATTGAAGAGTGCGTTGCAATGCGTAGATATTGATCCCATCTTATTCATTAAGTTTGGCACAAAAAAAGGCGCTTAATACGGGACTCACGGCACCTTTCCCACCGGAATCGCAACGCATTTCCCGGACGGACCTGTCGAAAAAAGGATGGCCGGGATCACGCTACGGGCTCAAGGGTGATGCCGAAACACTCCATGCCGATGAGATCCAGGTCGTCCTCTGCCGTATCGCAGACGATCGCCGGGTACTGCCGGACGACCCTGAAGACGACGGCATCGCCGGGGATGGCCGGGTCCATCGGGGCGTCGACGTTCTTCTGGATGACGAGGCGTGCGGGATCGAGGTTCGCGGCGTAGTAGTCCTTGAACGCCGACCGCTTCTCCTCGGGGATGACGACCCAGTCGGCCGCCTCGGCAACCGTCACGTCGTTCGGGACCCAGCCGTAGCCGGGCAGGTAGTACTCCGCCCAGAAGTGGGTGCCGGGCGTTTCAGAGAGAAGCATCTGGTAGCCGCCGACGGCGCGGGCGGGGATCCCGAGCGACCGGCAGAGCGCGGCAAAGAGCATGCTCTGGGTGCCGCAGTCGCCATGATCGGTCTCGAACATATGGGTCGACTCGGCGACCTTGGGCTCCCGGGCATCGAGCGAACCGTGCGGGACGTGGCTGTAGGGGTAGGTCTCGATGATGTGGCGGTAGATCATCTGTGCCTGGAGGTGCGGGTTCGTCTCGTTCCCGACGATCAGAAGTGCCTTCTCCCGGACCGCGTCCGTGAGTTCGATGTTCCTCTCGGACTTCGTGTAGAGCAGATACCCGGGATCGCTCGTATCGTATTCCCCGACCTTCTCCGGGTTGATATCCTCAAATATCTGCTCGTAGGAGGTGAACGCGATATCCGCCGAGAGGACGAGGTTCCCGTTGACCGCCTCGACGGGGATCTCGTAGTAGACGTAGCCGATAGGGCCGGTGGTGACCGGGCCGGCGGAGATGAAGTCGGGGCACGAGAGGTTCGTGACGGTGACGTTCCTCTGCGCGTCCGTCTCGACCGGGAGCGGGAACCAGATCTTCAGGATGCCCGTCGACGGAAGCGCCTCGAACGGGATCTCGAGCCGCTCGACGCCCTCGTAGCGCACCGGGTTCACGTACGGCCCGTGCTCCGAACGGTTCCCGGACCAGGCATACCGGGCGACGTAGTCGAAGTCGAGACTCCTCTCGTTCTGTTTCTGCATCTCGCCGGGGTGCGCGTAGAGGTAGTCGCCGGCGACGTCGTAGAAGTAGAGCGTCTCGTTCTCCGAGACGATCTTCTGCGCCCGGTTCTCCAGCCAGTCGGTTATCGCGGCATCGGTGATACCGGGAACCTTCTCCCGCAGCGCCGCCTCTGCGGCCGCGGTGTCGAGCGAATACTCCATATACGTCCTGTTCGCCCGGAACATGGCGTTCCTGGCTGTTCTGGCCTTATCCGGATCGCCGGCATCGGCGTAGAGGGCACAGGCCTCCGCGAAGCGTTCTTCGGCGACACGGTAGTTGGCGGCTCCATATTCGGCGAGCCCCCGGGCGTAGGCCTCGTCGGCCGGCGAAGAAGCGGCTGAACCGGCTTTTTCCTCCGTTGCGGCAGTGCATCCTGCCGCAAAGATGAGAAGAAGAGCGAATACAGCCGCAGAAATAGTGATCGCAGTGGATCTCATAGTAAAGAGAACATGCGGATTGTAGAAAAATTTTTTCTTTTTTCGAACCTTTTTCCCGGGATTTTCGCCGATTTTAGTGTTTTAAATGGGGTTTTTCGAAAAAACCGGAAGTCAGGCCGGGAGGATGGCCGTTGCAGCCATTCTACATCGGTGGCCGGGCCTCCGGGATGGCCGGAGTCTCCGGCTCCTCCCGCGCCGCCTTTTTGAGCGTGAACCGGAACGCCGCCCCCTCCTCCGTGGCGCCCGGCACACGGTCTTCCACCCGGATGCTCCCCCCGTAGCGGGTAACAAGCATCCGCACGATGTACAGCCCGAGACCCTTGCCGCTCTTCGAACTCTTCCCCTTCCGGAACCGCGAGAAGAGGGCGGGCTTTACGTCGTCGGGTATGCCGGGCCCCGTGTCCTCGACCGAGACCAGCACCTCGCCGTCCTGGTCCTCGACCCGGATCGCGACCGTGACATCGGGGTCCCCGAACTTGATGCTGTTGCCGACGAGGTTCGTGAAGACCTCGGGGAGGAGGTCGTCGGCGAGGACCGTGACCGGTCTCCCGTCGTACCGGATATCGGTCTCGCGGTGCTGCCGGATCTCGGCCCGGATCACCGCGTCGAGATCGACGGGCCTCAAGGGTGGGGTCAGCGAGCGGAGACGCCGGATCGTCGAGACGTTCTGGATGATCTCGATGCTCTGGCTGACGGCCGACCGGACCTTCTGTATCATCTCCCGGTTCGTGCCTTCCAGGTCTTCGGCGAGGATTTCGCTGTATCCGAGCGCTATAGCGTTGGCATTGTTGATGTCGTGAACCATGATGTCGAGATACAGGTTCGCCACCTCGTTCGCCGCGAGGAGGGCCTCTTCAGCCTCTTTGCGGTCGGTGATGTCCGTGAACGTGACCACCGCCATAAAGGGGCTGCCGCCCGCGCCGCGAACGAGGGTGCCGCCGTAGTTGAATACACGCTGCCGGTCGGTTCCGATGCGCCGGGTGCGCACCTCCACATCCCGGATCTGCTCCCCGCGCAGAACGCGGGAGAGCGGCCACTCTTCCACCGGGAGGACGGTGCCGTCCGTCGTTGTAAACTCGAAGAGACTGTCGAACTCGCTCACGTTCCCGGGGGCGCTCTCAAAGCCGAACAGTCCGAAGGACTCTCTTGCGGCACGGTTCCACTGAAGCGGGTGGCCGTCGAGGTCGAAGACGCCCAGCCCTTCGTTCAGGTTCTCGACGATCGTGCGGAGCTGGGCCTCGCGGTTCTGGAGCGCCTCCTGTGCCCGGATCCGCTCGGTGATATCCTTCCCCGACCCGAGAACCCCGGTGATACGGCCGCCGGCGTCCCGCAGGACGGCCTCTTTCCAGATGAGGGTACGCTCGTCGCCGTCCTTCGTCACGATGACGATCTCGTCCGTTGGCGATGTGGTAGCAGCGCCGGAGATCATACGGGCGAATACCTGCCGGGCATCCTCCCGGTTGCGCTCCGGGATGGCCACGTCGAACCAGTTCTTCCCGACGAGTTCGTCCTCCCGGTATCCTAGGAGCTCGCAGCCGCGGCGGTTGACGAGGCCGATGGTCTGGTCCGCGTTGATCACGACCAGCAGGACGGCGGCCACGTCCAGGTAGCCCTGCGCCCGGTCGCGCTCCCGCTCGGTGTCCTTCTGCTGCCTCTTCAGCCGCTCGGAGAGCCAGGCGATGACGATCGCGACCACGACGAACATCACCGCACGCCCGTAGTCGTTGACGGTTCCGACGTCGGTCCTGAGGAGGAAGTGGCTGATCAGGACCAGCCCCCCGAGGAAGAAGGCCACGCTGATGCCCCGTCTCCCCCACCAGAGGGCGGCGAGGATGATGGGTATGTAGAAGAAGTGGGAGAAGACCGCTCCTACCGAGAGGACTGCATGAAAGTAGTAGGTCAGGACGATCGATATCCCGATCAGGATGCCGACGATGAATGTGCGGATGGTCTCGGGCAGTGGCGCCATGGCAGGACTTCCTCCTTGCAGGCCAGGTTTTATAATTACTCCCGAATAAAAGTCACCGCGCTCAGATGCGATACGGTGTTTCCCTGGACGGTTTTCGGTTCGGGGATGCCTGTGCGGTGAGTTCGGGCTTTCCGGATCTCCCGCCGCCCCCGGTCCGGCCGTGAGGAGAGCATCGTACCGGAAGAACATGCACGGGCGCGATCACGTCGGGGGCGCACCGATTGAACGGGAAAGCCGGCGAAGTTACTGTAAATCTCTTTTGTTTTTTGATTCGGCCGATAAAATAGAGAAAGATATATCCCTCAGAAGAGAATTTACTAATGAAAGCGGAGGCTTTTATGCAAAACGCTGTACGCAACCTTCTGGTTTTTTCTCTCATCGCCTGCTTCCTTATTGTCCTTCCTTCGAGTGCTCAGCCGCCCGTAGGCGGGGACAACGGATGGTATGCGGTCAACTGTAACGTGAATGGAGCCGACGTCTACTTCGACGACGAATTCAAGGGTACGATCGAGAGCGGCGTTCTGTACGTCCCGGTCTACACCACCGGTGCACCCTACCAGACGTTCCGTGTCGAGAAGGACGGATACACAACCCACTACGGGGACGTAACCTCCGTTCCCGGCAAGGGAGAGGTCTTCGACCTCTACGCGACCCTGAACCCCGCCGCGCCTCCCGCCCCGATCGGCGGCGACGTCGGCTGGTACACTGTCCACGCCAACGTTGACGGGGCAACCGTCCAGTTCGACAACGAGGTCAAGGGCACCACCAGCCAGGGTGTCCTCACCGTGCAGGTCTACGTGACCGGGACACCCTACCAGACCTACACCGTGACCAAAGATGGCTATCTCCCCTACACGGCGGCCATCAACCAGTATCCCGCCGCAGGGGAGACCGTCGACCTCCACGCGGACCTGAGCACCGCGCCCCCCACGCAGCAGGCGCCCCTCTCGCCGGCCCTTGCCGGCGCCGCCCTGCTGATCGCCGGGCTGGTGCTGGTTGCGGGGAGAAAGAACTAACCCTCACTCTTTTTTCGTAACTTCTGCCCGGCGGACACTTGTAAAAAAGGTGGAGCCGCCGTCAGGCCGCCCCGGCCGACTCCTCCGTATCCGCAGTCACCTCGTGGCGGTCGAGCGCCCACCCGACCAGCAGCGCGGCCGTCGAGAGGGGGAGCGCGATGACGAGCGGGTCCACGTCCTGCCACGGGGCGGAGAGGACCGCCGGAACCCCGAAGAGGAGGTTGGAGAGCCCGAGCGCCGCCGACTCCTTGACGTGCACGAAGGCCGTCCACGCGAACCAGGCGACCGCTCCGGTGACGAGACTCATTTTCGCCGCCTTTAGCGACGGCCTGCTGCTGTACATGGCGTGGGCGTAGGTCGGCAGGAACGCCGAAGCGCAGAGGCCCATGAACATCGCCGTCGCCCGGGCGATGATGCTGCCGGGCATGATGAAGGCGAGAATGATGCTCACGACGATCATGGCGACGGTCGCCAGCCGGATCGGCCGCATCGTCGCCTTCTCCGTCCCGGTGCGCCGTATGACGTCGAACCCGAGCGACGTTCCCATCGTATGGAAGAGGGAACTGAGCGTGGACATCGCCGCGGCAAGGAGGGCCAGCATGAAGACGACGACGAAGAGGTCCGGCATCGACGCGTTGATGAAGTTCGGGATGATCGTGTCTACGTTGCCGTTGGTGGCCGCCGCGAGCGCGGTCACGCCTTCCGTCTGGTAGAAGTAGACGTTCGTGAGCGCCCCGACCGTGAAGGCGACCCCGGTCATCATCAGGATGAACGGCCCGCCGACGAGGACCGCACGGTTCAGCGCCCGGCTGTCTTTGACGGTCATGAACCGGACGACCAGCTGGGGCTGCGCCAGCACCCCGATGCCGACCCCGAGAACGAGCGTCGTCACCAGCGTGAGCCAGATGGACGACCCGAACGCCGGCATGGACGCCCACCCGGTCAGCCCCCCGGCGGCGAGCGCCTCCGGGACGAGGTCCGACATCCCGGCAAGGGCGGTATGCGCCTCGACGACGCCCCCGAGCCGGATGTAGGTGAGCACGAGGAGGATGGTCATCCCGACGAGCATGATCCCGCCCTGCAGCGCGTCGGTGTACATAACGGCGATGAGCCCGCCGAGCACCACGTAGAGGGCGACGATCGCCGCGAAACCGAGGAGCGCGGTGGTGTAGGGGATCTGCAGCGTGCTCGTGATGAACTGGGCGCCGCCGATCAGGATCGCCGCCGTGTAGAGCGGCATGCCGAGGACGATGACGGTTCCCGCGGCATACTGCATGAACGGCGACCCGTAGCACTTCCCCATCAGGTCGGGGAAGGTCACGGCACGGAGCTTGCTCCCGATCCGGCGGGTCCGTTTTCCGAAGAAGACGAACGCGATGAAGATCCCGAGTCCGATATTGAGGACGGTCAGCCAGATCATCCCCATGCCGAGCTGCGCCGCAACCCCGCCGAACCCGACGATGGCGGAGGTGCTGATGAAGGTCGCGCCGTAGGAGAGGGCGAGAACCACGGGATGGATCTTCCTCCCGGCGACCATGTAGTCGTCGTTCTCTTTTGTCCGGCGGTAGCCGAGGTAACCGAGGCCGATGATGAGGACGAGGTATACCAGCGTCATTGCGACGAAGAGCCCCGTATCAACTGCCATCCCGTTGCTCCTCCACGCCGTTGTTCCAGTTCAAGAGGCCGTACACTAAGCATGCGAGCGTAAAGACGAGCGCAAGCAGATACCCAACCCAGATCGCGGGATCAGTAATGCCGAACATAACAAACCACCTGGCGGTAACGGAAAAACCGTTACGTTACACGGGAACTCAGCAAAAGGGCCGGTTCCCTATCTAAAGAAGAATGCGTTCTGCACAAACGCGCACTGCACGTTCGCACAGTTTTGCACCGACGTGCAATAGGACTCTACATGGTCGCCAATCATCGAGTACCTAAACATCTTCTCGATCCATTGTATTTAAACCATCCGATTTTCTGGCACCTCAAGCGGAGGGAGATCGCATCGCTGCCGGATTCCTCCCATCCAGGAGCCCCGACCATGATACCGGCCACAACAGCATCGGCAGATTCCGCTCGCGGCCATCCAGAACGGTGATATGCGCAAACGGCGTACCGGATGTTGTTTCGGGACGGGACGAACGCCGTAAGGCGAGGTGAACCATGGACGGCACGGCGGAGATCGTTTCAGCGGCACTGGGCCTCTCGTTCGACCTTCTGGTCCGGACGGTCCCGATCGTCGTCGCCGGCGTCCTGATCGCCGAAGTCCTGATTGCTCTCAAAGTCACCGACAGGATCGCGAGCGTTGCCTATCCGGTCACGACGTTCTCCCACCTCCCCCGCGAGTGCGGGGCGAGTTTTCTCCTGGCGTTCGTCTCGCCGCAGGCAGCGGACGCGATGCTCGTCGACTACCACCACAGGGGGATGATCGGGAGACGCCAACTCGTCGTCGCGGCGCTCATCAACTCCTTTCCGTCCGTCGTGATGCACTGGCGCTACCTCATCCCGGTCTACGTGCCGCTGCTCGGGGCCTTCGGCCTGATCTACTTCACGATTCTGATGGGTATCGGGTTTCTCAAGACCGGGATCGTCATGGCGGCCGGGAGGGTGCTGCTCCCGGAGGTTCCGGCGTCCGGGCCGCCGGAGAAACCTTCCGGAGGGGCACTGTCCGTTCGCGAGGCCGTGCGGGCCTCTCTCGGACCGACCGCGAAGACCCTCCGCCGCATCCTCGGGATCATGATCCCGACGATCGTCATTGTGGCGTTTCTGATCGAGGCGGGCGTCTTCGACGCCGTCGCCGCATACCTGGAGGGCGCGGGCCGGCTCTTCCCCATACCGCCCGAGGGGCTCGCCATCGTCGCCGCGAAGTTCGGGTCGTACGTCGCCGCGGCAAGCCTTGCGTCCGGGCTGCTTGCGGCGGGGGATATGGCGGGCAGGGATATCGTCATCACGCTGCTCGTGGCGAACCTGCTCACCAGCGTCGTCACCTACCTGCGATGGCTCGGGTCGTTCTACGCCGCGATCTTCGGGCCGAGGCTGGGTGCCGAGATCATGATCCTCTCCGTCGTCCTCCAGGACGGCCTCCTGCTGGCGGCGATCTTCCTGCTGGCCTGGTTCTGGTGAGAGAAAGGAGGCACATATCCGGACGGGAGCCTCTGCCCGCACCCGGGACATACCGCGGAAGTGCCGCATCTCAGGAGGTATTTCCCGGTTTTGCCGCATTCGTGGTTGTCTTCACCGGCGTACCCGTGACGGGAACATTTTTCATGAAGAACCGATGAAGCCCGGGAACCATCGGAGGAAGATACAATGGCAGAAACAAGTCTCACCGCTGAACCGGGAAAACAGGATGTCGTCATCTCGCGGGAGTTCGATGCCCCGCGGGACCTCGTGTTCAGGGCATGCACGGATCCGGAGCTGGTATCGCAGTGGTGGGGGCCGGAGAGCGTCACGACCACGGTCGAGAAGATGGACGCGAGGCCCGGCGGGACGTGGCGTGTCGTCCAGCGCGATGCCGGGGGCAGCGATTACGCGTTCCACGGCGTATACCACGAGGCTACGCCGGAGCGGATCGTCGACACCTTCGAGTACGAGGCCATGCCGGGCCACGTTCTGCTCGAGACGCAGACGCTCGAAGACCTCGGCGGCGGCAGGACGAGGCTGACCGACCACCTGATCTTCCAGTCGGTCGAGGACCGCGACGGGATGCTCCAGGCGGGATCGCAGGAAGAGATGATCGAGCCCCTGGAACGCCTTGCCGGACTCCTGCAGTCGCTGAAACAGGCTGCGCCGGCACGATAAGTGCGGAGCAGCCGGCCTCAACCAGACGGATTTCCAGTCCTACCGCAGGACTCCGGTGCCGGGCGGCCGCCCGGGGAGGGGACCCCCGGCAACATCATCGGGAGTATTCGCCGATGGGTTAATAGCCGCCCGGCCGTCATAGGGCTCGCAGGGTGAGCAATCTATGGAAGAAGCAGAGCAGATCCGGTCGGAACTCCTCGTCGAACGCGTCTTTGACGCCCCACGCGGCGGCCACTTCGGCGCCATGGAAGATCCGGAGTTGCTCGCAAACGGTATACGTGCACTCTTCCGCACCATTATGCAGGGTTAGCGTCTTTCCCGGGCCTATCGTCCGGCGGCGGCACGATCCGGTGGACCCTCCCCGTCTTCCCGGCCGGCCCCCGGCTCTTCGCGGTCAGGACGTAGAGTTCGTGCTCCGCGTCCTCCCCGAACGCGAGGACGTATGCTCCCACGGTCCGGCTCCCGGCCACCTCGACCTCACCAAACTCCCACATCCTGTTGGGGTCTTTTGGCGGCGTCGCGGCGAAGATGATCCCCTCGCCGTCGGCCCCCGCCCGGTTCCACTCCGCAAAGACGTAGCGCCCGAAGAGCCGGGGAATCGCCCTCCCCCGGTAGACGTAGCCGCCGATGACGACCTGCCCGATGCCGCCGGGCTGCTTGGCGTTCGGGTACTCGATGATCGCATCGATCAGGGGCTCGCCGCGGCGGCCGGTCCGGGGCACGTCTGCCGGCGACTCGCGGGGGTTTTCGGGATCGAAGGCATGGTTGCCTTCCCGGAGGTTCCAGCCGTGGTTGCCGCCCGCAACAATGATCTTCACCGACTCCCAGAGGTACTGCCCGGCATCGGCGGCAAAGAGCCGGTGCTCCCCTCCGGCGTCGAACGTCATCCTCCACGGGTTGCGGAGGCCGTAGGCGTAGATCTCGTCCCGCCCTTCTCTTCCGACGAAGGGGTTGTCTCCCGGGATGCCATAGGGCTCCGCGCCGTCGATATCGATCCGCAGAATGCTCCCGAGCAGCGTGGTGATATCCTGCCCGTTTCCCCCCGGCGGGTGGCCTCTCCCGACGTCGCGGGCACCGCCGCCGTCGCCGAGCGGGATGTAGAGACAGCCGTCGGGGCCGAAGACGATCGAGCCGCCGTTGTGGTTCGCCTGCGGCTGGTCGACCTCCAGGATCACCCGCTCCGAACCGGGGTCCGCCCGGTCGGGGGTGGAGACAGAGAACTCCGATATTCGGCTCGTGTGGTCCCAGCCCTCCGGCGCACCGGCCCGGAGCGGGGCGCTATAGTAGACGAAGAACCTGCCGTTCTCCGCGAACCGTGGGTGAAACGCGAGGCCGAGCAGTCCGCGCTCGTCGTAGCCGGTGCGGAGGTCGACGACCCGGTCGGTGATGTCGAGGAACGGCCGGTGATCGTTCCCATCGATGACCCGGACGGTGCCCGGGAGGTCCGCAACGAAGAGCCGGCCGGTCCCGTCGCCGGGAGACGCGAGCGCGACGGGCATGGTGAACTCTCCGGCGACCGGCTCAAGGCCCACGCGTTCCGGAACGATCGCTCCGGGGATATTCTGATCGATGATCCCACCTCAAGGGTGATGGATCGGGCGGCAGCACTTAAAAGTACCCGAATCCGGGGCAAAAAGAGAATATCAGAAGTATGTCCCGCCCTTCTCGAACGCTTCCCGCCGCTCGCGTGCCATCTGCTGCAACCGCTCCTCCACCTCCGGGGCGCCGAGGACATACCCCTTCCAGAGGTCGGTGTAGGGTTCCTCGGGCACGACGATGATCCCCTTATGTTCAGCGACCCGGTCAAGGATGAGCGCCGCCGCTTTATCGGCGGGATACGCGTCGTCGGGGATCCGCAGTTCGCCGCGGGCCTGCCCGTCGATCCCCTTGTTGAAGATCGGGGTCGCGATGTTTGCCGGGCAGATCGTCGAGAAGTAGAGCCCTTTATCCGCATACTCGTACTTCAGGCTCTCGGTAAGGCCGGTGACGCCGTACTTCGTCAGGGAGTAGAGCGCCTGGAACGGGGGCGGAACGATGCCCGCTATCGAACTGGTGTTCACGACGTGCCCGAACCCCTGTTTGAGCATGATCGGTACGGCGGCATGGACGCCGTAGACGACGCTCCAGATGTTGGTGTCGATGATCGCCTTCCAGTCCTCAAGGGTGGCCGCCTCGAACGGGATGGTCCCCCCGACGCCTGCGTTGTTGAAGAGGAAATCCAGCCTGCCCGCCTCTGCCGCCGTATCCTCGATACCTTTCCGCACCTGCTCCTGCTTCGTGACGTCCACAACAAGCGGGCGTGCCCGATCCCCGTAGGCGGAGAGCCGGGCGACGGCCGCGGCAACCTTCTCCCGGCTGCGGCCGGCCATGTAGACGACGGCTCCCCGTTTTAAGAGTTCTTCGCTGATCGCATACCCGATCCCGGAGTTCGCACCGGTGACGAGGCAGACCTTGCCCGTATAGTAATCCGAATCCACCATGATCCCTGCCTTTATTCGATCACCCTCGCGCCCATCGCGCGAAGGATGGCTCTTCCCTCGACCAGTACCGCCTGCGTCACCCGTTTTATCGGCAGGGACGCGAGGCTGTTGACGATGTAGTACTGGGCCGGACTCTGCATCGGGGTCAGTTCGGTCCACTTCAGGCTGCCCTTTCCAACCTCTGCCGTCTCCACCTCCATGCCCTGGGGGTAGAGGACGAACTGGGAGAGTTCCGCTCCCGGAGCGCCGACTTTCGGGATGTACCGCCACCCGAGGGTGTTCATGGTGAGGAACTGCGACTTCAGGGCATCGAGATCCCGCCCGGTGATCGATCCCGTGGCCTCGAAGTCCATGTTGAGGAAGGTGTTGCCCTCGTAGCTGACGGTCGTCGCAAAGTGGGGCCGGACGATGTGCAGGTCTTCGATATCCGCATAGATCTTCGGGATGCCGGTCTGTTCCCGCCCCCCGAGGATGGGTGCGGTCTTGTTCTCCCAGACCACCAGCGTGTAGGCGCCGTCGAGCTCGTCCTTCTTCCCGTGGAACCGGACCGGTGCCGCCACGTTGATCAGGTTGTACTGGCCGCCGTGCAGCCAGTTGATCTCGGTGAATTTGTTGAACGCAACCTGCACCTCGGGCGCCAGGAGTTCGAACCCCTCGGGAATGTAGTTCTCAAGGAGGTCTCTCTCGGTCTCGAAACTGAGGGAGAGGGCGGTCGCCTTCTGCGTGACCAGGGTTTCCGGGTCGAATTTGCCGCCCCCGAAGTGGACCGGCATCAGATACGTAAAATCGTCCTGCGGTCGGAACATAATGTTCTCCAATCAGTTTCATGCCATCCCATTAGGCATATACCTTTTGAATATTACTTCTCCTGCACCGGATTTAGAAAAGCCATCATATTAAACCCTAATATGCCAACCGGGGCAACTTTCGCGCCCCACCACTACATTGCCGGATCAGCGCCGTAATACGGCAAATATATCGAGAACGGGTTCCGCTCATGGTTCGGCAGAGCCAACAGGGGACGGAATACAAACGTATAAATAAATTATAAATTTAGATCATGGTATTCACTCAACCGGCGATAATTATCCGTCGGTCTCCGTATAGAACCGGGGAGATGCAATTATGGGACATTCCAGCCAGCCGGGAGAGGAGAGCAATCCAGTCGCGAGAGCGGAATCCGATCTCTCCCTCGAGGTCGTCATCCTGCTCGTCTTCGGGGTATTTATGTCCCTCTTCGGCCTGCTGCTCTTCAGGATTCATGCGGGCGAACTGCCGTATGCCCCGGACAGCACCTACGGGCTTTTTCTCGTGATCGTCTCGTTCCAGGTAATCACGATGGGAAAGACCCCGTTCGGCGATCTCCGGCGTTCGTGGGCGGTCATCCTTCTCGGGGTCTGCACGGCGGTCGTCGGGATGGCCGCCTGCTTCGTTCCCGGACTGCTGGCCGGGCCGGTTCGCATCCTCGTCGGCACACTCCTCTTTGCGGGGGGGATCGCTCTTCTCGCGCAGTTGTTCCTCTCCGAAGATAAAGCCCGGCTGTGGCTGAAAGTCTCCGGAATACTCCGGCACCTGACGATCGCCTGCATCATCGTGTACGTGATGTCGATAATCCTCGGCCTCGTCACGCTCCTTCCCGGCATCACCACCGACCCACAGACCGCGGTCCTCCTCATCATCTACGGCATCGGCTTCTTCTACCTTGCCTGGTGCATCCAGAAGGTCGGCCGGTTGTATCCGCAGGAGGGATCGGCGTGACCGATCCCCGGACAACCGGCGGCACCGGCCTGTTCAAAGAGGCATCCCTCCCCCTCTCGATTGCCCTGGTCATCCCGGTCGGCGTGCTGCTGGTGCTCCTTGGGCTGCTGCTCATCCCGGTGAACCTGGGGATGCTCCCGTTCTCCCCGGACGGCCAGCTCGGCCTGCTGCTCGTCATCATGGCCGTCCAGATGCTGGCCCTGGGGGAGACCCCGATGGGCCAGTACAAACGCTCACGGCTGCTGATCGTCATCGGGATCGCATTCGCCGCCATGGGGATCTTCTCCTGCATCGTTCCGGGCATCCTGACCGGCGTGATCCGGGTGCTCCTCGCGATCCTCAACATCGCCGGGGGAGCGATTCTCCTCACGAAGCGGTTCCTCCCGATGCTGCACGCTGCAGCCGAACCGGCCCCTCTCCCGCCCATCCTCAAACGGCTCCTGGTCACCCTGACGGTCTTGAACGTCGTGGCGATCGCGTTCGGCATCAGCATGCTGCTGCCGGGCCTCGTCCCGGGGATGGTCATTGCGGGGATCGTCGTGATCAACGGCCTGCTCCTCTTCGTCCTGGTATCCATCCTCTTAAAGATCGGTTAGTCCGGGTATCTTCAGGACTGTTTCAAGAGGGGCGGGAGCCCCGGACGCCACCCTCTACGTCCCCGCGGGTGTGAAGATACCCGGCGTCGAAGAGACGGACGAGCCGGGCAGGATATTCACCGCCCGGCATCGAAGGCGCAGATCCCGTTTCGTAACTTTCGACGTAGCCGTCAGGTCAACCCGGGCCCCGCTCCTCCTCCATTCTTTTCGCCTTCATCTCCTTCGCCCGGCCGATGAGGTACTCAAGTTCAACGAGTCCCACGGCGCTCCCGCAGGCGCCCCTGTTGCACGCCTCGTCGTGCAGCCTCCAGCACTCCTGCTCGATCCGCTTGAGGTCGTCCATCGAATAGCGATGGTATCGGGCAAGGATCTCGTTATGCTCACGGACGAACGCGGCGATCTCCTCGAGGAGAGCCATTCGATCCGCTCTCACCGTCGTTTCCGGCGAACCTGCCGTACACCGGCCTGCCCCGGACGTGGTGCGCTCCATATTACGCCCTCACCGTACGAGGAGTTATCCTTTCCGGAAACGACGGGAGCCACCTTCACCGGCAGGGATGCGGGCCGGAGCCGGTCATTCCCGGCTGATCCGCGAGAATATCTCCTTCACGCCGCCCGAAACGGTGAAGGCCACGCCCTGCACCCAGACCGTAAAGAAATCCAGGGCGACGGATGCGAGCGACTCTTGCGGGAACATGCGGTTACGCACGTTCCGCAGCGAAAAGCATGCGAGCAGCATCCACACGGTCGCAACGAGCCCCTGGCCGACCATCGAGATCCAGAGCCCGAGGGTGGCGAAGACCAGCGCCATGCTGTAACCGAGGATGCTCGTGAAGAGCGCCGTGAATAAGTTCAGCACGGCGCCGCGCGACAGCACGTCGCGGAGCTGCGGCAGGAGCATGACCGCGAAGAGTACCGTGATGCCGGTAATTGCAAAATCCTGCCAGCTCGTTTTGATCACGCCGTCCCGTGCACACGCGGTGCAGCCTGAAGATATCGACCTCCGGACATATCAGTCCACCAGATCCGGGGGCGCAGGATATATATCCTGCAAATGACAGGGGTGACCATGAAGCAGATCGCCATCAACGCGCTCGTCGACATCGGATGCCTGATCACGTTCATTCCCTCGGTCATTTCGGGACTCGTGCTCTATCTTGTCCTGCCTTCCGGAGGCGGGCGGGGCAGCGGATGGGAACTGTTCCTCGACATCCCCCGCAGCCAGTGGGTTGTCATGCACGACAACTCGAGTCTCGTGTTTGCCGCCCTGATAATCGTCCACCTGCTCCTGCACTGGAAGTTCTTCCGGCATATCGACAGGTATCTCACCCGGGATACGACGAACAATACGCAATCGGAAGGCGGCCAATAGCCCCGGAACACGCGGCCTACCGGCCTTCTCCCAGGGCCTTGACCATCGTGTAGTAGTCCAGCCTTTTCCCGTTTCTGACGGGGATGTAATCCTCGCATTCCGTCGCGTACCCGAGCAGGTCATAGAACCGTTTCGACGGCAGCGAAGCGGAGAGATCGACTCTCCCGATGCCGCGGCGGATCGCCTCGCTCTCCAGGGCATGCATCAGGAGGGCGCCGTATCCCCTGCGCTGGCGGGAAGGGTGCACGAAGACCCGTTTGATCGTCGTGCCGAGCAGGGTTCCGGTGCCGGCGATCCGGCCGCCGGGTGCGAGGACAAAGGTGCAGCCCCGGGTTGCATCCAGAAGGATCTGCTCCACGGTATGGTACTCGAGGAAGTAATCTATCGCTTCCCGCGGGTAGCTTTTTGCATACGAAACTTCTATCGTCTCGACGACGAGCCTGCTCACGTCCTCGATGTCCCCAGGAAGGAACCTCCGGAGCGGAATATCCTCCATGATCCTCGCGAGAGAGATAGCGCTTCCTGCGGGATAATCGTTCCGGGGCAGCCGCTCACGTCATTCCCCGGACCGGGTCATCGACGCGAGCCAGGCATGGTGTCCTTCGGGCTGGATGCTGTTCTCGAAGATCGCCGGGCGGATGTAGTTGATCCGCCACCCGTCCCGGAAGGCATCCCGTATCTCTCCCTCCGCGATCCTTCTCGGCAGAGGGTATTCGCCGGGATTCTGGTCGCCAAAGCAGAGCATGAAGTACCTCCCGCCGGGCGCGAGAACGGCCGCGAGGTTATCCACGAAGACCGGCCGGTCTTCGTCGGAGAGGGTATGAAAAAACCCGGAGTCGATGACGGTGTCGAACGTCCGCTCAAGCCCGGAGAGGTCCAGTGCGTCCCGGACGAGAAACTGCGCCTGCAGCCCTCTTCCGGCAGCCTTCTCTTCGGCTTTGCGGATCGCAAGAGCGGCGGTGTCGATCCCGAGCACCTCATGCCCTTCCTCCGCAAAAAAGAGGACATGGTCCCCCGTTCCGCACCCCACGTCCAGGACGGAGCCGGTAACCTCTCCCGCCCGGGCAAGCTCGACGAACGCCTTCTGGGGCCGGCCGATCTCCCAGGGGGGCGTGCCGTGGTAGACCGAGTCGAAGAGATCCATGCAGTACTGTTGATCCGGGAATGATTTAACCGGTTCTGCGCGATTCGAACAGGTAGAACCGGATAGCAATTCCGGGTGCACGAGCCATACGGATCCGGCCGCAGCCGGGGGCGCGGGCAGCCACTTCCGTATCTTCGTGAAGTGCTTCTCCCGCCGGATACCTGCTTTGAAGGATCTGCCTCGACACCGTCACCCTGCCCGCCCCCAAACGCCCTCACGCCGACAACCGGGCCTGGAGCCCCGGCACCAGCTCCTCCGACTTCGTGATCCCCCGGACGATCCCGGCGACGACCGCTCTCTCTTCCGGCTGCAACTTTAAGTAATACAGCCGCGTGTCGTTCGCTTCGACGATTGCCACGGCGTCCGCGACCGGTTTTAGGAACCGCTCGAACCCGGCGCCCCCGAACGCGACGATCCCGCGAACGGCGCTTTTGATCACGCCGACCCGCCCCTCACTGATAATCCCTTTCAGGAAACCCGCCGTGATCCGCCGCACCGTGCCCGGGTCCAGGTCTTCCGCGTGCCCGTATGCCTCATCTATCAGGGAGAGGCCGTTCGCCTCGTTTCCGCTCAGGAGTTCCTCCCGTGCGCGATCGAGCGAAAGCCGCGCCATTTGCGCCCGCGTCACGGCGGCATACGACGGCTCCCGCCCGTGCCAGGCCTCCAGGAACTCGATGAGAGCACCCACGCGGTCCCGGCCGGCCGGTCTGCGCATCGCCCGCCAGAACCAGAAGAGGCGATCCCGGACCTCGTACGACGTCCTCTTCCTCATCGGGCGGGAGACGACGTAGCCGTCCGCCTCCAGCCTCCGGAGCTGCGCGGTCACCGTCGCCGGGTTCAGCCGGGCACGCTCCGCGATATCCTTCGGCGTAAGGGGGGTATCCGCGCTGAGGACGGTATCGAAGATGAGCCTCCGCTGCCCGGGAAGCCTCCCGAACACCTCCCGGTAGTAGGGCGTCTGCTCGTCCGTCATCCTGAAGAAGACCGCCGCCATACACCCGGTTCCGCATCGAGAGACGGCCTCATACGCCTGGACGGCCAGCCGCGGGCTGCCGCCGGCGAGGTGCAGCAGCCCCTCGATGCCGGGCTCGTAATCGGGGAAGTTCTCGACGAACGCGGTGTTGCCGTCCAGCCGTGCGACCCTCTTCATGAGTTCCTTCGCTTCGGCAATTTCGAGTCCCCGGAGGTGAAAGACCCGGAAGAAGTTGTAGAACGGCTCGTCGTGGTCCGCAACCCCGGGGAAGAGCGACGGTGCCGACGCGACCATCGAGAAGAGATCCGTCCGCTGGAATACCGACCGCAGCGCCCGGATCTCGCCCTTATCCATCTGGTTGAAGAGTTCGTGCACGTTATCGACGAACACCGCGATCTGTCTTCCAGCGGCCGCTTCAGCGAGGGTATCGACCGCGGCGTCCCGGACCAGGGGGTCGTCGTCGAGCGCGGTGATCGTTGAAGTCTCGATCCCCATCTCCTCGAGCACCCGGAGGAAGAAGTCGGACGCCCTGAATATCGAGTACTCCTCCTCCGCGAGCTTCACGGGGATGATTCGCCCGGGGAGCTCGTCGCGGACCCGGTGGTAGAGCAGGCTCAGCAGGTGGGATTTGCCGGCGCCGCGGGAGCCGACCAGGAGGAAGAACCGCGGCGTTCCGCTCCGGGACGCCCGGTCCAGGTCTTCCAGCATCTCCCCGAGGAGGTTCTCCCGGCCGACGAGGAGGTATTGGAGCGTCTCGTTATCCAGCGCCCCGGGGAAGTAGCGGTAGACGGCTGCGTTACCCGGTGCCGGCATGGTAGATCCTCCACCAGTCCCGGAGCATCTTCGAGTAGAACCGCAGCTCGCCGGGGGTATCCATGGCGACGTAAAAATCGTGGTTCAACTGCGCCAGCAGCGCCAAAAACGCATCTTCGCTCTCCGATGCGGTGCTCCGCCTGAAGATATCGTAGGCGATGGCCGCGGGCAGGGATTCTGCGGCGCTCACCCGGCTCAAGATGGCGCGTGCGGCTTTTGCTTCCTGATCGGAGTAGGTGATCCGGAGACGGCGCGAGTAGTGCTCGAAGTAGTGGCGCCCCTCGCTGCCGAGGATTCGTTTGTTGTAAACCCGATCGACCAGCGCCGGGGAGGGAGCGCCGCCGGAGATCTCGATCTCCTCCTTCAGGCCGGAGAGGACGATCATGAGGAAGTAGGGGATGCAGGGGTCGCCCACGCAATCGAGGACGGCCCGCCCGGTCTCCGGGGAATACTCCCACCCTTCATCCTGAAAAACACGTTCGACGACGGACAGGGCGACGTCCTCCTCGAACCCGCCGATGCCGATCCTCCGGAAGTCGTTGATGACCGGGGTTCCGCCGACGCCGTAGACGACGTGGTCGATGCTGACCGAGCCCCCGACGATGAACCTCACCCCTGCCGAAACCTGGCGCAGCCGCCGGAACCAGTGCAGGAACGTTCTCGCGTCGTCGGCCTCCATGTTCTGTATCGCAACCGGGAACTCGTCGAGGATGATGCAGACCGGGCGGTCGATCTCTGCAAAGATCGTATCCAGTTTCCTCGCCTTCTCGAGCCAGTCGTCCGAGAACTCCGCCCGGAGACGGCTGCGGAGTTTTGCCCTGAAGACCGGGGTCTCAATCTCGTCGACGCTCTCCTGCAGCCGGGCGAACGCCTTCTCGAGCGCCGAGAAGATCCGGGTCTTGTGGTTTGCTCCCCCGCACTCGACGAGCGCCGTAACGAGATCGGTGATGAACTCTCCCGGCGAGTTGACGCTCTCGACCTCGAGGAAGACGCACGGCTTGTGTCTGCTCGCGAGGTCTCTTTCGATCTTTCGCATGATCGAGGTCTTGCCGAACCGCCGGGGGGCGACGAGCATGACGTGGTCTTTCTCGATCGTGTCCAGGATGAACGCGGTCTCGCGCTCGCGGTCGATGAAGTCGTCTCCCGTTGCGGGACTTCCTACAGGCAACATGGTGCACCCAATGAGAGTGTTGTATAACAGATATGTTATATAACGATTTTGTTATGTTACTGGGATCCGGGAGGGCGGCTCATAGTACTGGTGAAAAATCAGAGGCCGCACCGGTTCAGGAGCGGGCCGCCTCCAATAGAATAGTTTATTTTTCCAGCGTCTGGATCTGGATGAGATTGCCGCAGGTGTCGTCGAAGACCGCTATGATCACCCGGTCGACAACTTCCGTCGGCTCCATCGTGAACTTCACGCCCTGTGCTTTCAGCCTCTCGTATTCCGCATGGGTGTCTTCGACACCAAAGGACGCGGCGGGGAGCTCCTGTTCGAATATCCCTTTCTGGTATGCCCGGACTACCGGGTTATCGTTCAGCTCGAGCAGCAGCTCGGTTCCGTTCGGGTCGTCGGGGGAGACGACGGTAAGCCACCGGTAGCCTTCGGCAGAAATGTCGCTCTTCTTCACAAAGCCCAGTGTTTCGGTGTAGAAGTTCAGAGCCCTCTCCTGGTCGTCGACAAATACCCTGGTCAGTATGATCTTCATGGTCGTCCCTATTCGGAGAACCACATGTAGGTTTCGGCAACCGGTTGGTCCGAATCATCCCCGGACTGAAGCGTATTCCTGAAGGTATGCAGCAGCCAGGTCGTATGCCGAACACACCTTCTCCCGCTCAATCTCCGGCACGCCGCATGCCACGATGTGCACCGTCGTTGTGGCGAGGGTGATCTTTGTCGCATCCGAGTCGCGGTACGGGTAGACGGCGACGATCGCATCCTCATCCGCCAGGATAACCTGGTTCGTATGGAGCGTGACGGGTGCGGCCATCCCGATGCCGAGGAACGCTTCCCCCTCTTCTGCAAACCTCATAACGAGCTCCCCGCCCAGGGTATCGGCGTCGAACGCCGCAATGGGGATTCCGGTGCGAATTGAGGCCAGATTATAGGCATCCACCGCGGTGTTGATCGCCGGGAGCATCTTCCCGCCCAGGATCCTTCGGACAAGCGCTTCCGAGGCGGGCCGCGTCTTGGTCGGATCGACGCCCACCCTCCAGAAGAAGTCCCTGTACGCCCTGAAAAGGGGTTCATCCTTGACCCGCTCGAGCGTATACCGTTCTCTTGCCAGACGGACGGTCTCGTCTTTCAGGGCATTTAGGGCCGGACTCTTCTCCTGAACCGACAGCCGCCCGACATCGCCTTCTGCAACCGAGAGGCCGGGGAATGTGGCGAGAATCTCCTTATGCATCTCCATGGCTCGTACCGTTCCTGCTGAAACAAGGAAACATCTCCATGCTGCCCCGGGGAAACGAACCGTTCCGGCGATGGAGATGCTCGCGTCAACGTTTCTGCCTTCAACCGTATTGACCTTTATTCCGCTCCGGCCGATTCGGACGCGGGGTCGGGCGGCTGCGGATAGGGTCGTCGACGATCCGGAAAAGAGAGCGTCGTCCTGCCTGATCGACGCACCTCCGCGAGGATAACGATCTCTCCGGCCCCAGACCCCCTGTCACGAAGGGAGCAGGAGCGTGGCCCCTCTCGATGAGGGGCGCCGGGGCAGGGCAACTATAATCTGCCTGGAACTCCCACATACGCATATCTGGAGTGTGCGGCATGGGAGTACAGTACATTTGCGATGCAGACGGGAGGAAGACCGACGTTATCGTGCCCATCGATCTCTGGGAGAGCCTGACCGCCGAAAAGCCTGCAGATGAACCGATCGGGGTTGCCGAGCCCGCGAGATACCGGGGCATATACCGGGACCGGGATCTCGACCTGGAAACCGAGGCCCGAAACTTGCGGAACGAGTGGAACCGGACATGAAACGGTACCTGCTCGATACGAACATCCTCATCTAGTACCTCGCAGACGCCATTCCGCCGGAGAGGGTGGGCGAGATAGAAGATATGCTCACCTCTTCGTTCCGGATCTCGATCATCACGAAGATCGAGTTTCTCGGCTGGAAGAAGCATACCCCGGAGGGATACGCGCTGGCCCGGGACTTCATCCGCTCGGCGGAAGTATATCCTCTGACCGATAGGATTGCCGACCGTGCCGTTCACCTGCGCCGAACGTGCGGGATGAAACTCCCCGATGCGGTCATTGCCGCCACTACCCTCACGCATGAGTGCGCGCTCGTCACCCGGAACGGGAGTGATTTTTCCGGGATCTGCGCACTTGAAATCGTAAACCCGTTCGTCTGTGAGTAAGACGGGCAAGGTGGCGCCCGCACGGATCGGATATATCATTCGGGAATATACCGTTGTGAACAGGCACTGAGCCGGCATGACCTGCAGGGGGTGTTGCAATGAGGAATTTGCGGTATCGTATCCTCCTCCGGAAGGCGGATATACCGTCATCGTGCCGAGCCTCGCCCGTGCTTGCGTCACCTTCGGGGGGATCGTTGAAGAGGCGACAGCGATGGCACGAGAGGCCGCCCGGGTCTATTGTTAAGGGGCTCCTGGAGAAGGGCGAGGAGAGTCCGGCTCCGCTACGATCCCGACGAGGTGGCCGCGGCCTGTGCAGGCCAGGAAGACCTCCGGATCCTGCCCGCGGCCCGTAATTTTGACCGTTAATCATTACCGGAGTTTTGTCCGGTGCGTTTGTACCAGGCCGGACCGCTTCACCTTTCAAAAGACTGATGACGGAGCGCGGTAATACTGACAGTAGCATAAGGATGAGGGGCGAGCGAATGGCTGAACGCAGGTTAACGGAGAAGTCCCGTGAGGCAATCGTTCGTATACTCACCCGGAACGGTGCCGACTGGATTGCAGTCTTCGGCTCCTATGCCCGGGGAGATGCCGGCGCAGCAAGTGATATCGACATCCTGGTCAGGTTCGCCCGCACAAAGAGTCTCTTCCAGCTTGTTCGAATCGAGGATGAACTCCGGCGTGCTCTCGGGAGAGACGTGGATCTTGTCAACGAGAACGCCGTGAGCCCTTACCTTGCCGATGCAATATACCGTGATGCCGTGGTGATCTATGACGCCGGAGGACCCCGCATATCTCCGCCACATCCTTGATGCCATCATAAGCATCGAGGATTTCTCCAAAGGAATTTCGTCGGCGCAGGACCTCCGGAACCGCCGGCTGGAACGCGCCGGGATCGAGCGCATGTCGACCATTATCGGCGAGGCGGCAAAGAAGATCTCCCCGGAGTTGCGCGAGAGTTATCCGGGGGCTCCCTGGAGAGAGGCCGCGGGGATGCGGGATAAAATCATCCATCACTACTTCGGTGTGGACTACGAAGCGGTATTCCTGACCATACAGGACGATCTCCCCATGCTCAAGCGGGAGATCCGGTCCATCCTCGACGAGGTCGACCGCATCCGTTCCACCGGGTAGCATCGCGAAGGTGCAGGCCACGCCGGGTACGCACACGATCTCTCCGTCGGGGAGGACAGGATCCTCAACGGCCGGCAACTTCTTTTGCAGAACCCGGGATAGGAGATCCGGTTCTCCAAAGTGAGTGCCGGACCGGGTGGCGTCTCACCGGAAAAACCCGGATCGATCGTCAACCGGATCCTGCCCGGGATCCGTGATCCCGGCCCGTACCTCCAGGATCGTGGTTTCCGGCAAAGTAACGTTTATATAATGCCCGTTGTCTAATCCGGAGCCATTGGCTCACCCTTTTAACCCCCGGCTCCCGAGGATGGTGCATGCGCCGGGAACCATCCCGGTGCGTGAGGTACAGAACCATGCAGCACGAAACCAGAAGAACCGAGTCGAAAACCAGCGGCGGCAGCCCGAACCTGAAGTGTGACCGCACCGTCGGCCAGGCCGCCACTGGTACATCTTCACCGGAAGAGATAAACGTCTCCCCGGTGCCGCTCTTCCTCGTCCCGCGAGCGGTCGCGGACGAGATCCGGCGGCACGGGAGGGCGGTGCGGGAGATCAACGTCAGAAGGACCCGGAACCACCAGTACGCGATCAGCGTCGAGCGGGGGCGGCCATGACCCCAGAGCCGGGCACGCTCGCCTGTACCGCTGCGGGGGGGCTCATCGTCCACGTCGAGGCGGAGCGTTACCGGATCACACCCGAGGATGTGAGGGCACTCATCTTCTTCGGCCGCCCGGCTCAGGTGGTGCGGGAGCGGCATGAAGGTGGGACCGGATTGACGATCGAGGGGTATGCGGCGGTGAATCCGGCAGGCAGAGCGCTGGTGATCCGGACCCGGACGGGGGCCTGGATCGTCCCGCTTGTTTCGTTCCGGCGGGTGGCGTGCGGGGAGGCAGTCTCCGCCCCGCTCTTCCCCTCGTGTGGGACTGCCCAATGCGCGGTGAAGTTCGCCGGGCGATCAAGGTCCTCGCCGACGGCGGATACATGATGCGATATGGTAGCGCGACGACTGCCGCCGCCGGAATTCCGGCAGAACGGCCAGCAGTTCGTCCAGGTTCTGTGGCGCCCGGGACGAGACCTGGTGATAGGTGCTCAAACGAGGGACCTGGTGGGGACCAAGTTGGGACTAAGTGGGGACCAAGTCGAAGTGTTGCGCACCTGTGTGGCGGAGACGTCGATCTCCGAACTTATGGACGTTACAGGGAGGACGAACCGCACCAAGTTCAGGAACTCCGTGCTGAAACCAATGATGCAGGCAGGGTTGATCGAGATGACCGTCCCGGACAGGCCCCGGAGCAGCAACCAGAAGTACCGGATCACTGAGAGGGGCCGTGCCCTGCTTGCCGGGAGGGATACGCCGTGACCGCCTGCACTACCCGGCCCGCAGGCGTCGGTGCGCTACGAGATCCCGAAGGAGGTGGCAGCGGAGGCGATCGTGAACGCCGTCGCCCACCGCGACTACACCGGCCAGCGTCCAGGTGATGCTCTTCTCCGACCGCCTGGAGATCTGGAACCCTGGTACCCTCCCGCCGTCCCTCTCGAAAAACTCCGGCAGGCTCACGGGTCGGTTGCCGGCGAACCCCCTCCTCACCGAACCGATGATGGCACGGGAGGCAATTGAACTCTACATTGAGGGCATGCTAGCGAGAGGTGAGGAAATCCCCACCGAGGAAGGGCTCCTGGAATACACCCTCACCGTCGAGGCCCATGCCTGAACTTCCGGCGCTCACGGCCCGGAAAGCCGTTAAGATTCTGGAAAAGAAGGGGTTTGGTGACAGGAGGACGTTATCCTCTACCGACCGCCACGTAGATTGCTGAAGACCGTGACGGCGGAATAGGGAGCCCATCCTCCCGGAGCCCTTCGATGTGGAACTCAATCGCTTCGTGCATCCGCTCTTCCACTTCCTCGCGGGTCGCTCCGGTCGCCACGCACCGACGGCGAGATCCGGGGAGTATGCCGAGTAGTTGCCGTCGGTCTGCTCGACGATGACAAGAAATCGATACATTATTCAATCCTTTCAGCCCTGCCTGTTTGAGAACGCTGTTCAGCGTTCCTGGAGCGAGATCGTCCGCCGGTTATTCCAGCAATAACAGATCCTTCAACAGAACGCTTATCGCTTCCATATCTTCGACCGAACATCGCCCGATCTTTTTGACGAAACGGTCTTCTGAGAGGGCAACGATCTGGAAGACCAGCGCCGCACTGTTGGAGGAGAGCCCGTTCTGTGAACTCTTCTCGATGCCGTAGGTGTGCGGGAACGAAAAAGCCGCCGGAGTCGTCGTGAGCGGAACCACGATTGTCATCCCCCCGTAAGAGACGGCGAGCACCACGGCGGGCCGGAGCCCGCTCTGCTCGTGCCCCCGTGCGTCGGTGAGATCGACGAACCAGATATCGCCCCTGCTCCGGCCCATCCTAATGCCTCATCGACCGGATACCGGCCCGCTGCCACTCCCCTAGCTCGGCGTCGAGCGCCGCTTTCTCTTCGTCGGTGGGGACGAAGAGGTACTGCTTTGCCCGGTTGACGCCCTTGACGATCTGCTCATTTGAGTAGAAGGACTTCATCCTCCGGACCATCCGGTATGCCTGCTCCGGCGGCTGGCGCATCTCGTAGGCCAGGTACCCGTAGGTCGCCCCGATCTCAAGCAGGGACGGGCTTTTATCGAAGAGGCCGGTGAGCCCGGCAACGGCATCCGCCTCGGCGGGAGAGAGCGTGCTCTCCGTTTCGCACCGGGAAAACTCATCGGCGTGCTGGTAGTACTCCCGCGCAAGGTTCGGCGAGTACGGCCCCCGGACGTAGAGGCGGAACGGATACACGAACTCGACGCCCTTCAGCCTCAGCAGGTAGACGAGCTTCTGGGCGATGAGCCGGTGCTCGAACAGATCCGTATTCATCCGGAATCCCGCTTCCCGGAAGCAGGCAATGACTTTGCTTCTATCGTTCACAGGTATCACCCTCGCAGCCCAGGAGTTTGCAGAGCCAGCCCCGGACGCGCCGCCACTCGGCGAGTCCTTCCGGGGTGATGGCGTAGAGCTCCAGTTCCTTCCCTTCGAGCGTCACCTTCTCGGAGCGGAGGTACCCCATCTCGACAAGTTTCTTGAGGTTTGCGTAGAGCACGCCGTCGCTCAGGTTCAGCCCGGCCTTGAGCTGCCGTGCGGTGGCCCCGTCCTCGCCGAGTTCGGAGAGCGCCCAGAGTATCTCCAGGCGCACCCGGGAGATGAGAGCGCTGTTCACGTCCTCGGATTCTTCTACGATTGCTATGAGATCGTCAGGCATAGGCGACTTTCAACTTTGAGTAGATGTTGGAGCGGGAGGTGATAAAGGATGTGGAGATCTGCGGATTGCTCCGCTATGGAGTAAAGGCCCGGCTTGGTGTGGGCAAGCTGCACATTGTGGAGAAAGGTAGGACGTTTTTCAGGCAATCACTTCTTAGATCTGCCGGACTTCGTGGCCGTGTTGTTCGGGTTGAGCTGATTCGCCCTGTTGTCCACTGCTGCTTTGTGTGAGGGGTTGTTGGGGTTCTTAACGTCGGCACGCTGATTCTTTGCCATACAACCTGCTTGGTTCGATGCTTCATATGCTTTTTCGTCGACCCAAAAAAGGATAGCCCCCGATGGGGACAGGCACAGATACCCACTATGCCCCCATCGGGGCCTGTACCATTCACGAGCGGGGTTATAATATGATGAGAAGCCTGAATTACCGTATCCTCCTCCGCAAGGAGCCTGAAGGCGGGTATACTGTTATTGTGCCGACCCTTCCTGGCTGCGTCACCTTCGGGGAGATCGTCGACGAGGCGATAGCGATGGCTCGGGAGGCCGTCAGAACCATCCATACCGTTTGTGCGCCTGCTCGATCGACATCACGGCAAGAACATGAACCTCCAGCTCCTGCTCATGGATGCGATAGAATGCCGTGAATGTCCGGCTGATATGCAGCCTATAGGTATCTTCCCGCCCGTGCACGTGCAGGCGCTCCTTACCGCTGCCGGGATACGGGTCGTCCTGCAGGGTTTTCAGCTTGTCCATGACTATCCGCCGGCTCTTCTCGCTGAGGCTCCGGATACTCTCAAGGGCCTTTTTGTTAATCAGTATCCGGAACGTCAAACTCCAGCTCCACGAAATCCCCTTCGGCCTCGATGCGGTCCATATCCTCGATGAACCGGCGCTTCTTCTCCTGCTCGACCATCTGCGAGAGGAGATCATCGAAGGTCTGGCCGGGGCGCTTCAGCTCGGAGATCTCCGCCCATATCCCTTCCGAGACGGGAATCCTCTTGGTTGCAGCCATGATAGCATTGTAAGTGCTTATCATATTTACAATGTTGCACGCGAATGTGCCGAGGGAAAGATGAGTGAGTTCCGACAGTTCAGGGGGTGTCTGACCGCTACCAGGATTCTAAAAAAGAAGGGGCCGGTGATCGAGGGGCTCATCCTCTACCGACCGCTACGTAGGGTGAAAGGGAGCCACCACCTCTTTTATCACCCGGAGACAAAGCGCCGGGCCGTCGTCCCGGTGCACGGGCGGGACCATCCGACCGGCACGCTTCTGGAGATCCTCAAGCAGGCCGGGATTGAGCGGGAGGAGATTAGAGATCTGTTGTAAAACTTCAACCTGTTATACAGGACAGGTTCAGCGCGGCCTGCGGCCAGCCGAGAAGGCCCTCTCAAAGATACCGGGCAAAATCCTCAGGATCGATCTTCGCCAGCTTCAGGACGCTGCGAAGTGTACCGATCTTCAGTTCGTTGTGCAGCGGGACAACTGTCCCTACCTCACACCTTGCGGTGCTCAAACTCCTTTCTTTCAGACAGTCGCACTTTCCCGTTGGGCGTCTCTTTTGAAAGGCGAACATGGCTCCCGGATTGCCCGCTTACGATGAATCCATACTGTTTCGAGAGTATCTTTATCACTGCCTCGCCTGAGATGGGTTTAAGCCCGGGCACCCTCGGCCACCTCGAACGTCGTGATGATCGGCCGCCTCCCATCTTCCAGCGGGAATTCTTCTAAGTACAGCTCCGTAGCCTCTTTGAGGTTGGCCACCGCCTCTTCAACCGTCCTGCCCTGGCTGACGGTGCCGACCTCCGAGCACTCCGCGACGTACATATCCTCTTCCCTGTAGAGCACAGCCGTGAACGTCCTCATGATCTCACCGATAGAATAGCATCTCTCTTTGTCGTGACAATACTTGACCAACAGATCTTGGCCGGTTGTCTCGTCTGTGAATGTGTTCTTCGTGGGTTCTCAACTGCGGGGTAACACCCGCACGGATACCCTTTATGCATCACCGGGTAACGTACTTCACGAGCAGGGGTGCAATCCGATGAGATGTCTGAATTACCGTATCCTCCTCAGAAGAGAGCCGGAAGGCGGGTATACCGTTATTGTGCCGACCCTTCCCGGCTGCGTCACCTTCGGGGAGACCGTCGATGAGGCGATAGCGATGGCACGGGAGGCCGTCGAGGTCTAACATTGAAGATCTGGCTGGGGAAAGGAGATTGGGCATTAATGGAAAGAGTAAAATTTTGTAAATTATGACATGAAGCCATTTATTATTGAAATCGTTGAAGAGATTATTGGTAAAATCTCCTTTAACCCCTGTGTCATTGGAGATTGCGAGATCTTCTCAGAGACCTTGCACAAATAGTCTTTAACATTCTTTCCATCAATTTTTGAAGGGGGCAATTCAATTAACTCTGATTCATAAGCTTTTTCGGATTCAAGCAACTGAACAATTGCAATAAATTTTTGCCGTATAGCGGGATCTAATTCTAAGTCCATGCTTACGTTAATTATATTGCCGTTGTTTTGAATCGAAAAACTTTGGTAATAATTATAATTATATGTCGGGTTGTTTCGTAAAATTTGTATCTCGGCATCCTTTATTTTGGTTTCTTCTCTTAATCTTCGAAGCACAGATTGTAATCGATTCACTTTCTCATCATAATCACTCTTTTCTTTTTGCGAGAAGCCTATTTTCTCCATCATTTCTTGAACATTAGCTAAATTTAAAATCTCTGCTGCTTTGCGATCAGCTGCTCCTGAATCTTTATCCACAAGAGCTCTCTGTAATTCTTCAATCAGTGGAGATTGAAGAAATATTTCTTTAAGGATTGTAGAATTATCTTCTCCAACGCCTATTTTAATCGCAACAAGCTGAGAATACTCATCTAACGTCAATTTTGGATAAGTTACTCTCGCCGTGTAACGGAGTAATGCAAGTGCAAACTCTTCTTCTTCGTTTGCATCTATTGCAACATTGGTAAACGTATGCAGGTAGTTTAATAAAATCCTAGGTTGAATTACGTAACCGTATTTATTGAATTTCGCTAATGTTGTTTTGTTGATTATCGAAAGACGGTTATCGTAACTTAAGAACCACGGCCCATATGGTTTAAAGTTACCATCTTTTTCGAAGTTTGATTTAGATCTGAAAACATAAGACACGGAAAAAGCATCGTGATTGTAAGATTCCTCAGACTTTTGTCTATAGTGATTATCAATGCCATTTTCAGATCGATCTTTCTGTGCTGCTTCATCGTACGTCTTCAAAGATACTTTTACAACTTCATATATTGCGTTGTCTTTCTTTATTGCAATATTATCTGGAAGAAGTTGAATATTCCAATTTTTTTGAATTACTGACTCCCATGTATCCAGATATGCGCTATATTGACTCCAAGAGGTCCGATATTCTTGATAATGCTTAAAATAATCCAGAATTAATTGATTGTCACTTGGTGATCTCTTACTTGCAACACCTAATGACGCCAACTCCGTTTGGACAGACCTTATTAACGAGTTTAGTTCAGCTTTAGTGAAGTTACTATACAGTAAAGGTATTTCAGACTTAGCACATTGTTTTACTAAGGCAACTGACAATGAGTGTTTCGGATCGGTTTTTGTTAATAGTGTTATAATGAAATTAGTGTCCAAAAGTAGGAACATTACATGGTCAGAAAAGTTGATGTCGAGATTTTTAAAATCCTGCTCTAATTTTAACAAATTTACATTTATCAATGCGTCGTAACAACTATAAATGAGCGCTAATAAGTTTTGGTTTTCAGATGCTTCAGAAGTGAGATATTCAAGTAGTAATCCTTGTAATTTGTCTTTGAATTTGTCTTTTGGGAAGAATAAGCTATTAACAACAGAATGTATTAACAATTGCAAATTTTCTATAGGTATAGACTCAACTTGGTTCTCAAAAGGTTCTGATATCGTAAACTGAGATATAATCTTTAGAATAATTTCATTGAATGCTACCTGAGCATTTTTATGGATATGTGGGTCGTACTTAATCTTACGATTCGATATATATTCTTGAAAGAATTCATTCCAAACGGGCATTATCGAATCATTTATATCTGGGATGTCAACTTGGGTGATAAGTCGGTAAGTAAATTCACCAATGTTCTCTACAATATCTTCATCTTCTAAATTTGATAGTATGGCTAATACTTGTTCTTTCTCAAAGTGACATTTTGTTAGCGTATAGATTTTGTCGATTAACTCTTGATAATCGAGTATCTCACCTTTGTCGTATTGACCTAGGGTTGTCAAGATAATATTTCTCCTAACATCCCTCCTTCTATCTAAAATCTTTCCCCTTGTTAAATTAGACAATTTAATTAAAGTCTGATTATCTATTGCCCCACATTCATCTTTTTGGCAACTGATTCCTACTGCAGATGTTTTGCTCATTAGAGCTCCCTGACACAAAATAAATCACGCCTATATATATAGATACCCTTTTTAAAAGGAATAAAAAAGGTTCTCCGTCGAAGCCCTCTCCAGAGATTTGTTTATTTCTTGATTCAGAGGATAATAGTAGAGAAACCTCAAACTCACATTTTACACCACTTCAGTCTGATACAATAGTAGAGAGGGCTTGGTACTATATTTTCCAAGGCATAACAAGCCATACCTCTCATAGACATTTGAGATCATTTCTTTTTCACGATGGAGAAAAGACCTAATACCAATCTCAAGGGAGAATGGCGAGTAAAGTTCCTTCAATTTTGATGATCGGTCACGAAGATTTCACAACCCTTATTTACACGCCTGTTTTTACTAACTAATGAATAGGGCTCGTTATTCTCCTATTCTCCCCGGCGTGGAGAAATCGTATGGACTTAACCGAATTACAGACGCGGAAGAGTAAAATCGACGTCTACCTTGCCGAGCAGGGCTGGGACGTTATGAACCGCGCTTCTGTCATTCCCGAAGTCGATACCAAGCAATCCGACTTTCTCGCACGCTCCTATAAGACCGTCTCTGAGACACTGAAGAATGATCTGGAGAGCAAGTACGTCGACTACCTCCTGCTCGATAGCCTGGGCGCGCCGCTCGCCATTATCGAAGCCAAACGCACCTCGAAAGATCCGCTCATCGGACAGAAGCAGGCGGAGCAGTACGCCGATGACATCAAGCGGCAGACCGGGAGAGACGTCTTCATCTTCCTCTCCAACGGCTATGAGATCTGGTTCTGGGATCGGGAGCGCTACCCACTCCGGCTGCTGAAGGGCTTCTACGCGCAGAAAGACCTGGAGCGGCTCCGTTTCCAGATTCAGAAGATCGATCCCACCCGATCGATCGAGATCAATACCCGCATTGTCGACCGCTCAAAGAGCATCGAGAACGTCAAGCGCGTGCTGGAGCACATCCGTAAAGGTCACCGCAAAGGGCTGATCGTCATGGCGACCGGGACCGGCAAGACCCGCGTGGCGATGGCAATCATCGATGCCCTCCTCCAGGAGAACCGGGCGCAGAAAGTGCTCTTCCTCGCCGACCGAAAGGCGCTCCGCGATCAGGCGTGGAATAAAGGCTTCCTGGAGTTCTTCCCCCATGAGGCCAAGGACAAGATCCTGCACGGGATCTACAATAAGGAAAAACGGCTGTACGTCTCTACCATCCAGACATTTCAGGAGATATACACCCAGAAGGACAGGCACGGGCAGAACCTCATCTCCCCCGGAGAGTTCGACCTGATCTTCTCCGACGAGGCGCACCGGAGCATCTACAACAAGTGGCGGGATGTCTTCACCTACCTGGACGCCATGCAGATCGGGCTGACGGCAACACCTGCCGAACTGGTCGACCGGGACACCTTCCGGTTCTTCCACTGTAACGACAATATGCCGACCGCGCTTTACTCGTATGACGAGGCGGTGAAGGACGGCGTCCTGGTCGACTTCCGCAAAAGCATCATCGGAGCGCAGACACACTTCCAGATCGAAGGTCTCCACCCTTCCGACCTGACGGAGAGCGAGCGCAACCGGCTGATCGAGCAGGGGATCGACCCGTACGAGATCAACTTTGAAGGGACAGAGCTGGAGAAGAAGGTCGCCGTCAAAGGTACGTCCGAAGCGATCGTGCGGGAGTTCATGGAGGGATGCCAGATGGATCAGGCCGGGACACTTCCGGCAAAGTCGATCTTCTTCGCCATCTCAAAGAAGCACGCTCGAAGGCTGCATGAGGCGTTCGACGACCTGTATCCCGAATATAAAGGACGGCTGGCGCGGATCATCGTCTCGGACGACCCCCGCGCCGAGGCCCTCATCCACGACTTCGAACACGAGTCCTTCCCCCGCGTGGCGATCTCGGTGGATATGCTCGATACCGGCATCGATGTGCCGGAGGTCTGCAACCTGGTCTTCGCCAAACCCGTCTTCTCAAAGATCAAGTTCTGGCAGATGCTGGGGCGCGGGACGCGGTCGGATGGCGCGTGCAAACACCGGGAATGGCTGCCGGACGGGCATAAAGAGTACTTCAAGGTCTTCGACTTCTGGAATAACTTCGAGTACTGGAATATGAATCCCGAAGGGGTGAAGAACGAGCCGACCGAAGCCATCACGAGCCGGATCTTCTTCCTTCGGCTGAAGCAACTGGAGCGGCTCCTGGAGCAGGGCGACGACGAGCGGGCGGCGATCGTCCGGCAGAGGCTCGAAGAGGATATCCGCTCGCTTCCGATGGACTCGGTAACCGTCCGGGAGCACGAGCGGGAGATCGCCAAAGCCCTCTCCCCGAAGCTCTGGGATAATGTCGGGCTCGACCCGCTGGAGAACCTGAAGACCACGATCATGCCCCTCATGCGCTTCCAGACCGGCGTGAACCTCAAAGAGGCATCCTTCACCGTGAAAGCAGAGCGGCTGGGGCTGGCGGTGCTGGAGGGCAACGAGAAGGAGATCGAGCGATTGGCCCCGGAGATCGGGGAGATGGTCGATCACCTCCCCCGCACGCTCAATATTGTGAAGGAAAAAGAGGAGCGGCTGGACGAGGTACTGACTCATGCCTTCTGGAAGGGTCTGTCATTCGAGGATGCGATCGGGCTGGTGGAGGAGATCGCCCCGCTCATGAAGTACATGTCGAAGGAGGCGCATGAGCCGATCGTCATCGACATGGGGGATATCATCGAGCAGCGCACGCTCTGGACGCTCAAGGAGGATGCTCCGGAGTACGTGGTGGCATTCAGAGAGAAGGTCGAGAAGCGGGTGACGGAGCTGGCCGACCATAACCCGGTTATCCAGAAGATTCTCCGGGATGACCCGATAACCGAAGCCGACCTTCACGATCTCGAAGAGGCGCTGGCGGAGGCGGGAGTGAACGTCACCGAAGAGATGTTGCAGATCTCGCCGCGTCACCCGTATGGCTCGCTGGTCGAGTTTATCCGCTCGCTCTTCGGTCTCTATGAAGCGCCTGATCCTAAGGAGAAGATAGCAGAGGCGTTTCAGACCTACATGATC
The DNA here is from genome assembly GCF_000015825.1 of Methanoculleus marisnigri JR1. Classification (NCBI taxonomy): domain Archaea; kingdom Methanobacteriati; phylum Methanobacteriota; class Methanomicrobia; order Methanomicrobiales; family Methanomicrobiaceae; genus Methanoculleus; species Methanoculleus marisnigri. Next base: position 1,085,558 of record NC_009051.1, on the reverse strand, counting down.
GAGAGCAATAAGCACTACACCGCCGATCAACTTCACTTCATCCGGACGATTCAGACCGTTTTTATGCGTAAGAGGCGTATAGAAATGGACGATCTATTCCTCGCTCCATTCACGAATTTTGGGAGTACTGCACCGATGCCGATGTTTGACGAGGGCGATCTGAAGGCGTTTATCGGCATCTGTCAGGGGCTGGAGCGGGAATTGTTTGCGGCGGGGGCGTAAGGAGAAGTGCTGAAGAAGGAGTTGCCTGAGGGATGGAGATTGGTGAAACTAGAAGAGGTCGCAAAAATTGATAATAAAGCAGTTTCACCTGACGAAATGAGGGGAGAGCTTCAGAACTATATTGGCCTGGAGAACATCGAGAGCAACACAGGCCAACTGGTAAGTTTTTCCGAAACACTTGGCGATGATATAAAGAGCAACAAATTTGGGTTCACAGAAGAGCACATATTGTACGGTAAATTAAGGCCATATTTGAACAAAGTATATTTGCCTGATTTTGCTGGCGTATGCAGCACTGATATCATCCCCATTAAGCCGGACAGCGACCTGCTAATAAGAGAATTCCTGGGCTATTTTTTACGGACGCCTGAGTTCGTGAGTATGATTAATGCGAAATCGTCAGGTGCGAACCTTCCAAGAGTAAACCCAAAGACTCTGTTAGACGTTTATATCCCCCTTCCTCCAATCGAAACTCAGTACAAAATCGTCGCCATTCTTGAGAAGACAGAGGCAACGCAGCGCCTGCGGGCGGAGGCGGATGCGCTGACGCAGAAACTGATGCAGAACGTGTTTCTGGAGATGTTTGGAGACCCAGCGACGAATCCAAAAGGGTGGGATATTGTGAAACTGGATGCAATTGCAGTGCTCCAAAGAGGTAAATTCTCACATCGGCCGAGAAATGAGCCTCGCTTTTATGGTGGATCTTATCCTTTCATTCAAACCGGAGACATTTCCCGAAGTGGGGGCAGATTAACCACTTTTTCTCAAACCCTTAACGATGAGGGTCTAAAAATCAGCAAACTATTCAAAAAAGGGATAATTGTTATAGCAATTGCAGCAAATATTGGAGATACCGCTATTTTAGATTTTGATAGTTGTTTTCCTGATAGTGTTGTTGGAGTAAGCCCAATGCCTGATAAAGCGAATCCAATATTTACAGAAATGATGTTAAGACACTACAAGAATATTTTATGGGATTCTGCCCCTGAAACAGCGCAACGTAATATTAATTTGAAGATTCTTTCTGATCTTAATGTTATTCTACCTCCTTTAGACCTTCAGAATAGATTTGCCAAAATTGCGCAAAGTATTCAGGTTACAAGGGATATCCAAAACAAATCTGCTGTTGAAAAATCTTCTCTGTTAAACAATTTAATGTCAAAAGCCTTCACCGGGGAACTGGTAGCATGAAACTCGCCTCTGACCTAAAATCAAAGATCGACACCCTCTGGGATCGCTTCTGGAGCGGAGGAATGTCCAACCCGCTCCAGTCCATCGAGCAGATGTCCTACCTCATCTTCATGAAGCGCCTCGAAGATATGGATGGCGTCGAACAGAATCGAGCGCGAGCGCGGGGAGTACCGTATACGTCGGTCTTCGAGGAGCATGAGGAGTGCCGGTGGTCAAGCTGGAAGCACTATCCCGCCGAGCAGATGCTTGTACACGTCCGCGATAAGGTCTTCCCCTTCATCCAGTCCCTCCATAACGGTGAGAAGACACTCTTTGCTCAACAGATGCGCGATGCCGTCTTTATGATCCCGAAGCCCTCCCTCCTCCAGGAAGCGGTCGCTCTCATCGACGAGATGAATATCACGGCGCAGAACCGCGACACTCAGGGCGATATCTACGAATACCTTCTCTCGCAGCTCTCCACCGCCGGGAAGAACGGGCAGTTCCGCACCCCGCGTCATATCATCCGGATGATCGTTGAACTGGTCGATCCTGACATCACCGACCGGATCTGCGATCCGGCGTGCGGTACGGCTGGCTTCCTCATCAACTCGTATGAGCATATCATCCGGAAGTACACGAGTCCCGACCTTCTGGAGGTCGACGACGAGGGAGAATACCATAACCTCATCGGCGACAATATCACCGATCAGAAGCATTGGGAGAAGCTCTGGAGCGATACATTCTACGGATTCGACTTCGACTCCACGATGACCCGGATATCGCTCATGAACCTGATGCTGCACGGCATCAAAGCGCCTCACATCGAGCTCAAAGATACCCTCTCCAAGCGATACACCGAAGAAGAGCGCTATACCGTCGTGCTCGCCAATCCCCCCTTCAAGGGGAGCATCGATAAGAGCGACATCAACGACAGCCTCTCGCTCGGCACGACGAAGACCGAACTACTCCTAGTCGAGCGGATGATACAACTCCTGACGATAGGTGGGAAGTGCGGCGTTATCGTGCCTGACGGCGTGCTCTTCGGGAGCTCCAGGGCGCATAAGGAGCTTCGACGGATGCTCCTTGAGGAGAATCAACTGGAGGGTATCGTCTCCATGCCCTCCGGGATCTTCAAGCCCTATGCGGGAGTGTCGACCGCCGTACTGATCTTCGTGAAGGGCGGAAAAACCGGGAAGGTCTGGTTCTACGACATGGAGGCGGACGGTTACTCGCTCGACGACAAGCGGACATTCATCGACGGTAAGGGCGATATCCCTGACATCATCGAGCGGTTCAGGGAGCGGAGGGATACAAACCCGACCGACCGGAAGGCGAAGTGCTTCTATGTGCCGGTCGAGGAGATCCAGGCGAATAACTATGACCTCTCGATCTCTCGCTACAAGGAGATAGAATACGAAGAGGTCGAGTATGAGCCTCCGGAAGTGATCATCGATAAAATCCAGGCTTTAGAGAGCCAGATCCAGCAGAATCTTGAGGAATTAAAGGAGATGCTCAAAAAGTCTGAAAAATAAGGATGGAAGGGGCTATCTTAGTACTCTTTAGTTACGATAGTCCGTGCTGGATGAGGAGTCATACGAAGGGTTTCTGTTCCATCAGGAGTGAAGATAGTCTGATTGGCATAAGGTCTCACTTATGGGATGCGAAAAAGGCTTAATAGTCAGTCAGGGATCTGATCTCTCTCCTTCAACGGAGGTATCATCTTTTTTGGGAAATTGGGACAGCGTGGATTGATTCCTCATGGCATTCTTCCGGTAGTCCTCAAGTGCGAGTTTCTCTCCCTCTGCGCTGGCTTTCTCATCGACCCACCTATCAATAAATTTTGCATCGATATTCTCAAGAACGGCACGGAGTTTAGATCCCCGGCAGTTGAGCCGGATAGCATCGGCGCCGACTTCGTCGAATAGTTGATACTTCTGCCCGTATTCGAGGACAATTCGTAACTTCTCCATCACCATCCGCTTCTTCTGATCTTCTGAAACGCCCAGAGAGACGTTATTCATCAAGGTCGAGAGCACTGCGCTTTTCTGGATGATCTTCGGATCTTCGATACCATCTTCGAACAGGTTCTTTCGGTAGCATTCCCCGATAATTGCCAGCTGGATGAGCCGGTAAGGGTTCGTCGAGTAACAGTAAGGGAGTTCATACTGCTGGTGGAGGTCCTGATCGCCGAAACCCGCCTGCAGCATCTCATTTAATGCCGAATTCTCATGCGAGCATTCGAGGAGAAGTTGTATCAGTTGAGACCGCGGGGCATAAACCCAGACTTTTATCAGGTTGATATCGTATTTGGGATGCGGCTTCTGACCCTGTGCCTTCATGGACTCGATGATCTTCATCTTGTCCTTCTCGTTGATGCAGAGCACGTACTCGAACCGGTTGGGATCCAGCTCGATGTCTATGGTATCCGAAAGGTAGTCCGTCTTTTCAAGGACCAGATCACGGGATAATCCGACCTCTTTTAACGTCTTTCTTACATCGGTGATCGAGGATTTGCACTCGACGAAGATCGCACGGTTTTCGCCTTCGTTGTAGAGGAAGAGATCGAAAGTGTGATTTCCCTTTTTTGCGGAGCCGAACTCGATCAGGGGCTCTGCAAAATAAAATTCGTATCCGGATCTCTGTGAAAGGTTGGTCTGTGCGAAAGATTTTGCGCATTGTTTCACGAGAGTGTGGTGCTTTTTGTCTTCCTCAAGAGCATCACCGATTCGCTCTCGTGCCGAGGGTATAGAGTATGCTTTATATTTCTCTTTTAATTTATCCAATTCCTCGCGGACTTCAGGTGGAGAACGCTTGTAGAACGCCTGAAAGTCTTCCTTCTCACGAGGAATATGGATGATATCACCCTACGGTTGCCATATGATCGATATTCTCGACCACAAACTCGAAAAACCTCATGGATGTTCCGATGTCTATTTTCTCTACCGGGTAGACGTCGATCTTCTTGCCGGTAGTCGAGATGTCCAGGAGAGAACCCGTGTGCTCATCGATCAACCGGGCGGAGAAGAACATTGAACCCGGCAGCAGCACCTGTTCCAGTACAGTGAAGTTCCATTCCTCGCTGCGTATCGCCTTGCAGAAGCGGGAAACGTCATCGTAGTGCATCTCCACCGGCACATCGATTGACCAGGGGATCTGAATGGCATTCGAGAATTGCCTGCGGGACCCGACCTTGCTGATGGAATATCCCGACTCTCCGATTGCCTCTCTCACGTTTTCAAGCCGTGAAATAACTTCCTCGATTATCTTGAAGATGCCGGCGAAGTGTCCGTGACGCAGTGTTATGATTCCCTTATTGTCGATGCGGAATGCGATGCCGTTCGGGAGCTGGACCTCAAGAATCTTTGGTAGCACACCGTAGTAGAATTCCATCTCCTCAAGCGTGTGTTTTCCGTCGTTCCCCCTGTACTGGATGCCTCTCTCGACATGGGGCCGGAACTCGGAGTGAATATCAGTGTTGGGGCTCCTCTTCGCAGAGAAATAGGTTATGATCATATCCGGGTACTCCCGGACGAGGTTATCTTTGATCTCCTTCATCACCTTAGGGGCTATCCAGAGATTTGATATCTCCTTTGTACGGTTGATGTAAGTGAAGAGGATGTCAGGTATCTCATTGGTTTTCTTTGCATCCGTGATGAAGAGCGGGACATTGTTCCTGTCGTCGAAGAACGTATAAATATAAATCCGTTTACCCTGGGATTCCTTCGAGAGGAGGAGCAGTTTTCCTGCCCTCTCATCGATGGAGAAATGGAAGTTTCTGAGGCTCTCGACGAACTGGTCGATGTTCTGGAACATCGACAGCGTTGCAACTATGTGGAGATTACTGTTGATCTGGTCGTCTCCTCGCTCACATTCAAGGTACTGGATCAGCTCCTGAATGTCGTCGAAGTCTCTATCAGCTCTGATGAGCGAAGGGAGGTTCAAAGTATCACATCCCCGGTTAATTTCCATTAAGTTTCATGTAGATTTAGATGTTTCTTATTTGAACCTGATGATATAGGCGGAACATGAAGGTATCTTGAGGATTGCCATATATCAAGTCAATCTGAAAATAAGATGGACCGAGCGGGAATTGAACCCGCGGCCTCTACCATGCCAAGGTAGCGATCTACCCCTGATCTATCGGCCCCTGTTACCCTACAATGTTGATCGTGATCACATAATAAGGATTGGGGCAGGCCGGCCCCCTATCCCTCCCCGGCAAGGGCCGGGAGGCGGGAGAGCACCCGTTCCCGCGCATCCTCCATCTTCGGGCGGACGAGGGCGGTGCCGTTCTTGATGCAGGGGGCGAGGAGCGGCACCGCGCCCTTCGGCGCCGGGGTGCGGGCGGGGAGGGTGAGGCGCCGGCCGCCGAGATCGTAGACCTGCTTTGCGCTGCTCCGCTTCCCGCGCTTCGCGTAGGGCCGGCCCTTCATCTCCACGATGTCCAACGCGAAGTCGATCACCGGGGCGTTCGCGATCGCGCCCCCGACGCCGAAGGCGTCGCCGATATCGCGGTAGGCGGCGACCTCTGCGCGCGACAGCCCGCCCGAGAGGAAGATCTTCACGTCCGGGTAGCCGTTGACGTCGAGCTCCCAGCGCACCTCCTCGACGATCGCCCGCATGTCCCCCCGGCGCGACCGCGGGGTGTCGAGCCGCACCGCCGTCGCCCCCGAAGCCGCCGCCCGGACCGCCTCGTCCGTCTCGTCGGAGAAGGTGTCCGCGAGCATGATCCGCGGCACCTCCGGGCCGGCACCCTGGGCGAACGCGAGCCAGGCGTCCTCCTGCTCCGGGTAGCACATGATGAACGCGTGCGGCATCGTCCCCGCGAGCGGGATCCCGTCCGGCGCACAGGTGTTGCTCGCCCCGTCCACCCCGCCGATCCAGGCCGCCCGCTCGATCATCGCCGCGATCGCCGGGTGCTGGCGGCGCGAGCCGAAGGAGAAGACCGGCCGGCCCCCCGCGGCCAGTTTCATGTGGGCGGCCGCCGAGGCCACGCCTGAAGCGTGGCAGAGGAACCCGAGGATGGCCGTCTCGTAGACCGCGAAGTCCCGGTAGCGCCCGGAGACCCGGAGGACCGGCTCGTTTTTGAAGAAGATCGAGCCCTCCGGCATCGCGTCCACGTCCACCGGAAGGCCTTCGAGCAGTTTTATGACGTCGTCAAGCCCGCAGAAGACCCCCCATGGGTCGGGGAGCATCGACGCCGTCACCTCCATCGTGACGTGCGGGTTGATGCCGTCCCGCTCCATGACCTCCACGACCCGCCGGAAGTAGATATCCGTGCACGTTCCGTTCTTGATGGCGTCCTCGCCGACCACCTCAAACCAGCCCATGATATTCCGGTTATCGCGATGGCGTAAATCCTTATTGAACCGATCCCGCGGCGGCGCAAAGGTGAATCTTTTGCAGTAGGACGTCACACACTCTAACGAGAATGTCGCACGGAGAAGCGTACACCGGTATAGCGGGGCGGGCCTGATGCTCGGGATCATCGGGGGCACGAGCCTCCTCTTCGCCGACCTGCCGCCGCTCGAGAAGACGACCGTCGCCACGCCCTACGGGAAGGCCGAGGTGCATACCGGAGAGTTCGCGCTCCTCCTGCGCCACCAGCACAACCTTCCCCCGCACCGGATCAACTACCGCGCGTGCCTCGCCGCGCTCGCCGTCCTCGGGGTGGACGAGATCGTCGCCTTCGGCTCCGCCGGCTCCCTGAAGCACGAGATCCCGCCGGGCTCGATCGTCATCCCCACCGATTATTTGAGCGTCACCGACATCCCGTCCATCCACGAGTGCACCATCGACCACGTCCGGCCCGAACTGGACGCCGATCTCGTCCGCACCCTCGCCGAACTGGTGCCGGACGCCCGGACGGGCGGCGTCTACGCCCAGACCCGCGGGCCGCGGATCGAGACCGTCGCCGAGGTGAAAGCGCTTGCAAAGGTCGCCGACATCGTCGGGATGACGGTTGCAAGCGAGGCGACGCTCGCCCTCGAGCTCGGGATGCGGTTTGCCGCCGTCTGCACCGTGGACAACTACGCGAACGGCCTCGGGGAAGAGACCCTGACCTACGAGCACATCCTCGCGACCTCCCGGGCGAACCGCCGGAGGACCGAGATCATCCTCGAAAAGATTGTGGAGCGACTTGCATGAACGAGATCTTTACTGCCAGAGGTTCTACCCTGATCGCCGGGGTCACCATCGACGGATCGACTGTGGATATCGCGATCGACGAGACCGGCCTGATCGCGGGAATTGGAGAGAACGCGAGGAAGACGATCGACGCCGATATCGTCATCGACGGCTCCGACCGGCTCGCCATGCCCGGCATGGTGAACACCCACACCCACGCCGCGATGACCCTCCTGCGGGGCTACGGGGACGATATGCTGCTGCAGGACTGGCTCTCGCAGAAGATCTGGCCGCTCGAGGCCCACCTCACCGGCGACGACGTCTACGCCGGCACCAGACTCGCGTGCCTGGAGATGATCAAGAGCGGCACCGTCGCGTTCAACGACATGTACTTCTTCATGGACCGGGCGGCCGCCGCGGCCGACGAGATGGGCATGCGGGCGACGTTCGCCTACGGGTTCATCGACCTCGGGATGGAGGAGAAGCGGGAGGCCGAGATCAAAGCGACGGAAACCCTGGTCGCCCACGTCAAATCGCTCGATAACCCGCGGATCAGAGCGGCCGTCGGGCCCCACTCCGTCTACACCGTCTCCCCCGAGGGGCTCCGCTGGTGCGGCGAATACGCGGCCGAGCAGAATATCGGCATCCACGTCCACCTCTCCGAGACCGAGAAGGAGGTCGCCGACTGCGTCGCCCGGTTCGGCAAACGCCCCGCATACCTCCTCGACGAGTGCGGCTGCCTCACCCCCCGGACGGTCGCCGCGCACTGCTGCTGGCTCGACGAGGCCGAGTGCCGGCTCCTTGGAGAGCGCGGCGTCACCGCCTCCCACAACCCCGCAAGCAACATGAAACTCGCCGTCAACCGGGCGATGCCCTACCACTGGCTGAGACAGTACGGGGCGAACGTCGCCCTCGGAACCGACGGCTGCTCCTCGAACAACAACCTGGATCTCATGGAGGAGATGAAGTTCGCCGCGCTCCTCCAGAAGTTCGCCTGGAACTCCCCGACCCTGCTGCCCGCCGGCGAGGCCATCGGCATGGCGACCGCGGCAGGCGCCCGGGCGCTCGGCACCGGCCCCGGCACCCTGACCGTGGGCGCACCGGCCGACATCGTCCTCCTCGATACCCGTGCGGCCTGCAACACCCCGCTCTTCCACGCCGACTCGAACGCCGTCTACGCCTGCAACGGCGGCGCGGTCATGACCGTTCTCTGTCAGGGAAGAGTCCTGATGCACGAGCGGGAGGTGCCGGGAGAAGAGGAGATCGTCCGCGAGGCCGCCGCCGCCGCCCGGTCGCTCGTCGACCGGGCGGAGCAGGCCTCCTGACCCTATTTTAAAAAAGTGATTACGCGGTCTCGATATTCGACTCGCTCTCGAGCCCGAGTTCCTCGATCGCCATCTCGCGCATCTTGAACTTCATGATCTTGCCCGAGACCGTCATCGGGAAATCGTCGACGAACTTGACGTAGCGCGGGATCTTGAAGTGCGCGATCCGGCCGCGGCAGAACTCCTTCACCTCGTCCTCGGTGAGGGTCGCGCCGTTGTCGGTCTTGATCCACGCCATCAGCTCCTCGCCGTACTTCCGGTCCGGGACGCCGATCACGTAAGCATCGGCGACTTTTGGGTGATTGTGGAGGTACTCCTCGATCTCGCGCGGGTAGATGTTCTCCCCGCCGCGGATCACCATATCCTTCAAGCGCCCGACGATCTTGACGTAATCCTCCTCGTCCATCGTCCCGAGGTCGCCGGTATGGTTCCAGTGGCTCTCGTCGATCGTCGCGCGGGTAGCGTTCGGGTTGTTGTAGTAGCACCGCATCACGCAGTAGCCCCGGGCGCAGATCTCGCCGGTCTCCCCCCGGGGGACAATCCGCTGTGTGTTCGGGTCGATGATCTTGATCTCGGTGTGGGGGAAGGGCTTGCCGATAGTCGAGACGCGCCGCTCCAGGGGGTCCGCGGTGGTGGTCATCGTCACGCCGGGCGAGGTCTCCGTCTGCCCGTAGACGATCACGATCTCGGACATGTTCATCTTCTTGTTGACCTCCCGCATCACCTCGGTCGGGCAGGGCGACCCGGCCATGATCCCGGTGCGCAGCGTATCCAGCCGGTACTTCGCGAAGTCCGGGTGGGAGAGTTCGGCGATGAACATCGTCGGCACCCCGTGAAGCGCCGTGCACTTCTCGTCCTGGACGGCTTTGAGGACCGCTTCGGGGCTGAAGACCGGCGCAGGCAGCACCATCGCGGCGCCGTGGGTGACGCTCGCCATGTTCGAGAGCACCATGCCGAAACAGTGGTAGAACGGCACCGGGATGCAGAGCCGGTCTTCGTGGGTGAACTTCATCCCTTCGCCGATGATGAAACCGTTATTCAGGATGTTGTGGTGGGTCAGGACGACGCCTTTCGGGAACCCGGTCGTCCCGCTGGTGTACTGGATGTTGACCGCGTCGTCGAAGCTGAGCGACTCCTCGCGCTCCCGGAGTTCTTCGGGACGAACGAGTTCGGCCTTCGAAAGGAGGTCGTCCCAGGTGTACATCCCGTTGTAGGGGATGTCACCGAGGAAGACGACGTTCTTTAAGAACGGGAACTTGTCGCTGTTGATCCGGCCGGGCTTTGCCTCGAACGCCTCCGGGCAGGACTCGTAGAACATCCCGACGTAGTCGGAGGTCTTGAACCGCCCCTGGATGAGGAGCGTCTGGACCTCGGACTGCTTCATGGCGTACTCGAACTCGTAGGTCCTGTATGCCGGGTTGATGTTCACCATGATGGCGCCGATCTTTGCCGTGGCGAACTGGACGAGCACCCACTCCGCGTAGTTCAGCGCCCATATGGCGACCCGGTCCCCGCGCTCCACGTCGAGCGCCATGAGGGCGCGCGCAAGGGTATCGACGCGCTCGAGAAACTCCGCATACGTCCACCGGGTACCCTGGTGGACGGAGACGAGTGCTTCGCTGTCCGGATGCTCCGTCGCTATACGGTTCAGCATTTCACCGATGGTGATGCCGAGCAGGGGTATCTGCGAGTTCCCACACGCGTAACTGCCCTCAACCATTCTATATAAATGGGTGCAGGTACGGTTATATGATTACTGGTTTTTTCCGGCGCAATCCTTATACTTCATGGCCGTCAAACGTATAGAGGGCAGGGGGGTCGTGGCCTAGTCCGGAATGGCGACGGGCTCCAGCGGTCTTTGCACGTGATGAACAATGGGTCTCCTGACGAACGGATGATGACCCGTTGGAGCACTGATGCATGTTCGGAGAGACCCGTCGATCGTGAGTTCAAATCTCACCGACCCCACATTCTTGTAACTCTTATCCGACACCCCGGGGAATCTGTGGCTATTTACGTCCGGTGCCGGGGCGCGACAGGGAACCTCTGCACGCAAAACCCCGCAGCGGGGACGGTTAATACCGGCAGCACGCGAAGAGGGCCTCCCTCTCGAACCGGGCGTTTCGCGTTTAACGGTATCGATCCCACCGGGAGGTCTTTAATACCTGTTTCACCAATATTTCAGCACTATCTGAGGGTATCCATATGTATCTCATCGGTGAAGCATTGGTTGGAGACGGCGCAGAACTTGCGCACATAGATCTGATAATGGGAAACAAAGAGGGCGCGGTAGGACAGGCGTTTGCGAACTCCATTTCGCAGCTCTCGAAGGGACACACACCGCTCCTCGCGGTCGTCAGGCCGAACCTGCCGACGAAACCCTCGACGCTCATCATCCCGAAGGTCACGTTAAAGAAAGAGTACCAGGTGAACCAGATGTTCGGGCCCGTCCAGGCCGCGGTGGCGAAAGCGGTCGCCGACTCGATCGAGGAGGGCGTCTTTGAGGGGGTCGACATCGAGGACACCGTCATCATGGCGAGCGTCTTCGTTCACCCGACCGCACAGGACTACAACAAGATCTACCGGTTCAACTACGGCGCGATGAAACTCGCGCTCCGCCGGGCCCTCGACCGGTTCCCCGACGTCGAGACGCTCCTGCACGAGAAGGACCGGGCGGCCCACGCGGTCATGGGATTCAAGGTCCAGCGGCTCTGGGACCCGCCGTACCTCCAGGTCGCCATGGACCTCGTCGACAGGAACCACATGAACAGGGTTCTCGACGAACTGCCCCAGAACGACCACCTGATCATCGAGGCGGGCACGCCCCTGATCAAGAAGTTCGGCCTCTCGATCATCTCCGAGATCCGCGAACGCCGCCCGAACGCGTTCATCGTCGCCGACCTCAAGACCCTCGACACGGGCAACCTCGAGGCCCGGATGACCGCCGACGCCGGCGCCGACGCCGTCGTGATCTCCGGCCTCGCGCCCATCTCCACCATCGAGAAGGCGATCGAGGACACCCGCAAGACCGGCATCTACACCGTCATCGACATGCTCAACGTCAAAGACCCCGTTGCCGTGGTCAAGCAGCTGAAGGTGAAGCCGGACGTCGTGGAACTCCACCGCGGCATCGACGTCGAGGATACCGCCTACGCCTGGGGAGACATCCCGGCGATCAAGAAAGCCGGCGGCGAGCGGCTGCTGGTCGCGACCGCGGGCGGCATCCGGCAGGGCGTCGTGAAGGACGCGAGGAAGGCGGGCGCCGACATCCTGGTCGTCGGCCGCGCCATCACCGCGAGCAAGAACATCCAGCACGCGGCCGAAGAGTTCCTCGAGGAACTGAGCACCGAAGAGATCGACCAGTTCCGCATCATGACCGACTTCTGAAGTCGGTCGTTATCTTTTTTCCACCGGAGCGTTCCCGGCGATGCGGGGACGCAAACCGTCCCGGACAATAGGTTAAAGTGAGCAGAACGGCAACGAATAACCATGTCGTTTCCCGGCCCGGTGAACGGGCAGGCTCCGGCCGACGAAGGATCGCCGGAACCCGGGGCGGGCGCGGACGGTTACCGCCGGCTGAACCGGAAGTGCATGCTCTCGATGTACATCGACTACGCCATGTGGTATGCGGTTCTGCTCGTGGCCTACATCCTCACGAAGACCTACGCAGAGGGATTCCTGGGGTCCTACTACGATCTTATCAGGTACGGCTTCTTGCTCGTCCTGGGGATCGCCCTGGTTTACATAGCCGCGGCTCCGCCGGTCTTTTACGCCCGGTACCGCTACCGGATCACCGAAGACCGGGTGGACGTGCGCTGCGGGGTCCTCTTCATCCGCCACACCCTGGTGCCGATCGAGCGGGTGCACCAGGTGGAGATCACCAGAGGCCCGATAAACAACCTGCTCGGCCTCGCGGACGTCACCATAACCACTGCAGGGGGCGAGGCGGACATCAGGTACCTCGAGATTGACGAGGCGGAGACGGTGGCCGACCGGCTCAACAACCTGGTCGGGAGGATGCTCCGGGACAGGATGCCGGCGACCCCCATCCCCCGGCCGGGGGCTGCAGACGAATGAACGGGAGTGACCGGGAGACAGAGGACCGCAGCAGCGATGCGGGCTCCGGCCCCGGGACGGCTGCGGATACCCCAACTCGCCATGGCGAGAAGATCCGGTGCCACCCGAGCATCATCGCGGAGCGATCGCTCTCGGCGATCGTGGTGCTGGCCGTCCTCGCCACGCAGCTCGGCAGGGGTGCTCTACCGGCCGTACTCGCGTTCCTCTTCGTCGCGCTGGTGCTCTTCAACTACCGGCAGTGGAGCCGGACGACCATTCAGTTCAACGAGACGGACGTGGTGGTGGAGAGGAACACCCTCTTCAAGATGAAGAAGACGCTCCCCTACGCGAAGGTTGCGTCGGTGAACATCAACCGGGGTATCCTGAACAGGGTCTTCGGGACATCGAGGCTGCTCGTCAACATCAACTCGGGCAGCGGCGCCACGGTGCCGGAAGCCGTCCTGACGTTTAGCGAGGACGTGGCGGAGGGGATACGGGCCGGGATGGCAGAGCGGCTGTACGGCCACGAGACCGTTTTGGAAGACGAGCCGGCCGAACCCCCGGTCACGTTCTCCCCGGCGGACGTGATCGTCCACGGCCTCTTCAGCGTCTCGACCTACCAGACGGTCTTTGGGTTTGCGTTCCTGGCCTACTCCGTCGTTCAGGTATACGTCTCCACGGTGACGGGAGCGGGAGCGGGCGGTACGGCGCTGGTCTCCCTGCTGATGTTCTTCGTCGTCCAGCTGGCACCGTCGGTCTCGCTGATATTCCATTACTACAACTACCGGGTATACCGCCGGGGCGACACGATATACCTGGAGCACGGCCTGATCAGGACGTATAAGACGTCGTTTGACGTCTCGCGGATCAACGCCGTCCGGGTAAAGCGGACGCTCGCGGCCCGGCTCCTTTCCCGGTCGTGCATCGAGGCGGAGGTGGTGGGGCTCGCGTCCGGGAGCGGGGAGAGTCTCCGCCCCGTCCTCTGCCTCTTAAAGGACGATGCGACGCAGCAGCGGCTTCTCGAAGACCTGGTGCCGGAGTTCGTGGCCGAGCACGGCCGGGAGCGGCAGCCCGCAGGCGCGAGGAGCGTTCTCCTGATCCGGGCCGCGTTAGCCTCTCTCGCGCTCGTTCTGGCGACGGCCTACCCGTCGATCTATCTCTACCGCGAGACGGCGGCCCTGGCCGGGATCGCCGGGCTCGTCCTCCCGTACGCGCTGCCGCTCGCGACGGCGCTCGCCATCCTCGCGATCTTCTACGCGACCTCTGTCTCCTACCGGATCACGGAGTTCGGCACGGATAGCGACCTCTTCACGTTCGTGAACGGCGCCGTCGACCGCGAGACCGTCGTGATGAACTACGACAAGGTGCAGATGGTCCGGATAACGAGAGGCCCGGTCGCCCGGGTCTTCGGGGTCGCCCGGGGGAAGGTGTACCTCCTCTCCTCGACCGGGGGGGCGAGCGTCTCGTCGGGGTATTTCGCCGGGAGCCATCTTGCCGCCATCGGCGAGACCGTCATGGAACGGATCGCGAGCGGGGAGTACGATTACCGGAAGAACAGTATCTGAGCACCGGCAGGACTCACAAGGAGTTCCACTGGGCGTTCTTTTAAAATGAGGCTTTTGGGCGGGGCCCCGCCCCTCACGCCCTCTCTTCCAGGTGGATCTTCAGCCCCTCGTTATCGACCGTGGTAGCGATAGCGACCCGGAGGCCTGCCTTCGCGAGGATCTCCGTCACCGCCTCCTCCGGGAGGTCCGTGATGACCGCGATCGACGGGCCGACCGAACTCATCCCGACGAACTCGAGGCCGGCGTCCCGGAGCGCCGCCATGTAGCGGTAGATCTCGAACCCGTGGTGCTCCACCTCGGCGCGCTTCGAGCCCCGGAACTCGATCTCCCAGATGACCTCGCCGGCTTTCCGGAGATCGCCGCGTTCCAGCGCGGGGATGAGGTCCATCAGGACGAGGTAGGACTTCAGCTCCCGGTCGCGGTAGTCGAGCGTCCGGGCCTTGTTCATCAGGAGGTCGAACTCCTTCTCCCCCGCCGACGAGATGTCGGAGGCCGGAATGGCGATGTAGACCTTTTTGCCCCCGGCGAAGGCGTGCCGGTAGATGAGCGCCAGTTCGTCGCCCATCACCACCATGCCGCCGTGGCTGCTCGCGGCAGGCCCGACGCCGGTCTCGAACCCGAACGCGACGTTCCCGGCCTCCGTCTCCTCGACGAAGTTGCAGCCGAGGAGGAGGCGGAGCTCATCAGAGGTCAGCGGCGAGCCCACGGCGACGTTGAGAGCGTTCGCGACCGCGATCAGGATGGTGCTCGTCGACCCGAGCCCGACGTGCTCGTACTGGTGATCGCGTGCGCGGATCTTAAAACCGCCCTCGTACCCGACGACCTGCCGGAAAGCCTCCGCGAAGTGCCGGAGGATCGGTTCGCGGGTGTAGTCGATCTCAATCCCAGAGGGCGTGCACTCGACCTCGGCGGTGCAGTAGACCCCGATGGCGAACCCGATGCCGCCTCCCCCGGGATGGTCGGGAGAGAACCGGTTCATGTCGAGCACGGTGAGGTGAATCCTCGCCGGGGCGCGGGCGGCGACGGTGCCGGAGACCGGCGTGAGCCGGTAGTCCTTTTTGAGGCCGCACGGCCGGATATTCTCGCCGGGGGAGAAGGAGGTGAACTCGTACTCGACGAGGTCGAGGTCCCCGCCCCGGATCTTCATAACAGCCATTTCGTCACTTCGTTTCAGCGTGTACGGTCAAAGAAGATATCCTTTCCCGATGCCCGGAGCGGGATGCCGTAAGCGACGCCGCAGCCTTCCAGCCACCCGAGCGAGAGCGCCCCGACGCCGGCGGTGTACATGACCCGGTTGTCGACGTTGTGGAGGCTCGCGGTCTTCACCGCGGAACCGACCGCGATCCCGAGATCCGCCATCCGCACAATGCAGTTCGGGCCCCGGAACGGCGTTGCCGGCGGGTTTAACTCGCGCTGGGCGTCGAGCATCTCCGCACAGGTGGCGTAGCCGCACCCGCCGCAGTCGAGGCCCACGGCGTCGGCGTAGAGCGACCCGACGAGGAGGCAGGCGTCGCTTGCCACGACGTTGCCCGCGTCCCTGATGAAGAAAACCGCGTCGTGCTTCTCGCCGTACTCCCGCATCGCCCCGGCGAGTCGCTCCTTCTCCTCTTCGGTGACGATCATCGTCTTGATGACGTCGGTGCCCCGGGCCTTCGGCGCGGTGCGGGCAGAGAGCGCCATCAGCCGGGCGACCACCTCTACGGCGTCTGATTCAAAGACCATGAGAGTACGTGGCCCCGACCCCAGATAAGGGTATGCCCGGACGGCAGCGATACCTTTTTCCACGAACCCGTAAAAGAGCCGGACCGTCATGGCACCGGAGAAGAGCCTCGAGCGCGCCACGTTCGGCGCGGGGTGTTTCTGGGGCGTCGAGGAGGCGTTCCGGCGCGTGCCGGGCGTCGTGGAGACCGCGGTGGGATTCATGGGCGGCACCGTCGAGAACCCGACCTACCCCGAGGTCTGCACCGGAAGGACCGGGCACGCCGAGGTCGTGCAGGTGACCTACGACCCCGGTACCGTCTCGTACCGGGCGCTCCTCGACACGTTCTGGGACGCCCACGACCCGACCACCCCGAACCGGCAGGGACCCGATATCGGGACGCAGTACCGGTCGGTGATCTTTGTCCATACTCCCGAGCAGGAGGCGGAGGCCCGGGCGTCGAAGGAGGAGATGGATCAATCAGGAAAGTTCCGCCGCCCCATCGTCACCGCGATCGAGCCCGCGGGGACGTTCTGGCGGGCGGAGGAGTACCACCAGCAGTACTTCGCGAAACGCGGCGGCGGGCAGTGCCGGACGGTGTGGTAGGGGGACAGAAGGGGGTAAATTCGGGCTGGATCTCTGGGGGGCTGCGGTTAGAAGGATCGAGCGTTCTTATGCTAGAGGGTTATGACCCGGTGCTGGGATTCCCGCGCTCCGTCTAGCCATTCTCATGCTTCTCGGATAGTAGAAACGAGAGTAAATCCGATGCAGTGGACCGTGGGAATATCGCCACGCAGGGGGGTGGGGACAGGGGAGGGGGGATGCTCCCCCCTCCCCACCTGACGGTGGTCGAGCTCCGGGCGTTCGCACCTTCGGTGCTCATGCTCCCGCTCTGGCGACCGGTCGCATTCCGCCCATCGCACTCCCCGTCAGCCCCTCCCCCAATGGCGATATCCACTGGAAATCCGTGTACGAGATCCGTGAGGTACAATGCCCATTAGAGCCTGCACGCTCGGGGACATTTGCCGCATCAAACCACCCCTTTCACTCCCGCTTCGCCGTTCCCCCGATCTTGAACCCGACGCCCTCGAACGTTGCGACCAGCCGGTCGCCCGAGTAGACGTCGACGGCGTAGACGGACGTCCTCTCCGTCTCCGAGACCATATAGGCGACCGCTTCGAGCGTCTCCCCCGCGGGGACAGTGAAGTAGCGGATGTTAGCGGAGATCGCGATCTGGTCGATCCCCTCCATGTTCGCGGCGACGCCGAACGCGTGGTCGGCGATGGCGAAGATCGCGCCCCCGTGGGTCGTGCCGTGGGCGTTCTTCATGCCCTCGGTCGCCATCGCCACCTTAACAAGGCCGTCCCCGATCGCCGTGACCGCCAGCCCGAGCAGGCGTGCGAACTCGCAGGCGTCGGAACGCTGCACCGCCGCAGAATAGGCTTTCGGGATGGATACGGTCTCCTTCATGGAACTACTTGTACTCCCGCTGCGAGTAGGTGGCGCCGTTGGCCTCGCCGCCGCGAAGAACGATGTAGAGCCATTCCCAGAGCGACTTGAGCGTCCCGAACTGCTGGTAGCGCCGCATCGAGAACCCGACTTTCAGGCGGGGGTCGAGACGGACCTTCCCGAGCTTGCGCATCCGCTGCGCGATCTCGAGATCGTCCCCGGCATCGATGCAGCGGTACATCCCCGCCCGGATGAACGCCTCCCGGTCGAAGGCCGTGTTGCACCCGAGCGTGAAGTAGATCGTCCGGGTGTAGTAGCCCAGGCGCGAGAAGATGTTTGCTCCGAGAAGAGAGAGCCGGTTCCGGAAACTGTCCTCGATCGGGTAGACCGTGCCGTAGAGCTGCACGATATCCTTCTCTGCGAAGTCCTTCCCGATCCGCTCCACCCAGTCCCGGGGGAGGACGCAGTCGGCGTCCGTCGTGGCGATGATATCGCCCGAGGCAGCCATCGCCCCATCGTTTCGGGCTCCGCCCACCCGCTTGCTCGTCTGGATGAAGACCCTGTCCGCAAGGGGTTCGGCCAGTTCCCGGGTCCTGTCCTTCGAGTCTCCGTCGACGACGATGATCTCGTAGGTATCCCGCGGCACCGTCTGGTCTGCGAGCGACGCAAGGCAGCGCTCGATGTTCTGCTCTTCGTTATAGGTCGGCACGACTACGGAGATCATCCCTCGATCAACTCCCGGTATAGTTGTTGATGCCGGTTTGCTATAAGCGTGATGCCGATCTCCCCGTCAGCATCACGGGAGAAGAGGAACGGCCTCCCAAAAGCAACGCGAGCCCGGCACTACCCGGCCAGCTTCCGGTACAGGTCAATGTGGAGATTCGCAATCGTTCTGATGTCGTAATCCTCTGTGAACGGCCGGGAGAGCGCCGCATGCCGTCCGAGCAGATCCCGGTTCTCGAGCAGCATGCCGGCCTCTTCGGTATTATCGAAGTACAGGGCGGTATCCCTGAAATTCCCGGTGAACTCAGGAATTCTCCGGGCGACGACCGGCAGGCCGGTCGCGAACGCCTCCAGGATGACCATCGGGAGCCCCTCTGCGTAGGAGGGGATGAAGAAGACGTCGGCGCTGCAGTAGGCGGCGGTGATGTCGTCGACAAAACCGGTGAAGAGGACGTTCTTCCCGCAACGGCTTTTTTTCTCCTCGATCATGCTGTAGTCCTGGGAAAGCCTCCCGTACGGGAACCCGCCGACCCAGACAAACTTGATGTCCGGGTGTTCGTGCGAGAGGGCGAGAAAGTCGTAGATGCCCTTCCTTGGTGTCTGCTGGGCGACGGTGAGCACCACCCACTCGTCCTCCCCGATACCGTACGTCTTCCTGAATGCCGCCCGTTTTTCCGGGTTCGGCTGGAACTTCTCCCTGTTCACGCCGTTCGGGATGAGGGTGGTCGGGACGTCCGGGGCGATCTCGTGAACCTCCCTCTCGCAGAGGGGCGAGATGGTGATGATGTGGTCGAACCCCCCGTAAATTTCCGGGTAAAATTGGTTCACCGTCTCGGAGAAGACGAGGTTGCCGGCGTTGAGACGGGGGGTCGAGTGAGCCGTGAGCACCTTGACGCCGTGACTGTATTTCTTGTTCGTCAGGGCAAGAGGGCCGAAGGTGTGGTAGTGGACGAGGTCGAAGTCACGGCCATGGGCGTTCCAGGCAATCTTCGGGCGGGGTTCTTCCCTGACGAGAGCGTTATAGAGCGTCTTTGCCAGAGTGGCGCACCCGATGTACTTGAAGAAGAGCATGTCTTCGACGAAGAAGTTGACTTTCATGGATATTCCCTCACGAAATCGATCGCGCTCCTGATGCACCCATCCATATTGAGGTACTCGAACTCTGCGAACCGGCCGACGAGGTCGATGCCCCGATCCCGGCAGAACTCCCGGACGATTGCGATGTTCTTCAGGTATTCGGTGTCGTAGACGACGTAGGCGAACTTCTCCCGCGCGACGCCGGTGTAGACGACGTCATCCCGTGACGGGATGAACCCGGCGTCGATGAGCGATCCGACGGTATGCTCGACGACCCCGGCGTCCGACATCCGGGAGACCGCGTCGCCCTCGTTGTAGGTGATCTCGGCGAGGATCGAGGAGTGGCCGGGGGGGGCGACCTCCGTGCTGTAGTTCGAGGGGAACGATATCCGGTTGAAGAGGCCGGTCTTCTCGTCGGGGACGTAGAGCCACGAGATATCGGGAACGTCGCCGGATAGCCCGATGAAGACCGAGCAGAGCGAGTTGTAGCGGAGAGCGTCGCAGGCCGCCTGCACGTCGGCCGGGACGTCGGAGAGGCAGGGGAGCAGGTTCTGGAGCGGGATCGTCGAGATCACCCGGTCCACGCGGACGGTCTCGCGGCCGTCGCTGACAACAAATCCGCCCTCCTCCTCGCGGATGGAAGTGACCGAAAACCCGGTCCTGACGGCGGGGAGGACCGGCTCCGCAATCGCCCTGACCAGCGCCTCGATCCCGCCCGTCACCGGGTAGGAGAAGACCGCCTGGTGGACGTAGCCCTCGGTCTCGATGCCGATCGCCGACTTGATGATATCCTCGACCGGCGGGCGGGGGATGCGCCCCTCCACCCAGTGGTGCGACATCCGGTCGGCCGGGTAGTTCCAGATCTTTTCGTTGTAGGGAAGCATGTAGCACTCGGCGATGCCCCGGCCGAAGGTGCAGGTGATCCATTCGGCAAAGTTCTTCGGCGGCGGGACTTCGCCTTTCTCGACGGCGATGAGGTTCTTGACGAACTCGTTTATGCAGAAGAAGCGGTCCTCGTCAGGGAGTTGATACAGGCCGTTCTCGAAGGGATATTTGACGTAGCGGCCTTTATAGAGAATCTTCGTGTTCCGCGCCCGCCGGTCGGCGTTCTCGCCGAGTGCCGAGAGCATGAAGGAGAGGACCTCCTCGTCGCGGGAGAAGATGATGTGCGAGCCCCCGGCATCGAACGTGAACCCCAACTCTTTCCTCGAGCGGCAGAGCCCCCCGATCATCTCGTTCCGTTCAAGAACGGTCACGTCGTCGCCCTGTTCGTGGAGCAGGCGGGCCAGCGTTATCCCGGTGAGGCCGCCACCCAGTACCGCCGATTTCACGCCCGTACTGTTTATGCCGAAACCTTATATCGTTGACCATCTGTTTCCCCGCAGACGCCGCAAATTGGAGGGAAAAACGGGAGTTCCCGGGCAGGGAACGCGGAGCGCGGGTTCTGCTGTGCCGTCAGGCCTGCACGGCGGGTCTTCCTAAGAATTGCGCAGTTCTCCGACGAAATCCAAAACATCCTTTGCGTAAAGTTCGGGTTCTTCCCAGGCCGCGAAGTGCCCCCCGCGGGGGAGTTCGGTGAAGTGCCTGAGGTTGACCCGGCGCTCGGCCCATTCGCGCGGCAGCGGAGCGTCCCGGGGAGGGTGGGCGACGGCAGCCGGAACCGGGGTGCGCCGCCAGGGGCCCAAGATCGCGTGGGCGTCAAGGTAGTACCGGCGGACGGACGAGCCGATCGTCCGGGTAACCCAGTAGATCGTGATGTTCGTGAGCAGTTCGTCCCGGCCGATGCGCGTCTCAAACTCCTCACCGGTCGTGCCCGAGACCATGAAACTCATGATCCAGGCCGCGAGGCCTGCGGGCGAATCGGCCAGGCCGTAGGCGAGGCTCTGCGGTTTGGTCGACTGGATGATGTTGAAGGCGCCTTCGTTCATCCACCACTCCCGGATGTAGTTCGCGAACGCCATCTCGGGCTCTGTGAGGGTCGAGAAATCCGTCGTCTGGTCCGGGTAGCCGACATCGGTCAGGTGGATGCCGACCAGGGCGTCGGCGTGGCGCTCCGCGAGGGCCTGGGCGATCAGGGTCCCGGCGTCGCCGCCGGCCGCGACGAACTTCCCGTATCCCAGTTCTTCCGTCATCAGTCCCGCGAAGAGATCGGCAGTGTCGTCGGTGGTCATGGGCTTTCGGTCGGAGAACCCATGTCCGGGGATGGACGGGACGACCACGTCGAACGAGAGATCGGGGTCGCCGCCGAACCGGGCGGGATCGGCAAGCATCGGGATGACCCGGTGATACCGATAAAACGAGTCGGGCCAGCCGTGGAGCAGGAGGAGCGGCGTCGGGTCCGGTCCCCTCCCGCGCTCGTGGACGAAATGAATCCCCACCCCGTCGACCTCCGTCCTGAACTGGGCGAAGCGGTTCAGGTACGCCTCGTGCCTCCGCCAGTCATAGGAGTGCTCCCAGTAACGGGCGAGGTCTTTCATGTATGCGAGATCGATGCCGTACCCCCGGCCGCCACCGTCATCGGGCCAGCGGGTGCGGGCGAGGCGTTGACGCAGGTCGTCGAGGACAGCCTCCGGAACGGCGATCGTGAAGGGTTGCATGCCGGGGGTGGACGGTTTCTTGCTGCTTATATCTTTTCTCTATGAGCCCGGCGCCGCACGGTGCTCGCAGCCCATCCGGCAGCTGCAGCGAGGATGAGCAGCACGCTGACCGCGATGAACGTGTACTTCGGCGAGATCACGGCGGTGAACGGTCATCTCCCTCTCCACGCGTAGCCGACGGCCCCTTCCGGGCAGGCGTCCACGCAGCCGCCGCAGGGGAGTTGCCATGACTCAAACCTCGTGTGCGAATCTCACTCCCCCCGCTGGCTCACCATATCCGCAACCGTGAGATCCGGGTGCCGGTAGCGCCCCCGGCCCTCGGTCCCGAGCATCACGTTGAGCTGGATCGCCTCGGTCGGGCAGAAGTGGAGGCAGGCACAGCAGAGTTCGCACCGTCGCCCCCAGGCCGGACGGCCGTCGGTGAGGGTGAGATTGCCCGCCGGGCAGACCCTTGTGCAGGTGCCGCAGCCGGTACACGCATCCGAGACGGAGAAGGCCTCTGCAGCGTTCCGGGTGCCCTTTACGAACGGCCCGTAACTCAGGACGTTCACGAGCCAGGAGACGGGCTCGAACCCCGGGGAGACCGAACGGCCGCTCCCGATCGCCTCCGCGATCTCGGCGAGCCGTCTGTCTGCCCTGCCGAGGGTCTTACCACACTTCTCGCCCGGCACCGACCGCATGAGCGGCGGGAAGTTGCCGGGCATTTTGACGGCAAATGCGGCGTCGAGTCTCCGGTTCTGCCGTCTGTTGAATATCCCGTTCAACTGGTGGAGCGCCGAGACCCCTATCCCGCCCATCGTGACGACCGCAAACGTATACCCCGCCTGCGAGAGATCGAGCCGTTCCGCGAACCTGGCGACCATCACCGGCACCCCGCAGTCGTAGACCGGGCAGACGATCCCGACCCGGTCGGCATCCGGGGCGATAGTCCCCGGGGTGTCCGCGAGCGATGCGATCGGGATGAGTTCGGTCTCCCCGAGAGCTCCGGCAATCTTCCTCGCCGCGGCAAGGGAGTTGCCGGTGCCGGTAAAATAGTAGATGACGGTCTTCATGGCCGGCGCTCCAGTTCGGCGATGCCGACCGACGGGTTCCGGTAGCGCTGCCTTCCTTCGGTAGCCTTTCCGGCCTGGATCGCCCCGGCCGGGCAGAGGTGGATGCACCCGCAGCAGAGTTCGCACCGGTGGTTCCAGACCGGCCGGCCGTCGACCATCTCGATGTTCTCCGCCGGGCAGATGCTCGCGCAGATACCGCAGGACGTACACTCTTCGGTCACCGTGAACCTGCGGTCTTCCCCGTGGACGCGGGAACGGAACCGGGGGTACATGACGGCCCTGATGAGGCGCGTCAGAGGCGCGTACGGGAGGTTCACCCGCTCCCCCCGCCGGATCCGGCCCGCGATCGCATCGAGTTCCGCGTCCGCCGCGGCGAGCAGCCGGTCCCGCTTCTTCCCCGCGGGCGAACCGTACATCAGGATGTAGTTGCCCGGCATGGTCACCGCGAACCCCGCATCGAGCCCCCTTCCGGCCCGCTCCTTGAGGATCTCGTCGATCTGCCGGAGAGCCGCAGAGCCTCCGCCTCCCCCGTGCGTGACGACCGAGAAGACGTAGTCTGCTTTAGCGACGTCGAGGCGCTCCGCAAACGATGCCGCCATCGCCGGGAGCCCGGAGAAGTAGACCGGGCAGACGATCCCGACACGGTCGGCGTCCGGGATGATCTCGTCCGTGGTATTCCGAAACGCCGCTATCGGGACAAACTCAGTATCCCCGAGGGGCCCGGCGACCTTCTTTGCAGCGGCAAGGGAGTTGCCGGTGCCGGTAAAATAGTAGATGACGGTCTTCATGACAACCTCAAACGATCCATCAGTTATGTCAGCAGTCTAAGTGTTCGCTCATATGGATATGGACTTTACGAAGAGAGGCGGGCGGACTCAGCGCGGCGCAAAAAAAGAAATACCGGGATTGCTCCGCCGTCACTGCCGGCGGGGCGAGTCCTTGTCGGCGAGCCGGGTCGCCCCCGGTGCGCCCGGCCGCGGGGCGCTCTCGGGTGACTGGATGAACCAGCCGGTCCGGGTGCCGTCGAGCACATCGGCGGAACTCCGGGCGGTGAGGAGGCTGACGACGACCATGGCGAGGGCGGAGAGCACGAGCGCAAAGAAGCTGAAGTGCATGGGAAGCGGCGATACGAACTGGTGCCAGTAGCCGAAGGCTGCGGCCGCGACGAGTCCGACCGCCATGCTCGCGATCGCTCCTTCCCCGGTAGCACCGCGCCAGTAGAGCCCGGCAAGCAGCGGAACCGCGAACGTCGCGAGCATCACCCCGATACCCATCCAGATCAGCCACGCAAGCATCGGCGGGGGGTTGATGGCGAGGAGAAGCGTGCCGCCGGCCCCGAAGACGATCGCGACCTTCGAGACGAGGAGCACCTCTTTGTCGGTCGCCGCAGGGCGGAAGATGTTCTTGTAGATATCCCACGCAAACGAAGTGCCGACCGTGAGCATCAGCCTATCGGTCGTCGACATCACCGCCGCGAGGACGATCACCGCAAAGAGCGCCCAGAACGCCATGTTCGGGATCGCGTGTTCGACCCCCAGGATGAAGGCGAAGTCCTGTGCGTTGACGGCGTCCGGGAGCACCAACCTTCCCTCCTCGACGAGCGACCGCACGGCAAACCCCGTGAACTTGACGAGGAACATCACGACCGCGTAGATCCCGAACGCAACGAGCGGCGCCCACTTGAAGTAACGGGCCTCTTTTGCCGCGAGGACGTTGTTGATGACGTGCGGCGCGCAGGCAAGCCCGACCATCAGGAGGATGCCGAACGAGACCAGGAACTCCGGCGTCGCGTAGGCGTAAGAGGCGTAGGCAGCCGGATACCAGGGTTCGACGAAGTTCGGGTCGATCCCGGCGAGCACGGAGTTGATGTGAGTAAGCCCCCCGGCGCTCATGACGACGAACGGCGCCATCAGGAGCACGCCGAAGATCAGGATGCCGCCCTGGAAGAGGGTCGTCCAGGAGACGGCGTAAAGCCCCCCGATGACCGTGTAGGCGGTGATGATGACCCCGGAGATGAGGAGCGCCTGCCAGTGCGGGATACCGAAGAGCCAGACGATGACGATGCTGATCGCGGCATACTGCCCGACGAGATAGATCAGCGAGACGATGATTCCGGAGACCGCCGAGAGCGCCCGGAGCGCCCGCGGGCTCTCGAACCGGTCGGCGAGGTAGTCCTGGACAGTCAGGTACCCCCGCTCCTTCCCGATGGCCTGGAGTTTCACGCCGAAGAAGATGATACAGAACGCAGCCGCGAGCGGAACGAAGATCTGCTCCCAGATCCCGGGCCAGCCGGACGTATACCCAAAGCCGCTGACGCCGAGCAGGGTCATCCCGCTGCAGATCGAACAGACGATCAGGATCGTGAAGACCCAGAACCCGAGCGATCTGCCCGCGAGGATGTAATCCTCGGTGTTATGAATCTTCTTCGAGGCCCAGTTCCCGATGCCGATGAGCACGAAGAAGTAGAGCGCGATCAGAGCGAACGTCGCAAGATCCGCCATTCAAACGGCCTCCCGGAACCCGAGACCCCAGAGAGCGAGCAGTACGACGACCAGGGCGACGGCGGCGCCCACGATGATTCCCGTTTGGAGAGGTAGCCCGAAGAACATGCTGTGTTAGTGTGTGGCATGCTAACATATAACACAATCGCAGGGGAGGGAGTGACCTTCCCCCGATGGAGCGATGAAGGTATCACACCGAAAAGAATGTTATTTGGAACTCTTTACGGTCTTTGCGCCCCGAAGGAGCGCAATCTTCCCCGTGCGGACGAGTTCCTTGATGCCGTACTGGCGCAGGAGTTTCTCCAGCGCATCGATCTTCTCCGTATCCCCGGTCACCTGGAGCACAAGCGTCTTCGACCCGACGTCCACGACCTGGGCGCGGAAGATATCGGCGATCTGGAGGATCTCGGCGCGGGACGGCCCGGTCTCGGCGGCAACCTTGATGAGGGCGAGTTCCCGCTCCACGCTCTCCCGTTTCGTCAGGTCCGAGACCTTGATGACGTCGATGAGCTTGTTGGTCTGCTTCATCATCTGCTCGACGATCCCGTCGTCGCCGTTCACCACGATCGTGATCCGGCTCATGTTCGGCTCCTCGCAGGTCCCGACGGCCAGGCTCTCGATGTTGAACCCCCGGCGCGAGAACATCGCGGCGACCCGGCTCAGGACACCTGCCCGGTTCTCCACGAGGACACTCAGGGTATGCGGTTTCATTGCTGACGCACCCCGATCATCTCGTTGATCGCAGCACCCGCGGGAACCATGGGAAAGACGTTCTCCTCCCGCTCGACCCGGAAGTCCAGGACGAACGGCCCATCGGTGGCGAGAGCGGTCTCGAGCGCCTCACGCACTCCGGCCTTCTCGTCGACCTGGAGCCCCTCGACCCCGTAGGCGTTCGCGATCTTGACGAAGTCCACCGGCGGGAGTTCGGTGTAGGAGTAGCGACGGTCGTAGAAGAGTTCCTGCCACTGCCGCACCATCCCGAGGTACATGTTGTTCAGGATCACGACCTTGACGGGGATCTTGTACTGCGCCACCGTCCCGAGTTCCTGGATGTTCATCTGGAAACTCCCGTCGCCGGCGATGTCGACGACCGGCATATCCGGCCGGGCGTAATGTGCGCCGATGGCCGCCGGAAACCCGTAGCCCATCGTCCCGAGACCGCCCGAGGTGATCCAGGTCCGCGGCTTCTTGAAGCAGTAGTAGAGCGCGGTCCACATCTGGTTCTGCCCGACCTCGCTCACGACGATCCCTTCGCCTTTCAGGATCTCGGAGAGCTGCTCCACGACGTACTGCGGGCGGAGATGGTCGTCGTCGCGGTAACCGAGCGGATACTGCGCCTTCCAGGCGCCGATCCGGGAGACCCAGGCCGCCGTATCGCCGCGCTTCTGCATCCGGGATAAAAACGCCTGGAGAACGGCCTTCACGTCGCCCACGATCGGGACGTCGACTTTCTTGTTCTTCCCGATCTCGGCCGGGTCGATATCGATGTGGATGACCGCGGCGTTCGGCGCGAACGTCTCTATCTTACCGGTGACGCGGTCGTCGAACCGGACACCGACGGCTACCAGGAGATCGCACTCCGTCACCGCGTAGTTCGCGGACTGGGTGCCGTGCATCCCGAGCATCCCGAGACAGAGCGGGTGGTCGCCGGGGACGGCGCCGAGCCCCATCAGGGTCGTCGTCACCGGGATGGCGGCCGCCTCCACGAACTCCAGGAGTTCGGCCGACGCTCCGGAGAGAACCACCCCGCCGCCGGCGTAGACGAGCGGCCGCTCGGCTGTCGCTATCAGGTCGAGCGCCTTCTCGATCTGGCGGACGTGCCCCTGGTAGGTGGGCTGGTAGCCCCGGAGGGAGACCGTCTCGGGGACGGGCTTTCCCTCCAACACCTGGCCCGTGCTGACGTCTTTGGGGATATCGACCAGCACCGGACCGGGCCGGCCGGTCCGGGCGACGTAGAACGCCTCCTGCACCACGCGGTCGAGGTCGCCGGCATCCTTCACCAGGTAGTTGTGCTTCGTGACCGGCATCGTGATCCCGGTGATGTCCGACTCCTGGAACGCGTCGTTCCCTAAGAGGGCGGTCGGCACCTGGCCGGTGAGCGCCACGATCGGAATGGAATCCATATATGCCGTCGCGATCCCCGTGACCAGGTTGCACGCGCCGGGGCCGGAGGTGGCAAGGCATACGCCTACGCGGCCGCTTGCACGCGCGTAACCGTCGGCTGCGTGCGCCGCTGCCTGCTCATGCCTTACCAGTATGTGCCGGATCGACGAATCGTAGAGTTCATCGTAGATCGGCAACACCACGCCGCCGGGGTAGCCGAATATGGTATCCACCCCTTCACGCTGCAGCGCTTCAATCAGAGTCCTGGCTCCGGTCTTCATGCTCTTCCCTGAGTAATCTGTTCATCCCTGCGATAACTGCTTCGACGCTTGCCATGATGATGTCGGTCCTCGCGCCCCGCGAGGTCACGGTCTTCCCGTCCTTGCTGAGTTTCACCGAGACGTCGACGAGGGCGTCCGTGCCGCCGGTTATGGCATCGACGCTGTATTCGTCGAGCCGCACGCTCCCGACGTCCGCAACCGATCGCTGGAGCGCGCGGATCGCCGCGTCTACGGGGCCGGTCCCGACGGCGGCGCCGGTGATCTCCTCGCCGCGAACGAGCATCGTCACCGAGGCGGTCGGGATCGCGTTGCTGCCCGAGACGATGGTGAACTGGCGCAGTTCGATGCACGGCGTAAACTCGATCTCCATGACGGTATCGGCGATCGCCATGATGTCGGCATCGGTTATCCGCATCCCGGCGTCCCCGAGGCGTTTGATCCGGTCGACGATCTCCTTGAGCTGTGCAGCGCTCGGGGCGTAGCCCATATCGTGGAGCGCGGCCTCGACCGCCGCCGACCCCGAGTGCTTCCCGAGGACGATCCGCCGCCGCCTCCCCACCCGCTCCGGCTGGAGGGGCTCGTAGGTGCTCGCGTCCCGCATCACCCCGTGGGCGTGGATCCCGCTCTCGTGGGTGAAGGCCATCTCGCCGACGATCGGCTTGTTGGTCGCGAGCGGAACCCCGGTCAGCCGGGCGACGTGGGTCGAGAGCGGATAGAGTTCTTCGGTCGCGATCCCGGTATCGACCCCGTAGAGCACCTCGAGCGCCATCACCAGTTCTTCGAGGGAGGTGTTTCCCGCCCGCTCCCCGAGGCCGTTGACGGTGACGTGGGCACAGGTCGCCCCCGCCCGGAGGGCGGCGACGGTGGTCGCGAGCCCGAACCCGAGGTCGTCGTGGCAGTGGATGGAGAGCGGGGCGAAGAGGAGCGGCGGTATGATCGCGGCCGCCCGCTCGGGCGTGAGGAGCCCGACGGTGTCGCAGAAGCAGAGCCGGTCGGCTCCCCGCTCCACCCCTTCCCGGAAGACCTCCGCGAGGAAATCCTGGTCGGCGCGTGACGCGTCTTCTCCCGAGAGTTCGACGACGAGACCGCGCTCTTTCGCGTACTCGACGGCGCTCCAGGCCATTTCAGAGACCTGCTCGCGGGTCTTACGGAGTTTTTTCGCGATATGGAGATCGCTCACCGGGACGACGAGGTGGACGGAGTCGGCACCGGCGTCGGCGGCAAGGTCGATATCCCCGGGGAGCGCCCGGACGTAGGTGCAGCACTCGGCGGCAAGCCCGGCATCGGCGATGGCACGGATCGACTCGCGTTCTCCGACGGACGCGGCGGCTGAGCCTGCTTCAATCACGTGGACGCCGACGTCGGCGAGGTGCGTTGCAATCTCAAGTTTCCCGGCCGGCGTGAGAGAGACACCCGGTGTCTGTTCGCCGTCCCGTAGGGTTGTGTCAAAAAAGCGAATCGGTTCAACAAATAAAACAATCACACATAGTGCAATTCACCGTCAGAGAATTGGCGACAGCGCTACTTAAATGTTGGGCAGTCGGGGATTCTGGTGCAGAGCAAAATGGGGGGTTATACCGGCGCCGGGGCGCTCTCGTAGAGGAGGGCGACGTAGCGGGCGGAGAAGATGATGAACGCCGGCGTGAGGAGGAAGAGGAGGACCGGGCCGATGAGCGGGATCAGGGCAAGAACGAACTCCACGATCGCGATCACGATGATCATGACGAGGAGGGCGATGAAGCAGCGGATCCACCCGATCGTGCCGATGTGGGTGAGGAGAGTGCGGATCCTGAAGGCCTCGCGCATCTTCCCCGTCCGGGCGAACCTGACCGCCGCAAACGTCGAGAGGATCCCGATGATGACGGCTGCAAGGATGAAGATGATAAGGATGGCGAGGGCTGCGAAGATGGCCAGCTCCGGGCTCAGAAGCGGTTCGGGGCCGGATCCCGCCGGGGTTACCGTCGCTGAGACCGGGATGAAGTACATCAGGAAGGGAAGGACGGTGAGGACCATGAGCGGGATCGCGTAGACGATCGTGATGACGATCAGTTTGATGCCGTCGACAAAAAGCCCGATCCAGCCTTCGAGTTCCGGGGCGGGCTTTGTGCCGCTCATGACCCGCACCGTGTAGCCGTACATGAACGGAAATATGATCGTGCTGACGAGCAGAAGGAGCCAGCGGACCCATCTCCCCCAGATAGCGTCCTTCGCGTAACCGAAGGACTCGCTGATTAATCGGACGACATCCATGTGTATCACCGCATGTTCGGTTAAGAATTACCCGGGATAGGGATAAACACGCTGTTTTTGTTCGGAAAAAAACGGTATACCCCCGAGATTCTGCCGACGGATTGAAGACGGTACCGTTGACGGAAGGACTCAGTGCAGGTGCATAAGGATAGGTTCGGCGAAAAAGGAGTGGTTGTTTGGGTAGTTTATGCGGAAGCGGGCGCTTCCGCGTATACTAGGGCAAGGTACCGGGCGGAGAAGATGGCGAACGCCGCGTTGAGGAAGAGTGCGATGAGCCAGCCGAGGAAGGGTATCCCACCGAGAATGCCGACCACGAAGCTGTAGACAAACGCGACGACGAGGAGGAGGATGACCGCGATGATCCAGATTCCCCACCCGAGCGCGCCGATCTGTGCAAGGATGGCGCTGAAGTTGAATGCCTCACCGACGCTGTCCGTGTGGGCGAAGCGGAGTACGGCAAACAGGGCGATGAACGCCATGACAAGCCCGACGAGTAAGGCGAGGAAGGCTCCTACCAGTGCACCGAGGATCGCGGCGGCGGCCGCAGTCGGGTCGGTCGTTGCCATTCCTGCGAGGGCGCTGAGGCCGCCGAGGACGAGGAAGACCAGGATTGCCGGGATCATGTAGACCAGCATAATGATATTCATCTTCCATCCGTCGACGAAGAGCTTGCCCTACCCGTCAATCTCGGGGGCAGGTGTGTTGCCGGCGAGCACCCGCACGGCGTAGCCGGAAAGCATCGGGATCAGGGAGACCGTGATCGTCTGCACGAGTGCCAGGACGGCAAGGATGACCCATTGCATCCACTTGCCGACCATATACTATATCCCTTTCCAGAAATGGGCGAATTTGACCCGGAAAAATCGTCTAATCCCGGCACAGATCGGTTCGACCGGAACAGGAACGGCACAGCATATATAAAGCCGGGTTTCAGCAACGGGCATCACGTACGCCGTGCCCCGGGCGCCCGGAACCTCTCCGGCGGTGCCTTTTGATTACGAAAAGAAAATAGGGTTCAGGCCGGTGCCTGAGCGCTCTCGTAGATCAGCGTCATGTACCGTGCCGCAAAGATCGCCCAGACCGGGTACAGGAGGAACGCGATCACCCAGCCGAGGACCGGGATCATGCCCAGTATGCCAACGATGAAACCGAAGACAAACCCGGCAACCATGAGGACGATGATGGCGATGATGTAACTCCCCCAGCCGATCTTTCCGATGTGCTCGAGGATGGCGCCGAAGGCGAATGCCTGGCCGATGCTGTCCTTCTGCGCAAACCGGATCATCCCGATCGTCGAGATCAGCGATATGATGATTCCGACGACGAGCACGAGCAGGAGACCGATACCCATCGTTCCCAGGGCGGCAAGGGGATCGCTCATCATGGCGGCAGGTACGAAGAAGATGGCCATGATGACGAAGAGCGGGATGCCGTAGATGATCCCGATGACGAAGAGTTTCAGGCCGTCAATGAACATCCCTACCCAGTTCCCCACCTCGGGAGCCGGCTTTACACCGCTGTAAATGCGGACCATATACCCCATGATCAGCGGGAATATGATCGTGCTGATGGCGAGCAGGATCCACTGAACCCATTTGCCCCAGACAGCGTCTTTTGCGTAGCTGAACGAATCGCTCAGCATGTTTCCATAATCCATAGGTGTCTCACCCACGATTTAGTGTGAGATTGTATGGTATAAAAGCGTTGCCATAATTCCTCTTTTTACAACCTTCTTTTGCCGAAATGAAGCGATCATTTCACCACGAATCAGGCAATCCGGGCTCAGAACGGTTTCCCGATCCGGGACAGCGCGGCCATATATACACTGCGAATACGGCACCGGCAGGCGGCCGGGGGCCGGGGCATGAGCACCGGTAAAAACTCCGTTCCACGGCTTTGTGCGAACGAACGGTCTGGAGATGGCACTGCAAGACATTACTTACTATCAAGCCGGAAACTCGGCAGAAGAGCGCCGATCCCGGTGACCACGGCCTCGTCGGGAAGACCCGTTCGAGGATACCCGAAAAAGGGTTACTCATTATAAAAATAAGAGCAGTTAGTACGTTCCAAATACCAATGCAGCCACCACTCCGAAAAGCATGAAGATGATGAATAAGCCCACCCAGATTATCAGACCTGCGACGAAATTGTACCCAAATACTGCTAGTGCACGTTTCAAGAAACTGTCTGATACCAGCCAGCCCTTGTAACTATATGTATCCATTCCGCCATTGGACATAATCGGGTAGTTTAGCGAACCATAATTTAACCATTTTCATGTAACATTTGTTCTCATTAAGCGGCTATCCTGAAAGAGTTCCAATCAAGCCACGGGTATTTTCCTTGAACGTGATCCGTCACGTATGCATTGACCGCTGCCTTCTGGACATTGTCAGAGGCATCCTGGAACTCCCGGGGTCACGGCACCGGGACGGCGATACAGGCAAGAGGAAAAGGAGTCCCCGCGTCATCCCGCCGCCGGAACACTCTCATAGGCCGCCGCGAGGTAGCGGGCGCGGAAGATGCCGTAGACCACCCCCAAGAAGAGGTTGACGATCCACCCGAGGACGGGCAGCGTGGCGATGAGGGTGGTCGCGGCCGTATACGCGAGGCCGATGAGGAGGATGACGACGACCGCGGCGATCCAGGCGCCCCACCCGATCCGCCCGATCTGCGAGACGATCGCCACGATGTTGAACGCCTGGAGGAGGCTTCCGGTGTGGGCGAACCGCACGACGGCGATCAGGGAGATAAACGATATGACGGCCCGGACGAGAGCCGCAATCGCGATCCCGGTGACGGCGGCGGCGACGGCCGAGGCCCATACGTCCGGGTTGTCGAGCCCCCGTGCCGCTACGGCGGAGATGACCGCAATCCCGCCGAAGACGGCCAGGACCACGATGACCGGGATCAGGTAAATAAGATTGATGATGTTCAGCTTCCACCCGTCAAGAAAGAGCCTCCCCCAGTCGTCGACTTCGGGAGCGGGCGTCCGGCCGGAGAGCACCCGCACGATGTAGCCGTTGTAGAACGGGAGTAAAAAGAGGGTGAACGTCTGGACGAGCGAGAGGAGTACCAGGAGCACCCACCGCCCCCACTCGCCAAAGAGAGCGTCTTTTGCGTAGCGGAGCGCTCCCGAGAGGAGTCTCGCGTAGTCCATACGCATATCAGCCGTGGAGAGGGGGCGGGGGATATAAGATTTTGGGAGCGACGGGCCGAAGGGCCGGAGCTGGAGACAACGCGAAGCATTTTCGAATGGCGACGGGCCGAAGGGCCGGAGCTGGAGACAACGCGAAGCATTTTCGAATGGCGACGGGCCGAAGGGCCGGAGCTGGAGACAACGCGAAGCATTTTCGAATGGCGACGGGCCGAAGGGCCGGAGCTGGAGACAACGCGAAGCATTTTCGAATGGCGACGGGCCGAAGGGCCGGAGCTTGAGACAACGCGAAGCATTTTCGAATGGCGACGGGCCGAAGGGCCGGAGCTGGAGCACCGCAAGGTGCGAGGCGATGCAAACTCACGCGAAGCCGCGAAGGGCGCGAAGGGGAGGTAGGGGTTGCTGACAACGACACTGACTTCGCGGCTTCGCGTGAGCTAACGGTGTGGAGGTGATGATACAGGACACCACTTACTACAGAGCCGAAAACCCGACAAAAAAAGAGATATCAGGGCCGGCCCCTCAGTGCCGGAAGTGCCGGACGCCGGTGAAGATCATCGCGATGTTGAGCCGGTTCGCCGCCTCGATGACCTCCTGATCCCGGATCGAGCCGCCCGGCTGGACGAGCGCCGTCGCGCCCGCCGCCGCCGCGACCTCCATTGTGTCGGGGAACGGCAGGAAGGCGTCCGATGCGACCGCCGACCCGGCAAGGGGTCTCCGGGACTTTCTGACCGCGATCTCCGCCGACTCGACCCGGTTCATCTGCCCGGCGCCGATCCCGATGACGGCGTCCTCGTCTGCAAAGATGATGGCGTTGCTCTTCGTGTGCCGGCAGACCTTCCAGGCGAGCTGCATCGCCCGCATCTCGTGGGCGGTGGGCTCTCGCTCGCTCACGACCCGCCAGTCCTCGCGGTAGGGCTCTGTCCGCTGGACCAGGACGCCGCCGTCGATGCTCCGTATCTCGGGCTGCGCCACCGGCCCGGGCAGCCGGAGCACCCGCATGTTCTCCTTCGCCTTCATGATCTCGAGGGCTTCCGCCGTAAACGACGGGGCGACCACGACCTCGACGAACGTCCCCGTCAGTTCCCGGGCGACGTCCGCCCCCACCTCGCGGTTCATCGCGACGATCGAGCCGTAGGCCGAGACCGGGTCGACTTCCCGGGCGGCGATGTAGGTCTCGAGGGGGCTCTCGCCGGTCGCCACGCCGCAGGGGTTGTTGTGCTTGACGATGACCACAGCGCACTCCTCGAACTCCCGGAGCAGGCCGACCGCGGCGTGGACATCGAGGTAATTGTTGTAGGACATCTCCTTGCCCTGGAGCGTCTCTTCTCCCGCTATGCCGGCATCGCCGTAGACGGCAGCCGCCTGGTGCGGGTTCTCGCCGTAGCGGAGCGTCCTGCCGTTCCTGAACTGGACGGTGAAGACGTCGGGGAACGGCCGGTCGATGCCGGTAAGGTGGTTCGTGATCGCGGCGTCGTAGGCGGCCGTCCTGGCGAACGCCTTTGCCGCGAGGTTCAACCGCTCTTCAGGAGAGAACCCGCCCCGCCGGACGGCGTCCGCGACCATCCCGTAGTCGCCGGGATCCGCGACGACCGCGACGTGCTTATGGTTCTTCGCCGCCGCACGCACCATCGCCGGGCCACCGATATCGATGTACTCGATGATCTCCTCAAGAGAGAGGCCCTTGCCGCTCATCGCCTCGAAGGGGTAGAGGTTCACCACCACGAGGTCGATCGGCTCGATGCCGTGCTCCTGCATCACGGCATCGTCGATGCCGCGGCGGCCGAGGATCCCCCCGTGGATCTTCGGGTGGAGGGTCTTGACCCGACCGTGCATCATTTCGGGAAAGCCCGTGTAGGCGGAGACGTCGGTGAACGAAATCCCCGCCCGCGCGAGTTCGGCCCCGGTGCCGCCGGAACTCAGGATCCCGTAATCGTGCTCGATAAGCACCTTTGCGAGATCGACGATGCCTGCCTTGTCCCAGACAGACAGCAGTGCCCACTTCATGGGTACACATGAGAGGGGTAGAGAGATATATCTGGCGCTGCCCGCAGAACCGGCCGCGATTTCCACGGCAGGAAAACCGCAGGCCCTGCCATGGGGAACGCCGGCATGACCGGCGAGGAGGGCGCTGCACCTCGCGCGGATCCGGATACCGGGGGAAGAATACCGGCGAACGGATGTCCAATCGGAAATCCGGGATGTCACCGGAGGCAGATTTCTGCAGTCAGAGTTAATATTATATAGAACCACATTACAATAAATAAACGAACAACTCCATTACATCGTTTTGAAGCAGGTTAGGCGTATGAAGGAGGATACATCCGAACCAAACGAGAAGCAACAGAATCTCGCAAACGAGGCGGATGCAGCATCTCCGGCGCTTGAAGAGCTGCAGAATGCATATGACGACCTTAACAGCCGTTATCTGCGCCTTGCGGCGGATTTCGACAACTACCGCAAAAGAATGGACCGGGAACTCGACGCCCGTACGACGTTCGCCATCGAGAATTTCGCGGTGGAGTTGCTCGAGGTCGTAGACAACTTCGAGCGGGCGGAGAGAGCCGAGGGTGCAGGCCTCCCGGAAGGGATGGAGCAGATCAAGAAACTCTTCATGACCATCCTCGAACGGCACGGCATCACACCCATCGAATGCCGGAACCTTCCCTTCGACCCCGAACGGCACGAGGCGATCGCCTACGTCCCTTCGGACGCCGGGGAAGGAACCGTGATCGACGAGGCCGTCCGCGGATACTGTATGCAGGACAAGGTCATCAGATGCGCAAAAGTCGTAGTATCTAAAGGAATGGAGGAATAACAGAATGGTTTCGGAAAAAGTTCTGGGTATCGATCTTGGGACAACCAACTCGTGCATGGCAATCATGGAAGGCGGGCGGGCGACGGTCATCGCCAACGCCGAAGGCGGCAGAACCACCCCGTCGGTCGTAGCGTTCTCCAAGGAGGGCGAGCGGCTGGTCGGCAACGTCGCGAAGAGGCAGGCGATCACGAACCCGAACCGCACCGTCCAGTCGATCAAGCGCAGGATGGGCACGAACGAGAAGGTCACCATCGGGGACAAGACCTACACCCCGCAGGAGATCTCCGCGATGATCCTCCAGAAGATGAAGCTGGACGCGGAGGAGTATCTCGGCGAGAAGATCGCGAAAGCCGTCATCACGGTGCCCGCCTACTTCAACGACGCTCAACGGCAGGCAACGAAGGACGCAGGGACGATCGCCGGCCTCGAGGTGCTCCGGATCATCAACGAGCCGACCGCGAGCGCGCTCGCCTACGGCATCGACAGGGAAGGCGACTCCACGGTGCTCGTCTACGATCTCGGCGGCGGGACGTTCGACGTCTCGATCCTCCAGCTCGGCGACGGCGTCTTCGAGGTCAAGTCGACCGCAGGCAACAACCGCCTCGGCGGCGACGACTTCGATACGAGGGTCGTCGACTACCTGGCCGACGAGTTCAGGAAGAAGGAGGGCATCGACCTCCGGAATGACCCGGTCGCGATGCAGCGGCTGCGCGACGCGGCCGAGAACGCGAAGATCGAGCTCTCCACCGTCCAGAAGACCAACATCAACCTCCCCTACATCACCACGACGGAGAGCGGGCCCAAGTTCCTGGACGTCGATCTGACCCGGGCGAAGTTCGAGCAGCTCATCGGCGACCTCGTCGACTCGACCCTCGGGCCGGTGAAGCAGGCGCTCTCCGACGCCAAACTGGGCGCCGACGACATCGACCACATCCTCCTCGTCGGAGGTTCGACCCGTGTCCCGCTCGTCCAGGAGACCGTGAAGAAGGTCCTCAAGAAGGAGCCCGATAAAGGCATCAACCCCGACGAGTGCGTCGCCCTCGGCGCCGCCATCCAGGCAGGCGTGCTGACCGGCGAGACGAAGGACGTCCTGCTCCTCGACGTGACGCCGCTCTCGCTCGGCATAGAGACGCTCGGCGGCATCGCGACGAAGCTCATCGAGCGCAACACCACCATCCCGACAAGGAAGAGCCAGATCTTCTCGACCGCCGCCGACGGCCAGACCTCGGTGGAGATCCACGTGATGCAGGGCGAGCGGGCGCTCGCGAAGGACAACTTCACCCTGGGCCGATTCCAGCTCACCGGCATCCCGCCGGCGCCGCGTGGCATCCCGCAGATCGAGGTCACGTTCGATATCGACGCAAACGGTATCGTCCACGTCTCGGCAAAGGACCTCGGCACCGGGAACGAGCAGTCGATCACCATCAAGCCGCAGGACTCCCGCCCGTCCGAAGCCGAGATCCAGCGGATGATGGACGAGGCGAAGAAGTTCGAGGCGGAGGACCAGAAGAATCGCGAGGAGATCGAAATCAGGAACACCGCCGACACCGCTATCTTCACCGCCGAGCGGGCGATGAAGGACGCGGGCGATTCGATCGAGGCCGCGGACAAAGAGAAGATCGAGAGCGCGATCGCCGACCTCAAGAAGGCGCTCGAGGGCGACGACCTCGAGGCGATCAAGCAGAAGATGGATGCCCTGACCGAAGCGGTATATGCACTCACGACAAAGATGTACCAGCAGGCACAGGCGGCCGCCGCCCAGCAGCAGCAGACGGAAGGGGCCGCGAAGAAGGACGATACCGTCGTCGATGCCGATTACGAAGTCAAAGAGTGAGGTCGATGGGTCCGGACAGCTACTATGATATCCTCGGTGTCTCGAAAAGCGCCGATGATAAGGAGATCAAGAAAGCCTACCGGAACCTGGCCCGAAAATACCACCCCGACGTCTGCAAGGAACCGGGGGCCGAGGAGAAGTTCAAGAAGATCAACGAGGCCTATAGCGTCCTCTCTGATGCGCAGAAACGCGCCCAGTACGACAACATGGGGCACGACGCCTACAGTAACGCGTCCCGTGGCTCGTACGCCGGCGGCGGCGGATACTCGGGCGGGTTCAGCGCCGACTTCTCCGGGTTCGGGGATATTTTCGAGACCTTCTTCGGCGGCGGGGGCAGGCAGCGTGCCGGCCCGCGCCCCGGCGCCGACCTCCTGATGAAGATGCGCATCACGCTCGAGGAGGCGGCGTTCGGGACCGAGAAGGAGGTCGGCGTCGACCACGTCGAGCCCTGTCCGGAGTGCGACGGGACGGGGAGCGAGACGAAGAAGACCACCACCTGCCCGACCTGCGGCGGCAGCGGCCAGATGCGGCAGATGAGCCAGTCCATCTTCGGGAACTTCGTCCGGATGACGCCCTGCACCACCTGCGGTGGCCGGGGGAAGGTCCCCGAGACCCGGTGCAAGGCCTGCGGCGGAACCGGGCACCGGCGTGGCCGGCAGACCGTGAAGGTCCGGGTTCCGCCGGGCGTGGATACGGGCATGCGCCTCCGGATGGAGGGCTACGGCGACGCCGGGGATTACGGTGCGCCGCCGGGGGACCTCTACATCGAGATCAGCGTCGCGCCGCACAGGACGTTCACCCGGCGGGGTGACGACCTGGAGACGACCGTCGATATCTCCCCGGCGCAGGCGGTGCTGGGCTCCGAGGTCGAGGTGCAGACGATCGACGGGCGCACGGTCGTCCTGGATATCCCCGCCGGCGTGCAGCACAACACCGGGCTGAAGATACGGGGCGAGGGCGTGCGGTGGCAGACGAAGCCCGGCGACATGCTGGTGCGGGTGCACATCGTCGTGCCCGAGCGCCTGACGGACGAGGAGCGCGAACTCTATGAGCGTCTGCTCGAGATCGGGGGGCACAAACCCTCCGCGAAGAAGGGCAAGGGCTTCTTTCAGGACGTCGTCGACAAGATGAAAGAGTCGGTGAAGTGAGGGGGGATCCCTCTTGCTTTATCAGCTATCTTCTTTTTAGATCCCACTTTAGGCATACTTCTTGATCCGAGAGGGCAGTGGGTCGCATTTGCTGGGAAAACAGCTGGATGTGTGATGAATGACCACGGAAACAGCAGATGCGAGCACAAAGCCCGGTACAGTGGACCGTGGTGGCTATCCCCGAGAGGGGGGTGGGGACAATGGGGAGTGCGAACGGAGTGAGCATGAGAAACTCGAAGAGTTTCGAGGGGGGAATACTCCCCCCTCCCCGTCAGCCCCTCCCCCAATGGCGATATCCATGGGAAATCCGTGCCAAGGGGTGTGTAAATGTCCTCATGACCTAAACTCATGCACGCTGGATCTCGGATTACATTCAACCGAAGAGGCAGTAATTATCCACGTCCACCAGACCCCTCACACCCGCCACACCATCCCGCCCTTCGGCCAGTCGCATCCCCCATCCCCCCGCTTTATCGCCCCACGCCCCCAATACCATAGGAATGAAGCTGCTCTTCGAACTCTCCGGCGAGCACCCCGACCTCCCTGCCATGGAACTGGAGTGCGTGGGCACGGTGCTCGACCGGAGGACCCAGGTCGCGGTCGCGGAGTGCCCGGAACCGGAGGCCGCCGGGCGCCTCGCCCTGACGCATGTGGTGATGGAGTACCTCGGGGAGTGCGAGCCCACAAGGGCAGCGTTTACGGAACTCCTCCGCGACCGTGCCATCACGACTGAGAAGCCGTTCGTCGGCCGGGGGAAGATGATCCAGGGGAGCAGGATGGATATCGAGCGTCTCGACCTGGAACGGCTGATCGGGAGCCTGATTGCCGGCCCGGTCTCGCTCCGCGACCCGGTCGAGGAGTACCGCGCCGTCGTCTCGGAAGACCGCTGCTACTTCGGCCGCGTCATCCGAAAGATCGACCGGGGGGCGTTCGAGGCGCGGAACCCCATGCGCCGGCCGTTCTTCCACCCCGGGGTGATGATGCCCCGGATGGCCCGGGCGCTCGTCAACATCTCCCTTGTCCGCCCCGGCGAAGTGGTCTATGACCCCTTCTGCGGCACCGGCGGGATCCTGCTCGAAGCCCGGGAGATCGGCGTCCGGATCCTCGGGAGCGACTTCGACCCCGCGATGGTCGACGGCTACCGGCAGAACCTCCCGGGCTCGGACGTGCTGATCGCCGACGCCACGGCGGTCCCGGTCTGCGACGGGGCGCTTGATTCGGTCGTGACCGACCTCCCCTACGGCCAGTCGGTCCGGATCCACGGAGAGAGCATGGACCGGCTCTACGACGGATCGCTTGCCGAAATCCGCCGCATCCTCCGGCCGGGGAGGCGCGCAGTCGTCGTCACGCATCGCGACATCACGCCGATCGCCGCCCGCCACTTCACCGTCCTGCAGGAGCACGAGCAGCGGGTGCACAAGAGCCTGACCCGCCGGATCCTGGTGCTCGGGTGACGGTGCCGACCCCGGTTTTATGAGGTCGCCCGCCGAATTTTATACGTGGAAGTAAATTTTAAGCGATACGGCCTGTATCTCGTCCGGTGGCAGCTCTCGACGCCCATCCTCGCCGTGGTGCTCTACTGGCTCGCGGGCCTCGGGGCGCTCGCCGCCACCGTCGTCGCAAACCTCATCGGCGGCCTCATCTTCTTCTGGGTCGACCGGTTCATCTTCACCTCCGAGGCGCTCGCCGCCCAGTGGGAGGTCAAAGAGAAGGTCCGGTGCGTGGACTGCGGGAAGGTCGCCCGGGGCTACCGCCTGGTCCGGGCAGAGAACTACGATAAATCGAACGATCCGGCGCCCGAGTTTCGGTGCGAAGAGTGCTCGAAGAAGAAGTCGGAGGAACTCAAGAAGCGGGGTGTGAAGCACTGAAGGGGAGAGGATCGACAGGGCTCAGCGCGATTTAGTAAGATAGTGCTGAGGGTTCATGCTCCTTTCTTTTTGCCGCACCTGCCCGTGTACGGGTTTCCCATGGATATCGCACCTTCGGTGCTCCAGCTCCGTTCCTGCCGGAACGTCGCTTATCGCCACGCGGGGAGTGCGACTGGCCGAAGGGCAGGAGCATGAGAAGAACGAAGTTCTTTGAGGGGCTGACGGGGAGTGCGATGGGCGGAATGCGACCGGTCGCCAGAGCGGGAGCATGAGCACCGAAGGTGCGAACGCCCGGAGCTCGACCACCGTCAGGTGGGGAGGGGGGAGTATTCCCCCCTCGAAACTCTTCGAGTTTCTCATGCTCACTCCGTTCGCACTCCCCATTGTCCCCACCCCCCTCTCGGGGATAGCCACCACGGTCCAGAGCACGGGGCTTTTGCATCACACCAACTTGTTCTGCCATCCTCAGTCGAACACCTGCACTCCGCAAATCCAGCACTCGAGACTCTTCTGTCACAACCCCGCCCCGACCCCCATAAGCGCCAGCACCACGCACACCCCCACCTGAATCGCCACGTTGTCGTCGAGCGGGAAGCAGGCCTCGATGACGCCGGCGACCCCCGCCACAACCACGGCCACCCACCAGGGGATCAGGAAGGCGAGGGCAAGAGCGGCCGCCGCCGCCCCGGCAACCGTCCCCTCGAGCGATTTCTTCCCGACGAGGGTATGCCGCCCGAACCGCAGCCCGGCGAGCGTTGAAACGCTGTCGAGCACCCCGACCGTGACGAGGCCGACCGCGGTATACTCGCGGCCGAAGACCGCGAGGCAGAAGAGCGCCCCGGCGGCGTAGGCGATCCCGCCCTTGAGCGGCACCTTCCCGGTGCGTTCCGACTCGTCCATCACCCGCGAGAGGACCGGGACGTCGTAGCCGCGGGTGAAGGCGTCGCAGAGGAGGAACTGGAGAGCAAGAGCGGCGCTCACGAAGATGAACGCCCACCGGTCGTCCAGGCGGAGAATTATCGCGGCGCTGAGGACCCCCATGAGCAGGTGAACCGTCTGGCGGAACGTCTCGCCCATCACACCCGGATAGCGGCCCGGAGAGATAAAGCATCGTGATGGTGCCCGGCCTTTGCCGCCGGGCAGTCACCTTAAAGTAGTCTCCCTCCATCCAGCACCCCTGAGGGAGAAGAATATGGCAGAGGTAAGGAAGTATGTCAACCCCCCCGCCGCCGAAGTGATATGCGAGTTCCGGTTCCCCGAGGACACCCCCTGGGACCTGACCTATCCGGGGATACTCTACAGTCACTTAAAGGACACCTACCCGAAGAGAGACCAGCGCTACGTGCGCGAGGTGGTGATGCTCCTCGGTCCGGAAGGGCTCCGCGAGGAACTCCTCGTCGCCGAACGCTCGATATTCCTCGCCGAGGACGAGGGTTGCGCCGTCCAGGTCGGGCCCCGCCTGCTCTCGGTGAGCTGCCAGAAACCCTACGTCCACTGGGAAGCCTTCTCGGAGCAGATCCACGGGGCGTTCGACCGGTTCCGGGAGGTCATCGGCACCGACGCCATCGGCACCATGAACCTGCGCTACGTCAACTTCATCGAGATCCCGGAGCGGGAGGTGACGCTCTCGGACTACTTCGCCTTCTACCCCACCCTCCCGCCGGAACTCCCGCAGGTGCCGGCAGGGTTCATCACCGGGTGCGAGTTCTCGTTCCACGACGACCGCGACAACTGCCGGGTGGAACTCACCGACGCCGTCCCCGAATCGACGGAACACAACGCGTTCCTCCTCAATATCGACTACTACCTGACGGAAGGACAGAACATCCCCACCGACGGGGTGGCCGACTGGCTCGAGATCGCCCACACCCACGTGCGCGACATCTTCGAGGCCTGCATCAGGGACGCTCTCCGCGACCTCTTCACCATCCGGGAGGAGGCGACGACGACCGCAGCGGCACGGTGATCTCCGGCGGGGGACGGCATACCCTCACACCAGCATCCCGATGGTCTCGATCACGGCGTCCGGGCTCGCATACAACCTCTCCGGCAGCCGTTCGAGCGCCCGCAGGATATCGCCCGGTGCACCGGTCTTACGGGCACGGTCGACCAGAGCCTGCCGGGTCGCCGGGTACGGGGCTTCGCGGAGGTACTCGTGGATGCGGGAGTTGGTCATGGCGGTTGGTAACGCCGTCTCGATCACCTCCATTCCGGCCCCTATGGAGCGCGATCTATTTGACCGTACTCCCCGGGCGGGATAAGGCTATAAGTGGAGACCGCCCCAGAAGGGCGAGTTATCGGGAGAAGATGTATGATTCAGACACGGGGGAGCGGCATACTCCTGCATATCACGTCCCTGCCGTCACCGTACGGCGTCGGCGATTTCGGTCCGGCGGCATACCGGTTCGTCGATGCGCTTGAGCGGGGCCGGCAGCACTACTGGCAGATCCTGCCGCTCAACCCGACAGAGACGGCATACGCCCACTCCCCCTACTCGAGCCCGTCGGCGTTCGCCGCAAACATCCTCCTCATCAGCCCCGAGATGCTCGTCCGGGAAGGCTATCTCAGGAAGAGCGAACTGGAGCCGGCGCCCGGGTTCCCGGAGGAGCGGGCGGCGTACGAGGCGGCCGCATGGTACCGGGAACGGCTGTTCGCGGCTGCCTACGAGCGGTTCCGCCACTCCGGGCCGGATCGCAGGTTCGAGACGTTCTGCGACGGCACGGGATGGTGGCTCGACGACCACGCGCTCTTCGTCGCGTTAA
The DNA here is from genome assembly GCF_000015825.1 of Methanoculleus marisnigri JR1. Lineage (NCBI taxonomy): Archaea > Methanobacteriati > Methanobacteriota > Methanomicrobia > Methanomicrobiales > Methanomicrobiaceae > Methanoculleus > Methanoculleus marisnigri. The sequence goes on along the minus strand of NC_009051.1, from coordinate 1,041,772 downwards.
AAGGCCATTTCCGCGGGCAGGCGTGGAACCGGTGGCCGGAGGATATCCGGGCAAGGGAAACGGGAGCCCTCAAAGAGATGCGCGAACTGCTCGACGACCGGATACGAAAAGAGAAGTTCCTCCAGTACATCGCCGCCCGCCAGTGGTCGGCCCTCCGGCGCTACTGCACCGAACGGGGCATCCAGGTCATCGGCGACATCCCGATCTACGTCGCGTATGACAGCGTCGACGTCTGGGCGCACCCCGGGATCTTCAAACTGGACGAAGACCTCCGCCCGACCGTGGTGGCGGGGGTGCCGCCAGATATCTTCAGCAGGACCGGGCAGCTCTGGGGGAACCCGGTCTACGACTGGGCCGCACTCCGGGAGCGCGGTTACGACTGGTGGGCGGGCCGGATCGCCCGGTCCGCCGAACTCTACGACCTCTTCCGGATCGACCACTTCCGGGCATTCGCCGACTACTACGAGGTTCCGGCGGGCGACGCGACGGCCGAGCGCGGCACCTGGGTCGACGGGCCGGGAGAAGACTTCTTCGAGGCGCTCGCCCGAAAGCACCCCTGCTTTCCTATCGTCGCCGAAGACCTGGGGGCGAACACCCCCGCCGTCCAGGCCCTCCTCGACCGGTTCGACTTCCCGGGGATGAAGATCCTCCTCTTCGCGTTCGGCGAGGGGATCGCAAGAACCCCCCATATCCCGCACAACTACGTCCATAACCTCATCTGCTACACGGGGACGCACGACAACAACACCGCACGGGGATGGTTCGAGGAGGAGGCGTCGGAGGAGGATAAGGAGAGGTTCTTCACCTATATCGGGCGGGAGGTGGCGGCGGACGAGGTTCACCGGGAGCTCGTCCGGCTGGCGATGACCTCGGTCGCCCGGGCGTGCATCGTCCCGATGCAGGACGTCCTCGGCCTCGGTGCCGCGGCACGGATGAACTACCCCTCGACCACCACGGGGAACTGGGTGTGGCGGATGACGCCGGAGGAGTTCGCCGGTGCGCCGTTCGAGTGGCTCAGGGGGCTTACGGAACTCACCGGACGGGGGTGAATTGGTGGTCTTGGAATCTTTACGCTGGACGATCTTCTAGATGACCTCGTCTAGAATCGCTCCAGAGCACGGATTTCCATCGAATATCGCGTTTGGGGGAGGGGTTTCAGGGGAGGGGGATGCTCCCCCCTCCCCTGTCCCCACCCCCCGCTTGGCGATAGCCACCACGGTCCACTGCACCCGTATTGCGGGGAAAACTGGATCGTGTCTGTCCTTGTCCTCTTCTAGTTGGTGCCAGACCCTATAGCAACAACAACTCTCTCAGGAGGTCTTCTCCGAGCCACACACTCAGGGCAAGAGTGCCCCCCGGCATCATCTGCCCCGGGCTCAGCCCATCCACTCAGTACCTGGCCGTCAGCATATCGAGTTCTTCCCTGACCGCCCGGCGGACCATCTCCTCGATATTGGTATAGTCGCGCCTGGCCTTCTCCTGTTTTTTGAGCATCTCTTCCATCTTCATGATCCCGGCCGAGAGGTTCTTCCCGTACTGCAGGGCGACCTCCAGCGCCTCCTCGTCAACCCGGACAACCCTGGACATAGAATGATGTTTACCGGGCGGGGATTTAATTGTTACAGTTTTGTTACAGGCGGGCAAAAGATGTTACAGATCTGTAACAATAGCAGGAACGGTGTTACGATTGTGTTACAGGGAGGTAAACGAAGGGATGTATCGGGGAAAGGCCGGGAGACCAGCCCCGGTTATCCCGGCCCTGCCTGCCGGGCGACGCCCCGGGCGGCCGCCGCGATCTCCTCCGGGTCGCCGAGGTAGTAGTGCTTCACGGCCTTCAGGTCCTCGTCCAGTTCGTAGACGAGCGGGTAGCCGGTAGGAATGTTGAGCCCCGCGATCTCGTCGTCGGGAACATTGTCCAGGTGCTTGACCAGAGCCCGGAGACTGTTCCCGTGGGCGGAGACCAGGACGGGTTTGCCCCGCCGGAGATCTTCGGTGATATGGCTCTCCCAGTAGGGGAGCACCCGCTCGAGCGTGTCGTGCAGGGACTCGGTCGCAGGGAGGGTCTCCTGGTCGAGATCCGCGTAGCGGGGGTCGAACCGCGGGTGCCTCGGATCGTCCCACGCGAGCGGCGGCGGCCGCACGTCGTATGCCCGGCGCCAGAGATGCACCTGCTTCGCACCGTACTTCTCCGCGGTCTCCTGCTTGTTCAAACCCTGCAGGACGCCGTAACCCTTCTCGTTCAGCCGCCACGACCGGTGCACGGGAACGTACATGAGATCGAGGTCGTCCATCACGATCCAGAGCGTCCGGATCGCCCGCTTCAGGACGGAGGTATAGGCGACGCCGAACGTGTACCCGCCGTCCCTGAGGAGTTCCGCCGCCTTATGAGCTTCTTTTACACCCTGCGGAGAGAGGTCCACGTCGGTCCAGCCCGTGAACCGGTTCTCCCTGTTCCAGGTGCTCTCGCCGTGTCGCAGAAGGATCAACATTGCCACAGCATCCATCTCCCGCATCCGGTATGGAACTGGCCGGATAAAAACCCCCGCATGTACAGGAACGTGCCCGGCGAGAGATGCCGGAACGCCACGACACCGGAGGAACGGCCCGCTTTCCGCCGTCCGGCAGCGTAAGATAACCGCACCCGGATAAAACGTATAATCGCCAGATTCGAAAAACCACCCATGTATAGGTTCGATTTTTTTCGTAGCCTACCATTCATTTATCACCCAATCCCGCCCATATGCAGTTGTATGGCACCGAACAGAAGAAGGAACAGGAACTTCATCCTCGCGACGGCATCGCTCATTGTCATCGTCGTGGCGTGCATCGTCACCGCGGGGTGCACAGGGGGCACGTCGACGCCGGGAACGGCCGTCGGGCTTGCCGGAACTTCCTGGACATTGGATTCGTTCCTCGATGAGAACGGCACGCTCGTCGGGGTTCTGCCGGGAACGGAGGTCACGGCGGCCTTCGGCCCTGATGGAAAGGTCACCGGCTCGGCCGGGTGCAACGGCTACGGCGGGGACTACCAGATCGACGGCACGAGCCTCTCAATCTCCTCGATTGCCCAGACACTGAAACTCTGTCTGGAGCCCGAAGGCATCATGGACCAGGAGTCGCGGTTCATCGATCTCCTCGGCTCGGCGGCCGGATGCCGGATCGAGAACGACCGGCTCATCATCACCGACGCGGAAGGCACCGACGTGCTTGTCTTCGTGAAGGGAGACGAGTCCACGGGACTCGCGGGAAACACCTGGTGGACGCTCACGAGCCTCGCCGGGGAGAACGGCACCCAGACACCGGTTCTTGACGGCACGGGCGTGACGGTGACCTTCAGCGCAGAGGGGAGCCTCGGCGGATCGGCCGGGTGCAACCACTACAGCGCAGACTACACCGTGGACGGCGCAGCGCTCACCATCGAGCCGGCCATACGGACCGAGATGTACTGCAGCGAGCCTGAAGGCATCATGGACCAGGAGGACCGCTACCTTGCGCTCCTCACGGAAGTCGCCTCCTACCGGATGGAAGACAACCTGCTGATCCTCGCCGACAGCGAGGGCGGCGACCTGCTGGTCTTCGAGAAAGCCGCACAAACGCCCGACCTCCCGCTCGTCGGAACGGACTGGGTGCTTGAGTCCTACAGCGCCAACGGAGACGCAGTCTCCTCGGTGATCGCCGGCACGACGATCACCGCAAACTTTGACGACGGAAATGTCACCGGCAACGCCGGGTGCAACCACTACGGCGGCCAGTACAGCCTCGACGGCGCAGACCTCACGGTCTCCTCGCTCTACAGCACTTTGATGTACTGCGAGACGCCGGGGGTCATGGAGCAGGAAGCGGCGTTCATGGGCCTCCTCGCGAACGTCTCCTCCTACCGGACGGAGGGCGACCGCCTGATCCTCACGGACGCGGAGGGCACCGACCTGCTCTTCTTCGTGCAGGCACCGGAGGTCACGCCGGCACCGCTCGCCGGAACGGAGTGGACGCTTGAGTCCTTCAGCAGCCCCGGCGGGGAGACGGTCTCCTCGGTGATCGTCGGGACCACGATCACGGCGGTCTTCGACCCTGACGGAAACGTCACCGGCAGCGCCGGGTGCAACTCCTACGGGGCCGGCTACCAGCTCGACGGCACGAACCTCACCATCGAACCGCCGATCAGCACGAAGATGCACTGCGGCGAGCCGGAAGGCCTCATGAACCAGGAGACCCGGTACCTCAACCTCCTCACCTCGGTTGCAGGCTACCATATCGACGGGGATCGGCTCGATCTCCTGGATGATGCAGGAAAGACCCTGCTCTCGTACAGCGCGGGCCGGCCCTGATCCCTACCCCGCTTCCGGCGCAGGGACCGATCGGCCCCTGCCCGATTTTGCCCTTTTGCCCCGGCGGTGCGGCCATCTCTCTTGGGGGCGCTCTCCTGACGAAAACCCCGGATCGACGCCGGAAAGATCCGATTCCGGGGAAGAGGAGAAGCGAGGGAATCTCGATGGAAATGAGTTACTATTTCTTCTACCCCTCCCAATGCCTACTCGAAAGAGATGGAAAGAGAGGGACAGAACATACTCGCGAAGACTGCATTCCTGATCATCGTAGCGGCGTGCATCGTCTCGGTCGCCTGGACCGGCGGTGTAGATACGCCTCCTGACAGCGCCAATCGGGTCACCGAACCACTTAGCGGGACGGCATGGAATCTGGTCGAGTTCCGCGCCGACAACGGCTCCGTCGTCGCGCCCCTGCACGGGACGGCGCCGCTCATCGTCTTCGGCGAGAGCGGAACGCTCTCGGGGTCGGCCGGGTGCAACCTCTACTCCGCCCCCTACCGGATCAACGGCTCCACCATCGCAGTGGAACCGGTCGTCGCCACCGCGGCCTACCCTGCGGATGAGCAGGAACTCGTGCAGCAGGAGAACCGCTACCGGGAGCTCCTCGTGGCGGCCGCCTCCTACCGGGTCGAGGACGACCGGCTGACGATCTCCGGGCCTTCCGGGCGGGAGGTGCTCACGTTCGCGCGGGCAGAGCAGCCCGGGAGCGTGCCGCTGCTTGCGACCGAATGGCACCTCACCCGCTACACCACCGGCAGCGGCAGCACCGTCGCATCGCCGGTGCCCGGCACCGATATCACCCTGGTCTTCGACGGCGACGGCACGGTCTCGGGGTCTGCCGGGTGCAACGCCTACTCCGCCCCCTACCAGGTCAACGAGACGGGGATTGGCGTGGAGCGGATCATCGCGACGAAAGCCTCCTGCGCCGAGCCCGCCGGCATCATGGAGCAGGAGAAAACCTACCTCGACCTCCTCCGGTCGGCGGCGGGCTACCGGATCGTCGGGGACACCCTCGCGGTCATCGACGGCAACGGCAGGGCGATTCTGTTCTTTACAGCGGATCCGTGAGGGGCTCTGCCGGGATATTTTTATGGGGCGTGGACGCTAGCAAACGAGGTTAAGAAGCACTCCAGCATGTTGCGCAATCCAGAGAAACCCGACCATCCACTGTTTTGTTTTTTGGCGGCAGCCAGCACGGATTTCGTGGGAACTGCGCACTTCGAAACCCTTTGGGTTTCTCATGCTCGCTAAGCTCGCACTTCGCACCTTCGGTGCTCATGCTCCCGGCCCTTCGGCCCATCGCATTCCACAGGAACGTCAATCTTCGGTCTTCCCAGCGATGTCCCGTGGGGACATCGCCTATCGCCATGCACTGCACCCCCTCCGGGGGCGGAACGACGCTCCGCTAGGAGCGGAGTTGAAGCACCGAAGGTGCGGGGGAGGAGCGCGAAGCGCGGGCGGTGGGGGGTTACAGATATAGCCTTATGAGAGAGACAGGGGAGGGGCACGCCCCCTCGCACCTATCGGTGCTCAAGCTCGCTTCGCTCGCACTCCGCACCCTTCGGGTGCTCGAGCTCCGTTCCTATCGGAACATCGCACTCCCCGTCAGCCCCACCCCCATGGCGATAAACGACGCGTGCACCGGAGGTGCAGGCGGAGTTCGAGCACCGAAGGTGCGTAGCCTCACGGTCCACTGCATGGGGATTTTTCCTCGCTCCGGTCACTGTGCGTGCGTAAAATAAAATCCGGGAGTGTTCAGACTCTTGTACCCGAGATGCCCAATCATCGCGGACTCTCCGATCGGAACATCGCACTTTCGGTGCTCAAACTCACTGCACCGGAATGGCTGAGTAAACGATCTCATCGGATCCAGGCAAACCCTACCGCCCAGGAACCAGAACAAACCACAACAAAGCAAAAAGAGTTACGCCGGAGACGACCGCCCTTCTTCCTATCCCTCTGCCGGAAGCGAGCAGTGCATCTGGGCGAAGATCCACGCATGGCCCGTCCCCCGGAGCACCGCCGTCATCCGCCCGTTCATGGTCCGCGGGACACCGCCTGAGACAAAACGGCAGGTCATATCGGCCATCACCCAGGCGACCGTCCCCTCGGCGCCGATATGGACATCGGAGAGATCGAGCGCGACGGTTTCCGCCCGCGCAAAGCCGTGCTCGAGGTGCCGGCGGCAGGCTTCCCTCCCGATCACCTTCCCGTCGGCGCCGGTGAACAAACCCCGGAAGTCGGGATCGGTGAGCGTTACCAGGCTCTCGATGTCCTTTCTGCCCATGGCATCCGTCATCCGCCGGAGCACCGCCATGATCTGCTCCCGTGTCTGCTCGCTGACTCGCATGAGGAGTGATGATGCCAGAAAAGGATATGCGTTTCGAGCAGGTGCGGCGGTTCAGGCCGAAAAGACGCCGGGCGCGTCTCCGTCCCCCGGGTCTCTCCCGATCGAATGGAGGTACGCGCGGAACTCCGGCGAGCGTACGGCCTCGATGAGGGCGGCGACGCCCTCGTCCGCGGCAAGTTCCTCTCGTATCACCAGATCGCACGACTCGCAGCCGATCGGCGTGAACCGGAGCCCCGCCTCCCGCGCTTCAAGGGCCGGACAGACCCGGACGTCCGCGGGAACGCCCGACGGGGAGACGTCGATCCCCTCCCGGTCAAGCCACGCATCGAGGAGGAACTGCGCCGCCGCGCTCTTCGGGCGGTTGGCGACCCGGAGCGACGCAAGGCTTCCGGCGTCGAGGGGATCGGCCGATGCGACCCCCAACTCCGTCCGGGCCACCGGCACCCGGAGGAGGTCGACGTCCGGCAGGTAGCGGAGCACCTGGTCGTCCCATGCCAACGCGGTCTCGGGGAGAGCAACCGTTGCCGCGTGGCAGGTGTTCGCCCGCAGGGCCAGCACCGCCCCAATCGTCGAGGCGTTGCAGCAGTGGAACTGGTAGCCGGACTCCGCGAGACGGTTTCCGAGTTCCCCGAGGACGGGGTCGCGCCTCCCGACACAGACCAGCGTCCGGGCGAGGGAAGCGGACGGGACGGTGAGCCGGACACGCACCACTTCCCCCGCCTCGATCCCCTCGCGGGCGGCGGGGATGTGGAGATAGCCGTTCGCCCGGACGACCGCCATCTGGATGCCGCCGCCCCGGGGATGGGGTGTCGCCCAGCAGGTGCCGTCGACCCGCCCGACCGAGACCGGGACGAACTCGTCGAACCCGAGATCGGACGCCAGCCTCCGCGCCAGCCGGACATCCAGCTCCCCGCACGGGACCGGCGAGAGCCCCCACCACGAGAGGAGGCTCCCGGCAACCTCGCGGAGAACCGTCTGGGCGGCGACGGGATACCCGGGCATCCCGAGAACCGGCTTGCCGCCGACGTTCGCGAGCAGCACCGGTTTCCCCGGCCTGACCGCGATCCCGTGAAAGACTATCTCCCCGATTTCCCCGACGACGTCCCGGGAGAAATCGCGGGTGCCGGCCGACGAACCCGCCGAGAGGATGACGAGATCGTTCTCGGCGACCGCCGTCTCGACCGCCTCCCGGATCAGATCGGGTTCGTCGGGAACAATCCCGTAACGGCGGCAGGTCGCCCCGGTCCCGGTAAGGTACGCCTCCGCCATGAGGGTGTTCGTCTCGATCGTCCGGCCGGGCCCGGGCGCCGTGCCAAGCGGCACGAGGTCGCTCCCCGTCGGGACGATGCCGACCCGGACCGACCGCACGCTCACCCGGTCAATCCCGTAGGTCGCGAGCGCACCGATATCGAACGGCCTGACCCGGTGGCCTTTCGGGAGGACGAGTTCCCCCGCCCGGACATCCTCGCCGGCACGGCGGATGTGCTGCCCGAACGCGGCGGACTTCCGGATCCAGGGCGTGCCGCCCTCGTCCCAGGTATCCTCGATCATGACGACGGCGTCGAACGGCTGTGGGAGCACCTCGCCGGTGTTGACGCGGGTATACCCGGCAAGAGGCAGCGGCCGCTGGTCCTGCGCCCCGCGTGTCGCGCCGCTCTTCACCGCGTAACCGTCGAACTTCGCGATATCGGCCATGGGAACGGAATACCCCGCATACAGGGGTTCGGCCGTCACCCTGCCGACAGCCTCTGCGAGCGGCACGCTCTCGGCGCGGCCCGGCGAGGGGAACTCCCGCTGCATGATCGCGAGCGCCTCGGAGAGCGGGGTAAGGTTCAGGTACCTGCGTGACATCTTCGTGACTCCTGGATCATCGTCTCTGTTGCGGCCGGGAATGAACGGCGCAGTCGAAGAGCGACGCCTCGCCGGCCGCAAGGATCGCATCGACGCTCTCCGGCACCTCCCGGAGGATGAAGACCGCCTCCTTTCCGGCGCAGGAGAGAACGTACCGGTCTCCTCCCGAACACCCCAGCCGGCGGTTTCCGGGGCTCGCGCCGGTGATCCCGATGAGCGCGTCGGCGATGCAGGGATCGGGGCCGGGCGCGACCGATACCTGCGGGTGCCGCAGGTCGCGCTCAAAGATGCGCGTCGCCGCCTCCGCGATCCGCACCCCGACCGCTACCCCGGGGCAGAGTTCCCCGTGATAGTTCACGGCCTCCCGGATGAGGCCGGCCCGGTACTCGCCGGGGCCCATCTTCCGGATCTTCTCCGTCCGGTCGTGGCCGGTCGCGGAGAAGACGCAGTCCCATCCCGTCTGGTAGGGCTTGATATCGATCACCGGCGTCCCGTCGATCAGGTCGACGTTCGCGAGCGCCAGAAACCGCTCGTCCCGGACACCGCAGAGCCGCACCACCGAGACGGAAAGGGGGTTCGGCCGCACCGGCGAGCGGAGGGAGAAGACGCCTTTCTCCGGGAGATCGCCCGAAACCTTCCTGGCGACCGCCGTGAGGACGTCCCGGCCGGCCTCGTGCATCCAGCAGACGAGGATCAGGTGCGAATTCTCCTCGATACCGGAGAGTCCCCCGGCGTACCGGGAAAAGATCTCGATCTCGGCGTCGACGCCCTGGACCGGCATGTCGCTCCTGAAGCGGATACCTGAATGCACGAGTCCGATAGGAGAGAGCTCCATGCGGTGCCTTCCATATCGATAGGAGTTATGCCTCCCCCAGGGGGGGAGAAGAACTCCTCAGTACGCTACCTTCTCGTAGTAGGACTGTGATCGGCAGTCGGTACAGGCACCGTCGACGAGCAGGTTGTCGGGAACCATCTCGCCGCAGATGGAACAGATCGCGGACTTCCACGGCCATTTCTGGGGCACTTTCACCCGCACCCGCTCGTGCGAGAGGAGATCGCGTCCCGCATCGATGACCTCGTCGATCAGGTCGATACCCCGGGTTCTCGGGTCGAAGAGCGGGTCTTTGGTGTACCAGAGAGCGAACGTCGGATAACGCTCGATCTTATCGCCGTCGACGAAGACCCGGATCCCGTTTACGTACGGGGAATCGGCCGGCCCGTTCATGGTGATGGCAAACTTCCCGATCGGGATCACCCGGAGGCGGTGGTTGCCGGTCGTGCAGTGGGCAATCACCTGAAGGGCGTCGGGCAGGCACTTGGTGGTCTCGCAGACAGCGTAGATCTTCTCACCCTCAGGAGGGTTCAGGAGTTCCAGGGCCTGATCCACCATGAAGACCCCGACCAGGAGCCCGGGGGCCGCGAAGGTGTGGAAATCGATGCATCGTTTGAAGTCCTCGATCAATCCCGGGGGGGAGCCTCTCGACTCGAGCCGGGCCTCGATATCTTCCCATGTGTGATTCAGTCTCGGTTGCACGGAGAGGTGTTTGGTCAAGGTTGATTGTAAACATTTTGGATCAGTAAATCAAATTTGCTTTACCCAAAACGGGTTGCTGCGGCATATCGCCGAGGAAGTGTCACCTTATCGCATAATCATCGATATCGTTGGCTATACCCCGGGTCCCGGGGATTGAGTCGAAGAGCAATCAACTATACAGCATGAATAATCAGCCAATGTTAAAAGAGTAAGTTTAAATTTATATACTACTTAGTAGAGTAAAGCCACTATTAACATGTCCGTTCTACCCGGACATGCCTGGCAAAACCGACGTTGAATGCAACTATCGGGAGAATTCACATGGCTGACACTAATGGCAAATTACGTTACGTTCCCACAACCTGCCCGTACTGCGGCGTAGGGTGCGGGCTCAATCTTGTGGTGAATGAAGGTAAGCTCGTGGGGGTCGAGCCCCTGAAGAGAAGTCCGATCAATGAGGGCAAACTCTGCCCCAAGGGAGCCACCTGCTGGGAGTTCGTGCACAGCCCCGACCGGCTGACGAAACCCCTCATCAAGAAGAACGGTGAGTTCGTCGAGGCATCCTGGGACGAGGCTTACGATCTCATCGCCTCGAAGTTCAAGGAGACCAGCGAGAAGTACGGGCCGAAATCCCTTGGATTCCAGGTCTCGTGCCGTACTCCGAACGAAGAGTGCTACATCATGCAGAAACTCGCGCGGGTGGCCTTCAAGACCAACAACATCGACAACTGCGCGCGTATCTGCCACGGGCCGTCCGTCGCGGGGCTCTCGCTCTCGTTCGGCTCCGGGGCCGCGACGAACCCCTTCGAGGACGTCCTGAACGCCGACGTCATCTTCATGATCGGTGCGAACACGATCGAGGCGCACCCGCTTGCGGGCCGCAGGCTCGTCCAGGCCAAGAAGGCGGGCAAGAAGATCATCGTCTGCGACCCGCGCTACACACCCACGGCGCGCCTGGCCGATGAGTGGGTCCGCTACAACCCCTCGACCAACATTGCCCTGATCAACTCGATCATGTACTGGATCATCCAGGAGAACCTCCACGACAAGGAGTTCATCGAGAAGAGGACGACGGGATTCGAGGACCTGAAGAAGACCGTGGAGAACTACGCGGACGTCGAGTCGATCACCGGCGTGCCGACCGAGCGGGTCAAGGAGATCGCCCGGATTTACGCCGGCGCGAAGAACGCGGTGATCATCTACTGCCTCGGCATCACGGAGCTCTCGACCGGCACGGACAACGTCCGGTCGCTCGGAAACCTCTCGATGCTCACCGGCAACGTGGGCAGACCCGGAACCGGCGTCAACCCGCTCCGCGGCCAGAACAACGTCCAGGGCGCCTGCGACATGGGTGCATACCCGAACGTCTTCTCCGGCTACCAGAAGTGCGAGGACGACACCATCCGCAAGCGCATGGAAGAACTCTGGGGCGTCACCGGGCTTGCAAGCGAGTACGGCGTGACGCTGACCGAGCAGATCACCCAGTGCGGCGACCCGATCAAAGCGATGTATATCTTCGCGTTGAACCCGGTCGTCTCCTACCCCGACTCGAACCACGTCATGCGGTCGCTTGAGAAACTCGACTTCCTGGTCGTGCAGGACATCTTCATGACCGAGACGGCGAAATACGCCGACGTCATCCTGCCCGGCGCATCCTTCGCCGAGAAGGACGGGACGTTCACCAGCGGCGAGCGGCGCATCAACCGTGTAAGGAAGGCCGTGGAGCCTCCGGGCGAGGCGAAGGCCGACTGGGAGATCTTCGTCGATCTCGCTCACAAACTCGGGCTCCAGGGATTCGACTTCAACTCCGCGGAAGATATCTGGGACGACATGCGGCGGGTCACCCCGTCGATGGCCGGCGCCTCCTACGCAAGGATGGAGAAGCCGGAGTCCGTGCACTGGCCCTGCCCCACCGAGGAGCACCCCGGAACGCCGATCCTCCACCGCGAGAAGTTCTCGTCGGCCGACGGCCTCGGGCACTTCTTCGGCATCGAACACCGGCCGCCCGCGGAGGTCGCCGACGCCGAGTATCCGTTCACCCTGATGACCGGACGTCTGCTCTTCCACTACCACACCCGGACCCAGACCGGCCGGGCGGAGCTCCTCCACCACGAGGTGCCCAACGGCTACGTGCAGATCAACAACGAGGATGCAGCGCGCCTGAAGATCCAGAACGGCGAGATGATCAAACTCACCAGCAGGCGCGGCGAGGTCGAGACCACCGCGAGGGTGACCGACGAGGTCGCACCGGGCGTGCTGATGATGGCGATGCACTTTGCGGATGCGGCGGCGAACATGCTGACGAACACCGCGCTCGACCCGCTCTCCAAGATGCCGGAGTTGAAGCACAGTGCTGTGAAGGTCGAGAAGATCACGGGGGTGCAGTAAATGGCAGCAAAGGGAGATATGGTATACGCCTGGACGACGAGCCCCGATATCGCCAGCGTCGCGGAGTGCGGCGGTGCGGTGACCGGACTGCTCAAGTATGCCCTGGAGAACAAGATCGTCGACGCAGTCCTCGCGGTGAAGAAGGGCGTGGACCTCTACGATGCGGTCCCGACAATCATCACCGACCCGGCCGAGATCGGGCAGACAGCAGGCTCGCTCCACTGTGGAACGCTTCTGCTCTCGAAACTGGTCAAGAAGTACCTGGGCGGGGCCGAGGATATGCGCCTTGCCGTGACGGTGAAGGGCTGCGACGCGATGGGCCTCTACGAGCTCGCGAAGCGCAACCAGGTCAACCTGGACAACCTTCTCATGATCGGCGTCAACTGCGGCGGGTCCGTCAGCCCGGTCTCGGCCCGGAAGATGATCGCCGAGAAGTTCGGCATCGACCCGAACGACGTCGTCAAGGAGGAGATTGACAAGGGCCAGTTCATCATCGTCACGAAGGACGGTCAGCACAAGGGCATCTCGATGGACGAACTCGAAGAGGAAGGCTACGGCCGCCGGTCGAACTGCCGCCGCTGCAAGATGAAAGTCCCGCGCCAGGCGGACCTCGCCTGCGGCAACTGGGGCGTCATCGGGGAGAAAGCCGGGAAGGCCACGTTCGTCGAGGTCTGTTCCGAGAAGGGTGCTGATCTCCTGAGCAGGGCCGCGAAGGCCGGGGCGATCGCCACGGAGCCCGCGAACCCGAAGGGGATCGAGATCCGCGGCAAGGTCGAGAACGCGATGCTGAAACTCGGCGACAAGTGGCGGGCGAAATACTTCGAAGGGCTCGGCGAGGGCAAGGAGCGCCTCCAGAAGATAATGGAGGACGCGTCCCGGTGCATCAAGTGCTACGCCTGCATCGAGAACTGCCCGATCTGCTACTGCGAAGAGTGCAGCACGAAGAAAGACTACCTGGTGCCGCCGGGCGTGCTCCCCGTGCCGTTCATGTTCCACCTGATCCGGTTCGCTCACGTGGCGGACTCCTGTGTCAACTGCGGCCAGTGCGAGGAGAACTGCCCGATGGAGATCGCGAACTCGCTCTACATGCACGCCCTGCAGACGGATATGGAGAGGATGTTCGGCCACACCCCGGGTGTGGACATGGAGCTCCCGGTGCTCGCGCTCGTCGAGGAGCAGGCGGAACGCCAGCGGCTCTCCGCAACCGGCAGCGACCAGATCTTCGACGTGTTTAAGTAAGCGATGTTCCGAGAAGCCGTCAGGCTTTGAAGGAACGGAGCTCGAGAAAACGCGAAGCGTTTTCGAAGGACGACGGACGGAACGTCCGGAGCATGAGCACCATCAGGTGCGATGGCCCGCAGGCGGTGATGGGGTAACACCCGGAGCCTGATCGGGCCCGACCGGGCGCGTGATCAACAACATCTTGAGTTCCATAAAAACCCGAATGCGCCCGTGCCGGGGCGCAAAAAGCCCGGCGGCGGGGAGGATTCCCCTGTCATCTCTTCCCGCCCCCGGACAGCCGTTAATACCTCTTTTATACCGTTTTTCAGGGCGTTTCAACGAAGCAGTTCCGGGAAACGCAGAGATCGGAAGGCTGAACTGCCGCACTATCCCATGAGATGATCGATATGAGATTCGTATGCCCGCTTATCGTCGTTCGTGACGTAGAGGTCTCCAGGGCGTTCTACGAAGAGGTGCTGGATCAACGGGTTCTCCATGACCACGGCGAGAACGTGATCTTCGAGGGTGGTTTTGCGATCCACCTGAAGTCGCACTTCTCGGACCTCATCGGCGTCGCCGAGAGCGATATCGTTCCGCGGTCGAACAACGCCGAACTCTACTTCGAAGAGAACGACCTGGACAGCTTCCTCGAACGGCTCAAAGGGAGGGAGGCCGTGAACTACGTGCACGAACCGATCGAGCAGCCCTGGGGACAGCGGGCCGTCAGGTTCTACGACCCCGACATGCACATCATCGAGGTCGGCGAACCCATGGAGAGCGTGGTAACGAGGTTCCTTGAGAGCGGGCTCTCGATCGAAGAGACCGCACGGCGCACCTCGATGCCCGAGGAGTTCGTCCGGCAGTGCGTGTAGAGAGCGCGGCCGCCCGATCGGTATAGTATAGTCCTCTCCCGTACACCTCTTATAGCATGACCGGCCCCACACGGGGTGGCACCCGGTGCCATCCGGAGCGTGCGGCGACGTGAAGTGAGGAAGATGTTCAAGAGAATTGCCTGTATCCGTATCGGCGGCGGAAGTGCCGCCCATGATGCCGCCGAAGAGGCGCCGACGGCGATCTTCGTCAACGGCCGACACCTGACGACCGTTACCTTGAGCCCCGGCGGATTTGAAGACTTCATCACCGGCTACCTCTACACCGAGGAGATCATCGGGAGCGCGGACGAGATCGAGTCGGTCAGGATCGAGGGGAACCGGATCAGCGTCATCACGAAGAACGTCTTCAAGCGGGTCAGCGTGAAAAAGACCATCCTCTCCGGGTGCGGGGGAGCCGTCTCCTACATCGACACCCGGAAACTGCCCGCGATCGACTCGGACCTTATGGTCTCCGTCCCGGAGGTTGAGGCCGCCGTTGCCGCCCTCGCCGCCCCCGGCCCGCTCGACGCGGTCGCTCTTGCCGGGGGAGGCCGCATTGTCGCCCGCGCAGAAGACCTCGACCGGCACAACGCCCTCGATAGGGTGATCGGCCGGGGATTGCAGGACGGACTCGACTTCTCGCGGACGGTCGCCGTCGGCACCGGGACGGTCACCTCCGAGATGGTCAGGAAGTGCCTGATCGCCGGCATCCCGGTGCTCGTCTCCACCGGGGTCCCGACCGCCCTCGCCGTGGAGGTTGCGGAGGAGACAGGGCTCTGTATCGTCGGGTTCGCGGGAACGCCGGAGATGGGGGTGTATGCGCACCCGGAGAGGGTTATAGGACTGGGCGCATAGGGTGAGCAAGGGCTCCGGGGGAGAGGAATGAGTTCGTGGGGTTCAGGAGTGGCCCTTTTTTCGTGACAGGAGAGAGAATTCCCAGTCGTGTCCAGACCTGGGGGTTTCCTGCCACCGATAAGATAGGGCTTTCAGACTTGATTTTCCCAAACTTGCCCATGTAGTGGACCGTGGGGGTATCGCAACACAGGGGGGTGGGGACAGGGGAGGGGGGATGCTCCCCCCTCCCCGTCAGCCCCTTCCCCCTACGGCGATAGTCCCTCGAAATCCGTGCTAAGTGCAACCGAAGAGCAGATTCCAAGAGTAGACTGGAGATGTGGAAACCCTGAGCCTGGAAGAGCCAAACGCCGAATGGGGTTAGAGGATTGAGGGAGACGGCTCTACCGCCCCCGGCCGATCTCGTCGACGGCCGCAATCAGAAGATCGATCTCCTGCTCCGTCGTGAAGGCCGCCATGCTCGCCCGCACCGTCCCCTCCGGGAGGTCCAGATGCTCCATCAGCGGCTGGCAGCAGTGGTGCCCCGAGCGCACCAGGATATCCGCATCCTCATCGAGCATCTGCGCCGCCTCCTGCGGGTGGACGCCGTCGATGGTGAACGAGACGATCCCTATCCGGGCACCCGGTTGCCGGCCCGCATAGACCGTGACCCCGTCTATCCCGGAGAGCCCCTCGATCAGCCGGGCTGTCAGGCGCTCCTCGTGCCGGTGGATCTTCTCCATCCCGATCGCCGAGAGGTAGTCCACGGCGACCCCGAGCCCGATCCCGCCGCCGACGTTCGGCGTCCCGGCCTCGTAGCGCTGGTAGCCCTCCGCCGGGACGTAGCCTTCGGCGGTCACGCTCACGACCATGCCGCCGCCGAGCATCGCAGGCTCGATGAGGAGATCCCGCATCCAGAGGACGCCGGTGCCGGTCGGGCCGAACATCTTGTGCCCCGCAAAGCAGAGGAAGTCGCAGCCGAGATCCGCGACGTTCACCGGCATGTGCGGGAGCGACTGCGCCCCGTCCACCAGGAGGAGGGCGCCGTGCTCCCGGCAGAGCCGGGAAATCTCGGGGACCGGCGTCGTCACGCCAAGGACGTTCGAGGCGTGGGTGACGGTAACGAGCCGGACACCGCCTCCGGCCAGAGTCTCCTCGAGCGCGGCAAGGTCGAGCGAGTAGTCGGCGTCGATCCCGATCACGTCGAGCGCGACGCCCTGTTTTGCAAGTGCCCGCCAGGGGAGAAGGTTCGAGTGGTGCTCGAGGATGGTGGTCGCCACGCGGTCGCCCGGATTCCAGGAGAGCCCCTGCGCGACCATGTTGATCGCGTCGGTGGCGTTCTTCGTAAAGACCGTCACCCCCGCCTCCCCGCCGATGAACCGGGCCACCTTCTCGTGGGCGTGCCAGTAGCGCTGCGTCGCGATCCGGGTCAACCGGTGGACGCCCCGGCCGACGTTCGCCCGGTATCGGTGTTCGAACTCGACGAGCGCCTCCACCACCGGCTCCGGCGAGAAGGTCGTCGCTGCGTTGTCGAGATAAACGATATCGCCGAGGATCGGGAAGTCCTTGCGGATCTCGTCCGGGACGGACTCGTTCTCTGCCGGCGGTGCCGGCTCACGGGTACCCGTACTCTTCATAGTTGCCACCTTTTTCACGCTCTTTGGGGCTTCCCGCAGGGTAAAGTCGTCGTTGACGCCGATGCCCCGGTCCCTGCAGACCTCGCGCATCTTCGGGGGCAGCGCCCGCCATCGCCAGAGCCCCCACTGGTGGTAGGCGTCCGGCAACCCGTTTTTCTCCGCCCAACGGATAAGGAATTCGTCCCAGCGATCCGTCAGTTCCGGGTGCATCTCCCGGAGCCCTTCGTACTCGCTCTCGAGCACCGCCGGGCAGAGGTAGCAGCCCACCCGTTCGAGCCCCATCTCGTAGAGCGGGTTCATGGGAGCCTCGCGCCACCAGAGGTAGAGGAAGACCTCGAGCGCCCGCCAGTTCCGGATCGGCGAGACGTTCAACTGCAGGGGATTTGCCGGGTTCTGGCTCGTCTCATCGAGGTCGGAACGGTTCCGGGATTCGTACCACCGGTTCCCCTGGATGGTGACGCAGGGACCGAGCCCGGCGAGATAGATCTTCAACGGCTGCAGTTTCAGGAGTTTGCAGCACCAGCGATGATCTTTCCCCGGCGGTCCCGCCTTCTCGACCGCCTGGAAGAAGTCGCCGCCTTTTTTGATGATCTCGACGCCCTGCGACGCCGCGAACTCCACCGTCTCGGGGAGCTCGAGCCCGGTATCGATGAAGAACGCCTTCTCCACCCCCGCCTTCCGCGCGAGATGGAGAACGGCGGTGCTGTCCTTGCCGCCGGAGAACGAGACATTCACGCACGGCCGGTCGTTCATGTGTTTTTTGATGGTACGGACGGCGTTCCGTTCGAGGTTTTTCAAGTGGTAGCGGTTCTTCTCGATCACCTCGTCCCAGCCCGGGTCGGGCCGGCTGCGGGGCTCGACGGGGACGAGCTCCTTCACCCGGACCTGCCCGTCCCTGACGATGCCCGTGCCGAACCGGTTTTTGTAGGAGACGATGGCCGTCCCGTCCGGCACCGGAGCCGCGAGCGGGAACTGTTTCCCGCCGATGCGGCCCTTATGGGCGCTCACCGCGGGCTCGGCCTCCAGGTCGATGATGCCGCGCGTCACGTGCGGCAGGATGTGCGGGAGCGCTTCGGGAGCGATATCGAGGCTGAACTTCCGCGCGATCGGGTCGAACGTGAGCCAGCCGAGCCGGTCGCCGTGGGCGATCACGAGGTCCGCCCGGTCGACGCCGCCGGTCTTGTTCAGGAGCACGACGCGGGGCAACGGGACGTTGCCGAACCGTTCGGTCAGAAGACCCCGGATGAGGGCCATATCCGCCGCGAGGGCGGGCCGGAGATCGTGCGGCTGCAGGAGCGGTATCTCCCTGACTCTCGCTCCGCAGGCGCAGGTGCGCCCGATAAGGGGGACGTTGCACTGGTCGCACCAGTAGAGGACTTTCTTTACTGCCGGTTCGCGCTTCACTTAAAGGAGTATTTGGTTGCGGCAGGACATTAAGTGAACCGGTGATGAAATACCGCAGGAAAAACGGGCTCTGGACGCCTCACTGACGCCTGATCAGCAGCCCGAGACCGGTTCCGAGAACGACCAGGAGGAAGACCGCGGCCAGGAAGAAGACTGCAGACGATGACCTTTCCCCTCCCCGGCACGCGGATAGGAGAGGGGATACGGCGCAACATTTATTCGTTTTAATGCGAACATTACTCCCATGGCATCACGTTGCGTAAACAACCTCGGTGGACGGGTGATCCTCAAGGAAGCGACATCGGAACAGGTGAACGACTACGTGCGAAAGCACTGCAGAGAATACTACGAGATGCCGCCGGACTTCGTCTTCAAAGAGATCCGGATGCTCCTGAAGTCCCCGATGCTCGTCGGCCTCCAGATCAAGAAAGGGAAGATCCTGCTGCCGTTCACGAAACCCTGCCCAGGTTATGGGACTATCCTGTATGAGATCGCGGCAAAGGAAACCGACCTCGACTTCATCCGCAGCAATCTCACGAAGGTCTCCGGGTAAGAGCAACTCCGGCCCGGAGTCCTGAGGGGGGAACCGGGCGGGCTGCGCCGGAATAGGCAGGGATAAGAGATGCGCACGTTGCGGGGCTCTGCATATATATCAACCCCATTTTACCGTACCCATGCGGCCTGACCGATCGCTATATAGTCCCTGACTGAAAAACGCTATAAAGATCATTGTGGGCATTAAGGAATGGGTAATCCCTCAGGACAAGGCATTTTTTGACCTTTTCGACAGGATGGCCCAGACGGTCGTCTCCGCAGCCGATCTGCTCGTCGAACTTGTCGAGAACTTCGAGAACGTGAAAGAGCAGTGTCACCGGATGAAACAGATCGAGCATCAGGGAGACGAGATCTCGCATGAGATCTACGAGCAGCTGAACCGGACGTTCATCACGCCGCTCGAGCCGGAAGAGATCTCCCGCCTTGCATCGGCGCTCGACGACATCCTCGACTACATCGACGGCACCGCGCAGCAGATGTACAGTTACGGCATCACCGAGACCGACGACTCGATGATCCAGCTGGCAAAACTAATCCGGCTGAGCGTCGTCGAGATCGAGAAGGCCGTGGCCGGCATCCGGACGATCAAGAACCCGGGGTTGATCGAGGAGCGGTGCATCGAGGTGAACCGCCTGGAGAACGTCGCGGACAACGTCCTTGGCCATGCCATCATGGATCTCTTCAAAACGGAGGATGCCATCACCATCATCAAACTCAAGGACATCTACGAGAACCTTGAGATGGCGACCGACAAGTGCGAGGACGTCGCGAATGTCTTGAGCGACATAGCCATCAGACACTCCTGACCGCCATGGATCCGATCATCGTTCTCGGCATTCTTCTGGCCTTACTCTTTAATTTTGCAAACGGCTTGAACGACGCCGCAAACTCGATCGCTACCATCGTCGCGACAAAGGCGCTAACACCCCTGCAGGCGGTGCTCCTGGCCGGGGTCTTCAACCTCCTCGGCCCCCTGCTCTTCACCACGGCAATTGCGGCAACCATCGGGAGGGGGATCGTCGATCCCGTTTCCCTCACGCCGATGCTGATCCTCATGGGCATGGTCGGCGCGGTTCTCTGGGTCTTCATGACCTCGTTCTTCGGGATCCCGGTCTCGAGCAGCCATGCCCTGATCGGGGGGCTTCTCGGCGCCGGGATTGCAGCCGCGGGAACGGGCGCGGTCCTCTGGCCGTCGCTCGTGCTCATTGAGCAGACCATCTTCTACGGGCTCGTAGGCGCGATCCTCGGCGCGATTGTCACGGGCGTTGTTGCACACCATAGAGGCGACTTCAAGCCGTGGAACCTCCTCCTCGGCGGGCTCATCGGGGTGACCATGGCAATTCCGCTCGCCATCATAGCCGGCTTTTTGAAGATCAGCGGCATCCTCGCGGTCGTAATCTTCATCGTCATCTCCCCCACGCTTGGATTCCTCTCCGCGTTCGCCCTCGCCACCCTCGTCACCTGGATCTTCCGCAACCATCCTCCCCGGCGCCTCTCCCGTACATTCAAGAACCTCCAGATCTTTTCGGGCTCGCTGCAGGCCATCGGCCACGGCAGCAACGACGCCCAGAACGCGATGGGCATCATCACCGCGATGCTCCTTGCCGGCGGCCTGATCGCCGAGTTCTCCGTCCCGCTCTGGGTCATCCTCACATCGTCGCTTGCCATATCGCTCGGAACCCTCCTCGGCGGGTGGCGCGTCATCGACAAGATGGCCAACCGGATCACGAGAATCCGGCCCTACCAGGGGTTTGCTGCGTCGACCGCCGCCGGAAGCGTCCTCTCGCTGATGACAGCGTTCGGCGTCCCGGTCTCGACGACCCACGCGGCGACCGGCGCGATCATGGGCGTCGGCGCGACCCGCGGCTATTCGGCGGTCAAGTGGGGCGTTGTCCGGGAGATCCTCGTCGCATGGATCCTGACGCTCCCGGCGGCGGCGATCGTGGCCGGAGGGTGTTATCTTGCCGCGCGGGCGCTGGTCGGCGGGGGTTTTTGAATAAACGGGCTCTCTGTCCGGTCGCCCAAACTCCCTTTTAATCGAACTCTGTGAGGGTTGACGATCGCGGGTCGATCTCCGGCGGGTTCGCATAGGGCTGTGCGGCAGTTGCGTAAGGCCATCTACGGATTTCGGGTTCAACTTTCGAAAACGCATCATAACTATGAGGAGGCCAGTACACTGGACCGTGGGGGTATCGCCATTGGGGGAGGGGCTGACGGGGAGGGGGGTGCAACCCCCCTCCCCTGTCTCTACCTTGTAATCGGACATCTGTGACCCCACCCCACCCGGCCTTCGGCCTCCTCCCCCGCCCCAGGGGGCGGGGGCAGTGCGTGGCGATATCCTCTAGAAAGTCGTGTATAGGGACAGGCTCCTCATGACGCATTTCCGAAAGTTGAGGTAGCACCTGGCTCCGATTTGCACTGTCATATCAGAACTAGCGCAGGAGGGGCATGTCCAGTCCGGGCTTCACAACCCCCTGTAATCCGTAGATGGGCTTTGCAGGAGTCCCGGAGAACAACACTTCAGGGCACGAAGGCGAGCCGGAATAGCCCGCCCTACTCCTCCCCGCCCGAGAACTCCCGGTAATACCGGCAAAGCCCCGCGACGACACAGACCTCGTGCTTCGGGTTCTTTGCCGTGCAGACGGCGCGCCCGTGGCGGATCAGGAGGTAGTTGATGTCCCGCCAGACCTCCTCGGGGAAGAGAGCGACGAGATCGCGCTCGATGATATCGGGGTTCGTGCTGTCGGTGAACCCGAGCCTCTTCGAGACCCGGCGGACGTGGGTGTCGACCGCGATCCCGACGTTGATATCGAACGCGTGGGAGAGGACGATGTTTGCGGTCTTCCTCCCGACACCGGGCAGCGTCTGGAGTTCCTCCATCGTCCGCGGAACCTCGCCGCCGAACTCGGCGACGAGTTTTCTTGCCGCCCCGACGATGTAGCGGGCTTTGGCGTGGTGAAACCCGATCGTCCTGATCAGCGGCTCCACCTCCTCCGGCTCCGCGCGGGCGAGCGCCTCCGGCGTCGGGTAGCGGGAGAAGAGATCGTCGCGGACGGCGTTCACGGCACGGTCGGTCGTCTGCGCCGAGAGGATGGTGAGGATCAGCGTCTCGAAGGGGTTATGAAACTCGAGAAAATGGCGCCTGCCGTCGACGACGGGATAGTGCTCGAGAAGACGGCGGTAGACCTCGCAGGCGGTCGTGCGGTTCATGACTGATGGGGCAGGGCAGATTCGAACTGCCGTCAAAGCGTCCCAAACGCTCTAGGATGGACCAGGCTACCCTACTGCCCCTGTACCTGCATACGTTGGGAACCCAGGCAAAAATAGTTGCCGATGAAGGAAAGATTCAGGACGGCAGAGGGGTCGAACCCTCTTCGCAGACGACGGTGCCGACGCATACACCCTCCACGATCGCCCGGTAGAGGTTCTCCGGGTCGCGGCCGTCGAGCACCAGGAGCGGGATGCCGGACCGCTCGATCACCTTCCCGGCCACGATGTCGAGCACCGTGTTCGCGCCCGCATCCATCCGGCTCCCGGTGATGATATCCAGGAGCTCACGCGGCGTGAGGCGCTCGTGCCTCACCGCACCGGCATCCTTCTTCGGGTCGGCGCTGTAGATCCCGTTCACCGACGTGGCGTTGATGAGGAGGGCGGCACCGACGCTCTCGGCGAGAACCGCGGATACCGCATCGGTCGTCTGCGCGGGCGTTATCCCGCCCATGACGACGATCTTGCCGGCCTGCGCGAACTCCTGCGCCTCCGTGTAGTTCTCCGCAACGCGCGGATAGGCCGCATCCCCGAGTCCGGCGATGAGAAGACGCGCGTTCAGCCGGGTCACCATGATGCCGAGCTCGTCCGCCGCCGCCTCCCCGGCGCCGAGACTGCGGGCGACCCCGATATACCGGCGTGCCTCCCCGCCGCCGCCGACGACGACGAAAATGCGGCACGTACCGGAGATCTTCTTCAGAACAGAAACATACCGATCGATATTGTTCGATTCAAGCGAAGGAACCAGAACCGAGCCGCCCAGAGAAATTACGATCTTCTTCATCCCACCCTATTATTATCCTCAATATCACTCATATACCTGTTGTGAAGATGCTGCACTGCCCCGCATGCAACTCTACGGATGTCTGGGCGGTTACCGGAGGATATACCGGCTGTGTCTACCAGTGCAAGCGTTGCGGCTACCGTGGGGCGCTTGTCGTCGAGTACGATGAAGAAGAAGACGAGGAGCAGGGCAGCCGGTAACCCGCCCGCAATAACTATCATGGTTCCCCTCACGCGGTGATCGTATGCACGAGGCGCGACTCTACCGGAAACTGGAGGACGACACCGTCCGCTGCTCGCTCTGCGCTCACCGGTGCACCATCAAGGAGGGGAGACAGGGAGTCTGCGGCGTCCGGATCAACCGCGGCGGCACGCTCTATGCCGCCACCTTCGGCAAGGTCATCGCCGAAGCGGTCGATCCCATCGAGAAGAAGCCGCTCTACCACTTCCTGCCCGGAACGCTCTCCTACTCGCTCGGCACCATCGGGTGCAACTTCCACTGCGCGCACTGCCAGAACTGGCAAATCTCCCAGCAGACACTGGAGATGGAATCGCTCAGGGACATCAGCCCGGAGCAGGGCGTGGAACGGGCGATCCGGTCGGGATCCGCAAGCATCGCCTGGACCTACAACGAACCCGCCATCTGGCACGAATACCCGCTCGCGATGGGGACGCTGGCGCGGCAAAAAGGTCTCGGAACGGTCTACGTCACGAACGGCTACATCACCGAAGAGGGACTGCACGAACTCGCGGGAATGCTCAACGCCTTCCGCGTCGACATCAAATCGTTCTCCGACACCTTCTACCGGAAGGTCTGCGGGGGGCGGCTGCAGCCGGTCCTCGACGCGACGGCGCTTGCAAAGGAACTCGGGATGCACGTCGAGACGGTCACGCTGGTCATCCCGGGACAGAACGACTCGATGGAAGAGATGGAGACGCTTATCCGGTGGGTGCTCGAGAACCTCGGCCCCGACACCCCGATGCACTTCACCCGGTTCCACCCCGACTACAAGATGCTCGACGCGAGGCCGACCGAGATCAGGGCTCTTGAGAAGATCTACGAGCGTGCAAAAGAACTCGGGGTTCATTACCCATATCTCGGCAACGTCGGGGGGCACCCCTACGAGAGCACCTACTGCCCCTCCTGCGGCAGCCCCGTCATCGAGCGGTCGGGCTACGCAGTCAGGATACGGGGGCTCGAGGAGCAGACCTGCACCGAATGCGGCGGGCGCATCGAGTATGTCTCGGAGATCCGGTGAACGGCAGAGATTCCTGACCGACCGGATGCTCGGGACGCTCACCCGCTACCTCCGGTTCATGGGCTACGACACCATGAGCGCAAACAGCCTCTCCCCGGGGAGTTCCCGGGAAGACACCCTCCTCCTCGAGATCGCCGGCCGGGACGACCGGCTTCTTCTGACCCGCGACCGCGAACTCGCGCGGCGGGGCGGCGAGCAGGCCGTCTACATCGCGTCGGAAGAGATCATGGCCCAGATACGGCAGATCGCCGACCTCGGGCTGATCGAGCCCGAGATCCGGATGAGCCGCTGTTCCCTCTGCAACACCCGCCTCCGGCCGGCCACCCTGCGGGAGATCCGGGAGGCACGCTACGCCCCGCGGTCGACCCGGGGGAAGGAGTTCTCCTGGTGCCCCAGGTGCCGGAAACTCTACTGGATGGGGTCGCACGGCCACCGCCTCGAGCGGCGCCTGAAAGAGTCTTTCTCGTCCTGACCCGGTGAATCGGAACCCCCAAAACACCTCATTTTGGGGTTTTTTTGAGAATCCAAAGATATATCATCTCGGAGGCGATATGAAGCGCTCGGACTGCATGCCGGCCCGATAGAGATCCAGATGCTGAAGAGGGACCGTAAGCCCCGGCGGCCGGCAGAGACGATAGAGACGAGGAATACCATGGAGAGTCTGAAGATCGCATTTTTCTGCTGGGAGTCGCTGTATGCGGAACGGGTCGGCGGGCTCGCAAGCGCGGCGTCAAATCTTGCCGAGACGCTGGCACAGAACCACGAGGTGCATTTTTTCACCCGGGGAGAGGGAAAAGACACCGAGATCAACGGAGTGCGGTACCACTACTGCCGGCCGTCGGGAGAGGACATCGTCCGGTACTGCTCCGATATGAGCGGGAAGATGCTTGAGAGGTTCCACGAGTTCGACACACCGTCGTTCGACCTCCTGCACTTCCACGACTGGCACGTGGTCGACGCACTCCAGAAACTCCGCGACAGGGAGACCGTCTTCACCTACCACTCGACGGAGTTCGGCCGGAACGGGAATACGTTCAGCAACGGGTGGCCGTTTACGGAGATATCCGGGATCGAACGCTGCGGCGCATCGATTGCAAAGCATATCACCGCGGTCTCCTCGACCCTCCGGCAGGAGGCCATGAGCCTCTACGAGATCCCCGACTGGAAGATCGACGTCGTCCATAACGGCATCGTGCCCGGCCACTACCAGGCGGACGTCGACCCGGAGGCGGTAAAACGACGCTACGGATTCGACCCGGACTCCCCGATGATACTCTTCGTCGGGCGGCTTGCGTGGCAGAAAGGGCCCGACATGCTGGTGGACGCAGTTCCCGCTCTCCTCCGGGAGCACGCCGACGGCCAGTTCGCGTTCATCGGCGACGGGCAGATGCGCCGGGGGCTCGAGACCCGGGCCCGGTCGCTTCCCGTCCGGTTCCTCGGACGACTGCCCGACGCGGAATACGTGCCGCTCCTCAACGCAAGCGATATCGTCGCCATCCCGAGCAGAAACGAGCCGTTCGGGCTTGTGCTCCTCGAAGCATGGAGCGCCGGCCGGTGCGTCGTCGCCTCCGACGTCGGCGGACTATCGGAGAACATCGAGCACGGGACCGACGGGGTCAAGGTGCGGCCGCACCCGGACTCGATCGCCCGCGGACTCTCCCGGGTGGCCGGTTCACCTGAAAAAGCGCTCGCCATGGGGAGGGAGGGGCTCGACAAAGTGAAGAAAGAGTTCCCGTGGAGCCGTGTCGCCGGGCGGATGGAAGGCGTCTACAAAAACCTCGCGAAGCACGACACGATCCCCTGCTGATATCACGGCAGCATGGCGGCCGTAAGGTGCTCCATCAGGCGGAACGGGTCGGACGAGAC
Source organism: Methanoculleus marisnigri JR1 (assembly GCF_000015825.1). Lineage (NCBI taxonomy): Archaea > Methanobacteriati > Methanobacteriota > Methanomicrobia > Methanomicrobiales > Methanomicrobiaceae > Methanoculleus > Methanoculleus marisnigri. The sequence goes on along the minus strand of NC_009051.1, from coordinate 1,015,629 downwards.
GACCGGCGTCCCGGCATAGACCTCCATCCCCCCGATATCCGACGTCCGGGAATGGAGGTCTCCCCGGTCGACCACCCACGCGACGTAATGTCCCTCTTCCCCGAGCGGGGGCATGTACACCGCCGCGTTGTAACTCTGTACCCCGATATTGCGGTAACACTCGAGCACCTTTGCGAGCGCCCCCGCGAGATCGTGCGGCGACTCCGTGATGATCGCGACCTCGTGCTCCTTTCTCGGGGTGAGGTGCGCCATGACACGGGCGTTTTTGTAGACGAGCCCGAGGCCGACGGCGGTATGAACGGTGAAGAGGTCGTCGTAGTACTCGCTCCCGTAGCGGCACCGGTACTCCTCCCGGACCCGCTCGAGCCGTGCCGGAGCGGCATACGGAAGGTGGGTGAGCAGCACCTGGGCATGGTTGTGCACGATGCTCGCCCCGGCACGCCAGAGGAAGTTCCAGAGGATGAAGGGGTAGATCGCCCGGGGGTTTGTACGGTTCGCATCCTGGCACCACCGGACGGCCACGCTGATCATATCGGCGACCTGCGGTTCGCTGGTGACGTAGGGGTCGTCCTCTTTCGCGATGATGACGGCGTGAAGGTAATCGTACTTGGCGATATTGCTCGCTGTAACCCAGTAATCGCCGTCGATCCTCCCGAACGTATCGGCCGGCGTCTCCTCGAGGGGGTTTGCGAACGGACCCTCCCCCGAGAGCGCCCGGAGATCCCGCGTCTCCTCGGCGCGGGGCGTCAGCACCGGCCGGCGTGCCCGCACGGAGTTGAAAAGCGTGCTCTCGCCGGTCTGGTTATTGGTCACCCTCACGATCTGCTGCGTCTCGATATCGCCGTACTTCTCCCGCACCCATTCAAGCATCGGATCAGGGAAGACCAGGTGTCCGGGTTCGACGTACCAGGAGTATATCCGGCCTACGAGTTCCTCCATATCCGGCGCGAGTTCCTGCATGATGCCCGGCAGTCTGGTGATCTCCAGCCTTACCATAGGGTCCCCGTATACCGGACATGCACCGATAAAGATTCGCATCGGCCGGGCGGGATGCAGGAAAGCCGGAAGACAACAAACCGATCCCGTTTGAAACCACGGTACGCCGCAAGACACGAAATGGAACATTTATTGGTAACGAATAACGAATATAATTTAAATACACAGAGATCCGGCCAGGCGGCACCCCGGACACGCACTCTACCGATACGAGGACATGGCATTCTTTGATAAATTTCGAGCGAATATCGAGGGGTTACGGCAGACGAAGGATTGTCCCGGCCTGATTGCGGTTCTGGACGGTGAAGAAGCCGGAAACCGCGCCGATGCAGCGCGAGCTCTCTGTGCCCTCGGGGTCTCCGCCGTCCCCGACCTTCTCGAGAGACTCGAGAATGCCAACCGCGTCTCGCGGGCACGGATGCTCGGGGCGCTGGCTTCGGCCGGCGCTCCTTCCATCCCCCTGCTCCTCGCCCTGATCCTCCGGGCAAGCCCGGGCCTGCAGGCAGCCATCACCCGTGCAGTCGCGGAGGAGGGCGATTCGCTCTCCGAGACGCTGCAGTTCGCGCTGCACCATAAACAGCCGGCGGTCAGGCGTGCCGCCGTGATAGCGATCCGGGGAACGGGCAAAAAAGCAATCCCACCGCTCGTCGAAGCATTCCGCGACAAAAACCACTCGGTCCGGAGAGAGGCCGCCGTCGGGCTTGCCGCACTGCGATGGGTGCCCGACGACCCCTCCGAGAAGGTGTGGTATTACTTCCTCCTGGAAGACTGGGCCGAACTTGCAAAACTCCAGGCGGCAGCCGTCCCGATCCTCGTCAAGGGCCTCGGCGGCAAGGAGCCCCGGATTCGGAGCGAGTCGGCACGAACGCTCGGGAAGATCCGTGACTCCCGGGCCGTCCCGGCACTCGTCAGGGCGATGGAAGACCCGCAGGTGGACGTCCGCGTACGTGCTGCCGAGGCGCTCGGGGGGATAGGCAGCGACCGGGGAAAACCTGCCCTGGTCGGAGCCCTCGACGACCCCTGCCATCCGGTGCGGATGGAGGCGGCCTGGGCGCTGGACCGGCTGGACTGGATTCCGGAGAACGATCTTGAGAGAGCGGGGTACCTGATCGCAAAGGAGCAGTGGAACGAACTTGCCCGGATGGGGAGGGCGGCCATCCCGCCGCTCATCCGGGCGCTGGAGGTCGAGTACTCGGGTGTCCGCACCGGCGCGAGCGAGACGCTGCGGCAACTGGGACAACCCGCGCTCGACGCACTGTACGCGGCGATGAATTCCGACAGCCCCGAAATCCGCGAGCAGGCAGCCGCCGTGCTGGATTACATCCGGTCGCGCAACGAGGAGAACTCCCGGGCAAGACCGGTACAGACGGCGTCTTCCGATTACGACCGGGAACTCAGGGAGGGGCTTGCCGCCAGGAAGCGGATCGAAGACCGCTTCGGACCGGTCTCCCGGCCACCCGACCGGCCGGCTCATCGCGGACCTCCGCCGGCGGCACGGGCGGAAGCGGTGCAACCCGCCGCAGGCGGGGAGGAGAAACCTGTCGCCCAACAACCGGACGATGCCGAAGAGGTCGAGAAACTCCTGGAGGAGAGACCGGAGGCCGAAGCGGGGACCGAGAAGAGCCGATCGAAATCGAGGAAACCGGTTTCACTGGACGAGATCGTCCCCCCCGCAGGCGACGAGCAGGAGACCGATGAGGCTGAGCGCACAGAAAAGGAGGGACCTGCTCCCGCGAAGCCGGGCCGGATGGTGCTGCCGGAAGCCCCCGTAGCACCCCCGGAACCGCCGGAGCAGGCACCGGGGAAGGCGTCGCTCGAACGGTACCTCAATGCCCTGCAGAGCGACGACGCGGAGATCCGGGCGGCGGCGGTTGCGGCGTTGCGGAGCCTGGGGGCGCCGGCCGTCGAGTTTCTCGTCGCCGCGCTCTCCGACTCGCACGACGCTGTCCGTATCGCCGCCGCAGAGGGGCTCGGCGATATCGGCGACGAGAACGGCGTCGACGCGCTGATCCTGCTCACCGGCGACGCCGGGCAGGATGTTCGCAGTGCCGCTGCCGCCGCGCTCGGGCGAATCGGGGATACGCGTGCGCTCGAAGCGCTCATACGCCTCTTCGGCGACGACTACCCCGGAGTCCGGTCCGTTGCGGCCGAGACCGTTGCGGCGTTCGGGCCGGATGTGCTTGAGCCGCTGGAAGCGGCACTCGAGGAGCCGGTGCCGGTAGTCCGGTTGACGGCAGCGAGGGCGATCGGGATCATCGGGAACCCCCGGTCGATACCGCTCCTTATCAGGCATCTCGAGGATCCCGCACGGGAAGTCGGCGTGACTGCCGCCCGGGTTCTCGGGGGATTCGGGAACCTCGCAGTCGAACCGCTCGCGGCAGTGTTGCGCGAAGGAGGTAAAGGAGGGCGCCTCGCAGCAGTCGATGCCCTCGGGGGGATTGAGCCGGGAAGGGCGGACGAGGCACTGGCATATGCCCTGAGCGACGAGGACCGGGAGGTCCGGGAAAAGGCGGCTACCACGCTCATGAGACGGCGCGCGGCGAGCATGTGGCAGAGCACCTTCGGCAACAGGGCCCGGGAGGAGAAAGAAGTCTCCGTGAAGAGTGCCGTCGGGCAGGAGGGCCGGGAAGAGATCAATACGCTCATCACTGCACTCAATGACAGATCGGTGGAGGTGCAGGCGTCCGCTGCCACCCGGCTTATCGCAATGGGGCAGCCGGCCGCCGAAGGGCTGCTCAGGGTGCTCAAGGACGATGACCGGGAGATGCAACGCGCCGCCGCCGGGGTTCTCGGGGAGATGCGGGAAGCGGCACTCGGACCGCTCACGGACGCCCTGAACGATCCCGACCGGTTCGTCCGGCTCGTTGCTGCCCGAAACCTGGGCAATATCGGAGACGCACGGGCCATCGAAGCCCTGAGCGGAGCCCTCAAAAGCGAACGCGACAGCGTGGTCCGGGCAGCCGTAGCGGAGGCGCTCGGGTACATGGGAAGCAAACAGGCGATAGAACCGCTGACGCTGGCGCTGCAGGACAGGGACGAGGCAGTCAAGGTTGCCGCCGCGCGCTCGCTCGGCTACATCGGAGACCTTCGCGCCCTCGAACCGCTCATCAAGGCCTTGAGCGACGTGGACGACCGGGTCAGGTACGCCGCGCTCGAGGCCCTGAAAGATCCCGGCGATACGATACGCCGCCACCTGGTCGGCGCGCTCCGCTCGGGGGACGAGACGTTCCGGGCGGGGGTCGCCGAAGCGCTGGAAGCAGGCGGCTGGAAGCCGGAAACCCGTGCGGAACTCACGCTCTGCCTCATGGCGCAGGGGAGATGGGCCGAGGTGGAACGGGTCGGCGCCGACGCGCTCCCGGTACTTGCGGAGACGCTCACCGATCCGTTGATAGAGGTGCGGGCGAACGCCGTCCGGGCCATCAACCGGATCGGGGGAGAGGACGCCGTCGCCCCGCTCGTCCGGGCACTCAAGGACGACGCGCTTGTGGTCAGAAAGCGGGCCGAATGGGGCCTGATCCACATGGGCGGGGCGGTTATCCCGGCTCTCGACCTGGCGATCAGGGAGGAGCCGCAGCCGGAGGCCCGGGAAGGACTGCAGCGGATCATCGAGGAGATCCGCGTCAAGGAGAAGACCTAGGGTATCCGCCCGGCTTCCTTCCAGTAGTCGTACTCGTGGTGCCAGCGATCCCTGTTTGCCGTGACCAGCGCCCGCATCCGATCACACATCGCGGCGTGGAGTTCCTCCTGATCGGGATAGGTCTCCTTCTTCCCGATGGCTCTTGCGAGTTTCCTCCCGAGCTCATAGGCCCTCCCCTCCGCAGGCACGATCGTCTCCGGGTCTCCGCCGAGGACCACGCCGATGCCGCCCACGGTGTTCGCGCCCAGGGTCTGCAGAACCTGATTCAGGTACGCCACGACCTCGTCCGCCCCGGAACCGCCCGCCGTGGATACGGCGCACCCGTACTTCCCGAGGAACATCTGGCAGTGGATGGCGTCCGCCATCCGGTCGAGCATGGTCTTTATCTGGGCGGTGACCGAGTCGATGTAGTTGGGCGACCCGAGGACAATCCCGTCGGAATCAAGCATCTTGTGGTAGAGTTCGGCGAAATCGTCGTTCTTGACGCACTCGCCCCGCTCGCAGCAGACCAGGCACCCGTTGCAGTACTCGATCCGGAGCTTCGTGACGTCCACGAGCTCCACATCGGCCCCGGCGCTCTCCGCCCCGTCGAGGACGGCCTGGACGAGCCGGAGCGTCTGGCTCCTTGAGGCGCGGGGGCTTCCGTTTATCCCAAGTATCTTCATCTCATCTCCTCTGTAAACCCGTTATCCGGATAACGCTCACCCCCGGCCTTACGGGATATCGTGCGTGACGTCGATCTCGGCGTGGTACTGCCGGTCACAGTCGCCGGGGAACGCGTCGATGGTGAATATCTTCGTCTCGCCCGCCTGGAACCGGGGGGCAAGAATGGTCTCGGTCGCCCGAATCATATTGCTTTCGTCGTCGACGAGCATGAACCGGATGACGGCGTTTCTCGCGGGCCCGTCACCGTTGTTGGTCACCGTCCCGGTCACGATCCAGTAACAGGACCCGTCGCTGCGCATATGCTTCTCGGGCGTGGTGGCGGTGGCCGAGAACGACGGCTTCGGCCCGGCGGGCGAGTAGATGGTGTGAGCGCCCAGTGTCGCCTCCGACGTCGGAACCTGTGGTTCCGGCTCCGCGGAAGTCCCCATGCAGCCTGCCGTGACGGCAGCGCCGACGAGGCAGCCGAGGAGGATAAGGGTTACAAGGCTCCTTCCCGGAAGAGAGTATTTCTCCATGATGGTTCATCGACCGGTGGATATATAACGGATGCGAAAACACATCCGGGACGGGTACGAAGTGTCCGCCGGCTGCGGCCCGTCACCCGGGCAGCGGCGGGGAACGATTTATCTGCTCTCCGGCCAAGGGCCGGGAGAAACCGGGGGGTGACCGATGAACAGGGAAGCCGTAGAAACCGTCGAAACGGTGAACGTCTGCAACGCCGTGACCGGAGAGGTGGAAGAGGTCGAGAAGGTCGTCAAGTCCGACGAGGAGTGGCGGCGCCAGCTGACGCCGGAGCAGTTCTCCGTCGCCCGGAAGGAGGGGACGGAGCCGGCGTTCACCGGGAAGTACTGGGATTGCAAGGAGGACGGGCTGTACGTCTGCGTCTGCTGCGGCAACCACCTCTTCTCCTCGAAGACGAAGTTCGAGTCGGGCACGGGCTGGCCGAGTTTCTCCAAGCCCGTCTCGGACCTGAACGTCAGGGCGGAACCCGACACCCGGTTCTTCATGAACCGGACGGAGGTACTCTGTCGGCGGTGCGACGCCCACCTGGGCCACGTCTTCGACGACGGGCCGCCGCCGACCCACCAGCGCTACTGCATGAACTCGGCATCGCTCCGGTTCGTGCGGGAGAAGGATCTCGGCCGGCGCGAATGATTATTCCCCGGCGGCGCCGACCTCTGATCAGTGACTGTCCATCCATCCCCCTGGGACGAGGACTACCGGAGGCGGGGAAACCTCTGGGGAGGAGCACCGGCACCGCTCCCCGACCTCCCCGCCGATGCCGCCGTCCTCGAGGTCGGGTGCGGGAACGGCAAGACCCTTGAGGCTATCGCCCGGCGATCCTCGCGCGTGACCGCGGTCGACATATCTCCCGAAGCCGTCGCCCTTGCCCGGCGGCGCCCGGGGATAGCGGAGGGCGGTCTCGCCGTCGCCGACGCCCGGCACCTGCCGTTCCAGTCCGGGACGTTCGACGCGGTCCTCCTGGTTCACGTCGCCGGCCACCTCCCCGCGCAGGGCAGGAAGACCATAGCCTCCGAGGCCGTCCGGGTGCTCGGGCCCGGCGGAACGCTCTTCTTCAGGAGTTTCTCCGTCGAGGACATGCGCGCCGGGAAAGGGAAGGAGACGGAGCCGTGGACGTTCCGGCGGGGCGAGGGCATCATCACCCACTACTTCACCGAGGCCGAGACGGCGGAACTCTTCGCACCGCTCGTGGCGGTCTCGGTCCGGACGCACCGCTGGCGGATGCGGGTCAGGGGCAGGGATCTCCCCCGGGCCGAGGTGGAGGGGGTGTTTCGCCGGGAGGGGTAGAGAAGGTTCTGCGCTCTGGACGGCCGAATCCCAGTCTGACAGGTTGGCATACATTACATCTGCAAGTCTTCAGTAAGCGGTTGAGGTAGACAAGATCCATTTTTCCCTCCTGCCCCGATGCACTGGACCGTGGGGATATCGCCTCGGGGGGAGGGGCTGACGGGGAGTGCGATGGGTGGAACGCCCGGAGCTCGACCACCGTCAGGTGGGGAGGGGGGAGCATCCCCCCTCCCCTGTCTCTACCCATCCAAAAGATCTGTAACCCCCACCCCGCCCGGCCTCCGGCCTCCTCATTCGCACCTGCGGTGCTCAAACTCCTGCTGTTCCAGCAGTCGTTCCCCGCCCCAAGGGGCGGGGGCAGTGCGTGGCGATATGCGACTGGCCGAAGGGCAGGAGCACGAGAAGGCCGAAGGTCTTGGACTGGCGACTGGCCGAAGGGCAGGAGCACGAGAAGGCCGAAGGTCTTGGACTGGCGACTGGCCGAAGGGCAGGAGCACGAGAAGGCCGAAGGTCTTGGACTGGCGACTGGCCGAAGGGCAGGAGCACGAGAAGGCCGAAGGTCTTGGACTGGCGACTGGCCGAAGGGCAGGAGCACGAGAAGGCCGAAGGTCTTGGACTGGCGACTGGCCGAAGGGCAGGAGCACGAGAAGGCCGAAGGTCTTGGACTGGCGACTGGCCGAAGGGCAGGAGCACGAGAAGGCCGAAAAGTTTTGATTCAGGATCTCGAGCGCCCGCGGTGCGCAGGCCACCACGGTCCACTGCACAGGGACAGGCGGGAATAAGCAGATACAGTACGCCCATAACATTACGCTCCGGGCACAAACACCGCAACGCCCGCGGGCCGGCGGCACCGGCGGCGGCGCACCACGGTCGGCCCCGCCCTCCGCCCCTCCGGGGGCCGGAACCGGAGACAAACATATCTTTTTTACCCCACCAAACCGATCTATACGTACCTGAATACGGGGAGAACGGGAATCGCGCCGGCCACAACGGCTGCTCCCGGGTCCCCCCGTGCAGCATGGTCAACCTTTTTTGACAACGGAACAAAATAACAGGAGAGGAAGAGAGGACATGTGTATTGCAATGCCCGCTGAGGTACTCGAGATAAAAGAGGGCAACATCGGCGTCGTCGACTTCGGCGACCTGCAGCAGGAGGTCAGGCTCGATCTCGTCGACGTGAAGGTCGGGGAGTTCGTCCTCGTCCACGTCGGGTTCGCCATCCAGCGCCTCAGCAGAGAGGAGGGGCTCGAGACCCGCGAGGTCTTCAGGCAGGTTTACGCCGCGATGGAGGAGTAATGCACGAGTACAGCATCGCCTACGACATCTACACGACCGCCCGCCGGGCTGCGATCGAGAACGACGCAAAAGAGGTGAAGTGCGTCAGTGTGGATGTCGGCAAACTGGCGATGGTGAATCCTGAACAGGTGGAGTTCCTCTTCAACGTCATCATCGAGGACGACCCGCTCTTTTCGGGAACACAGTTCTCGTGCCGGGACGTCGAGGCGCGCACCCGCTGCTCATGCGGCTACGAGGGGGACGAGCGATTTGTCTGCCCCCGGTGCGGGAAACTCCCCGAAATCGTTACAGGAATGGAAATCGTAGTTACCAACATCGAGATAGAAGTGGACGAAGAATGAAAGTCAACCTCATGCACGGTGCCGGCGGCGAGGTGATGGGCGAGCTCCTGCGCGTCATCACCAACCTCGAGCACAACAACGCCGGCGGGATCGGGCTCGAATCGCTGGACGACGGCGCAGTCATCCCACTGAACGGCCAGAACATCGTTTTCACGACCGACAACCACGTAGTCTCGCCGATCTTCTTCCCCGGCGGGGATATCGGGCGGATCGCCGTCTGCGGAACCATCAACGACCTCGCGATGATGGGCGGGCGGCCGATCGCCCTCTCGTGCGGCATGGTCATCCCCGAAGGCTTCGAGGTCGCCGACCTCGAGCGGATCGTCGCGTCGATGGACGCAGCACTCGGCGAGTGCGGGGCAAACCTCGTCACGGGCGACACCAAGGTGCTCGAGCGGAGCGCGCTCGATACCATCGTCGTCAACACCGCCGGCATCGGCGTCGCCGAGCGGGTGGTGCGGGACAACGGCCTTTCTGTCGGGGATAAAATCATCGTCAGCGGCACCATCGGCGACCACGGCATCGCCATCATGGCCCACCGGGAGGGGTTCGACTTCGGCGGCCAGATCAAGTCCGACGTCGCCCCCCTCTGGCCGCTCGTCGAGAAGGCGCTCGCGGCCGGGGAGATCCACGCCATGAAAGACCCGACGAGAGGCGGGTTTGCGAACGCCATCAACGAGATGGCGAGTAAGAGCGGTGTCGGTGTCGTCATCGAGGAGGAAGCCCTCCCCTTCCGGGCGAGCGTCCGGAGCGCCGCCGGCATGCTCGGCCTCGATCCCCTCGAGGTGGCGAACGAGGGCAAAGTGATCATGGGCGTCGCCCCCGAGGAGGCAGAGGCCGTCCTCGCGGCGCTCCGGAGTCATCCCTACGGGCGTGACGCCGCGATCGTCGGCGAGGTCGTAGAAGGCTCGCACGTGGTCATGCGAACCGCCATCGGCGGAGAGCGGTTCATCGAACCGCCGGTCGGCGATCCGGTTCCGCGCGTCTGCTGAAAGGGCACGACAATTTTTTTCCACCGTCCGGGTTGAGACCCGCGCCTGTCATATACGATAAACACCGTGAGCACCCTTATGGAGAGGCATGAACCGATGACGGAGGAGGCGGGCATCGAGGTGCGTCTGGTGAACGTCTGGGACGTGGAGACGATCGCCGACCTCTACCGGGCGGGCGGCTGGTGGAACGAGCGATGGGACCCTGCCGATCTCGCCGCCCTCATCGCGGGAAGTTTCGCCTTCGCCGTCGCCATCGACCGGACGACCGGCAAAGCGGTCGGCATGGGCAGGGTGATCTCGGACGGGGTCTCGGACGGCTACATCCAGGATCTGGTCGTCCTGCCGCGCTACCGGGGCCGGGGCATCGGAACGATGGTCTTATCTGCGCTGCTCGATTACTGTACGTCTGCAGGTGTCGCCTGGATCGCCCTCGTCGCCGAACCCGGAACCGAGCCGTTCTACACCGCACTCGGTTTTCGGAGGATGGAAGGGCACACACCCATGCGGTGGTACCCGGATAGGAGGTAAGCATGCTGAAACTGACCGACTTCAAGCCCGTGAGCCTGGACGATCGCGACCTCTTCCGGGAGCACTACCGGCAGTTCCCCCAGGTGCACAGCGACAACACGTTCGCGAACATGGTCTGCTGGAACCATTACGCCGACTACCGTTTCATAGAGGTCGAAGGTTCGATCGTCCTCTCAAGCACCATCGACGGCGTGACGGCGTTTCGCATGCCGATCGGCCCGAGAAACCCGGAACTGGTCGGGGACGTCGTCGACCTCGCGGCGAGGGAAGGCGGGGATACGCCCCTGTGGGTCCTCGACCCGGCAAATGAAGCGCTGATCCGGGAACTCTACCCGGCCCTCCCCCTCCATGCAAACCGGAACTTCTTCGACTACATCTACCGGACCGAAGCCCTCGCCGACCTCGCCGGGAAGGGCTACGCCACTATCCGGCGCCAGGTCAACCGGTTCGGGCGGGAATACCAGTATACGGTCGAGAAGATCACGGAGGAGAACATCAACGAGGTCTGGGAGTTCCTGGTCGTCTGGTGCGAGTGGCGGGACTGCGACTCCGAACCGGTTCTTGCCGCCGAGAAAGAGGCCATCCTCTTTGCCGTGAACCACTTCTTCCCCATCGGGCTTGAAGGATGGATCGTCAGGATCGGCGGCACCATCGGGGCGATATCGATCGTCGGTCCGGTCAACGAATCTATGGCGGTAGTCCACTTCGAGAAGGCGCTCCCCGAGACCTACCCGGGCATTTACAAGGTGATCACGACCGAGACGGCGGCGGGGCTCCGGGACCGCTACCGCTACGTCAACCGCGAGTGCGACATGGGCGTGCCCGGGCTCCGCGAATCGAAGACGCGTTACCACCCCGCCTACATGGTCGAGGTGTACTACGCAACCCGGGAAGATCTGGAGGCGTGCTGCCGGTGACCGCCGATATCGTGCTCCGGAACGTGACGCTCCCGACGGGGCGGCGCGCCGATATCGCCGTCGCCGACGGCCTCGTCCGGCACGTCGGCGCGGCGGTTCGTGCCGACGAGACGATCGACTGCACCGGGTATACCTGCCTTCCGGGTGCGGTCGACATGCACGTCCACATGCGGGGAGGGGTGCAGGCCGGGAAGGAGGACTGGCGGACGGGCACGACGAGCGCGGTCGCCGGCGGGGTGACGGTCGTCGTCGACCAGCCGAACACCGTCCCCCCCATCACCACGCCCGAACTCCTCCGGGCACGCGTCCGCGAGGCGGAGGAGCGGGCGGTATGCGGGTTCGCGGTGAACGCAGCCGTTGTGCCGGACGCCGATCTGGCCGGGATGTGCCGTGCCGGCGCAATGGCATTCGGGGAGACCTTCGCCGCTCCGTCGAGCTACGGTGAGGGGCTCGATGCGGAGACGCTCAGAGGGTTGTTTGACCGCATCCACGCCCTCGAAGGGCTCGTGACCATCCACGCCGAGGAGGTCTCTGGGCCGGCGCCGGCGACGCTCGCCGATCACGACCGCGCACGGTCCGGCGCCGGTGAGGCGCGCGCCGTGCAAAAGATCGCCGGCCTCGCCCCGGCAGGGATGCAACTCCACTTCTGCCACCTCAGCACCGCCGCCTCGGTCAGGGCCGCGCGCGGTACGGTGGAGGTGACGCCGCACCACCTCTTCCTCTCGCACGATAACTTCGATCCGGACGACACCCGGGCCCGGGTGAACCCGCCGCTCAGGGACGAGAAGACCCGGCGCGATCTCTGGTCGTGTTGGGACAGGATAGACGTCGTCGCCTCCGATCACGCCCCGCACACGGTTCCAGAGAAGTCCGTGCCGTTCGAGACCGCCCCCTCCGGCATCCCCGGTGTCGAGACGATGGTGCCGCTCCTGATGGCGGCGGTGCAGAGTGGGCGGATCACCCTCGCCTCGGTGATCGAGAAGACGTCGTGGAAGCCTGCAGCCATCCTCGGCATCCCGCACGCGGGATTCGAGCCGGGCGACCGGGCGGACTATGCCCTCTACCCGGACGAGATCACCCGGATCGACGCCTCGCGTCTCCATACAAAGTGCGGCTGGTCGCCGTTCGAGGGGCTCGAAGCGGTCTTCCCGGAGGAGGTGATCGTCGGGGGAACGCGGGCCTACGCCCACGGCGATCTCCGGGAGGAGCGTCCGGTGTGGTATCCCGGGCGAGGATATTTACCCTTGTAAAATAAATAATACAGAGCCGATAAAGCGCACCTTATAGGTCCCCGGGTGATCATCTGGCGAGACGCCCGGACATGATCCGCGGGACAACCCAGGTGCGCGACAGGCACGCCCGACATATGGGTTCGATCGGGTGAGGTACGGCACAAGCCACCTGTGAACACCGATCGTTAGTGTCGGGCGACATCCTTTCGAGAGGACTATTCTCATGGACACCTATGCCGATGCCGTCGCCGAAACCTCGCACGGGGTGACTATCACGCTCGACGTCACGGCGGGTGCAAAGCGCTCCTCGTTTCCGGCGGGTTACAACGAATGGCGCAAGAGTATTAAGTGCCAGATCGCGGCCCCCGCCGTCGGCGGAAAAGCAAACCGCGCTATCACCGACCTTCTCGCGGAGACGTTCGGCGTGCCCCGCGCCGACGTGAGCATAATCACCGGACACACGTCTTCCTCAAAGACCGTAGCAATCGCCGGCGTATCGAAATCGCATGCTCTCGTGCGCCTGAACGCCGCCGATGCATGACCCGATTCGGGCGGGAAAAACAAAACACCCGGAACAGGACTACTTTGGCCTTGAGAGAACGATACAGCAGGGTTTGTCAAAACGCTGCTTTACAGGAACTTAATTTTCGACATATCCTTTAAAAAATCTTGCGTCGGGACCGCCATCTGATTTAAGTAATTGCACCCTAGATATATGACTAACCTGTACGTCCGCGCAGATCAAAACCCGCGTGGGGTGCGGCAATCAGATTTATACATACTAAAGGGGGCAAAACTCCATGTATTCACCGGATACAACAAAGTATCTCATTCATCTTATCCTGCAGATCGAGGGGGTGGTCGACAAGCCCGACGTGGTGGGCGCCATCTTCGGCCAGACCGAGGGGTTGCTCGGCGAAGACCTCGACCTGCGCGATTTACAGAGAACCGGCCGCGTCGGCCGGATCGATGTCCAGATCACCACGAAACGAGGAGAGACAAAAGGCGTGATACTCATCTCGTCTTCACTCGACCGGGCGGAGACCGCGCTCCTCGCCTCGTCGCTCGAAACGATCGACCGGGTCGGGCCGTGCACGGCGCACGTGAGGGTCGACCGCATCGAAGACATCCGGGTGACCAAACGGCGCAAGATCGTCGAACGCGCCAAAGAACTCCTTCTCGAGGACTTCGACGAGGGCTCCATCAACAGCGACGATCTGCTCGACGAGGTCAGGGAAGCCATCAGGATCGAGAAACTCGAGTACCTCGGCGAAGAAAAGGTGCACGCGGGGCCGAACGTCATAGACTCCGACGCCATCATCATCGTCGAAGGACGGGCCGACGTCATCAACCTGCTGCGCTACGGGATCAAAAATGCCGTTGCGGTCGAAGGAACCAACGTTCCGCGCATCATCATCGATCTCTGTTCGCAGAAGACCGCGACGACCCTGCTCGACGGCGACCGGGGCGGAGAATTGATCCTCCGCGAACTCCTCCAGGTCGCCGAGATCGACTTCGTGGCCTACAGTCCCCGGGGAAAGAGCGTCGAGGAGATGAGCCGCAAAGAGATCGTCAAGGCGCTCCGGAACAAAGTGCCTGCAGTGGGGATCATCGACCAGCCTCCCGCCGAGGAGAACGTCGAGCGGTTGCCTCCGAGTGCGGCCCCCGCCGAGGTGCGGGCTCCTGCCGGTGCCGGAAGGACAAGCGAAGGCGAGCGGCCGCCACGCCGGGAATGGGATTCAAAGCCCCCCTCGACGCTCGGGGAGCACATGGCCGACGTCCGGGACAAAAAGATTGCGCGGTTCCTCTCCCCGGATTACACCGTCCTCCTGGAATCCAACGCAACCGACGTCGAGGGCGCACTCCAGAACCTGAACGGCGACGTCGAAGGGCTCGTCGTCGATCGGATCATCGACCAGAAACTCCTCGATCAACTCGGGGGGAGGGACATCGAGTTCGTGGCTGCCCGGGACTTTAAGGGGATAATAAAGCGCCCGCTCTCCATCAGGCTCATAAAGATAGGGTGACGGTTATCCCGGGTGCAAATTTATATATATTTACATCCACCATTTTTATCTCTGGGAGAGAATATGCACAAGGAAGAGTTAATAGCCTTACATGGGATTCTTACTGAGATTAAAGACTTTTTTGAGTTGCAGAACCAGGAACTGAAATTTTCACAATATTACGCGTTGAAGATAGACCCTTCTCAGGTGCATAAGAGCAAGATGGAACATAAGTACGCAATATTCGTGCTCGGCACGGAACTTGCGAATGCCATGAAGGATGTGGAGTTCTCGTCATCCGGCCGGATCTCCGCCAGGATGAAGGAACTTGCAGAGAAGACCTTGAAAGAGATAGAGTATCTCCAGTAGGAACGCACGCGGGTGCGAAAGCCCTCCGCCCCCCTCCCCTCTCCTCAGGCACGCATCTCGCGTTCGCGCTCGATGAGGTATCGAGCGAGCAGCTCCGGGATGGGTGCCGCCATGCAGTGCCAGTTCGGCGTCCCGTTCACCTCGAGGACCGTGTAGCCGTCCCGGTCACGGAGGAGATCGACGCCGCAGTAGTCGATCCCGATCGCCGCCGCCGCCGCATCGGCAGTGGCGCGCATCTCCTCGTCGATCGCGACCGGCATCCCGGTCCCGCCCTGGTGGATATTGTGCATCAGGGTATCGGAGACCCGGGCTATCGCACCGACGGCCTCGCCGCCGAGGACGAAGACGCGGAAGTCCCGGTCGTTTTTCACGTACTCCTGCAGGTACCAGGGCCCCGGGCCGAGTTCCCCCGGCTCCGTCACGAGCCGGATGCCGTTTCCGTCATACCCATACAGCGGCTTATAGACGACTTTTCCGTGCCGCAGGAGAAATTTCCGCGCCTGCTCCTCCGACTGCATGTAGGCCGTCTCCGGCGTCCTCACATTGTTTGCGAGGAGGAGTGCCGTCGTCATCACCTTGGATGCGCAGGCAACGATGCTTTCGGGCGTGTTGATCACCCGGTTATGGAGCGAGAGCACGTTTAAGGTCTCGAACTGGTGCCCGTCCTGCCGGATACCGCAGACCCAGATGAGTTCGTTCTCAAGTCCGGAATCGAGGGGGTCGACTGCGCCGAGATCGAGAACCCCGTATCGGGCACCGGCCCTCTCCAGCTCCCGCATAACAGCGCCGGTCGAGTTGTCGTCCGGCGTATCGGTCGGTTTTGGTACGATGTGGATCATGCGCCTCACATCCCGCTCCCGGAACAGCAGTTCACGGTCAGGGGGTTTTCAGTACCATTTTGTACCTTGCCGGATATAACCGGTAGGTACCATGCAGAAGAACCGGGTATGTATCATCGGGTGCGGGAACCCCTTCATGGGAAACGACGGGGCGGGGATCTCGGTGATGCGCCTCTTTGAAGGGAGATTCCCCGGAGTGGAGGCAATCGACGGCGGCACCGGCGGATTCGGCCTGATCCCGCTGATGGAAGGCTACGAGAGGGTGGTGATCGTCGATGCGATGACGGGTATCGGCGACCGTACCGGGGAAGTCCTCACGTTTGAGGTTCCGCCGTCCTGGGACCTCCCGGCATACGCGCTCCACGACATCGGGATCGGTGAGGTGGTGACGATCGCCCGCGAACTCGGGTACGCCGGAGAGATCGTGACCGTCGGGATTGAAGTGGGCGAGATCCAGGCGTTCAGCAGGGATATCGACCCTGCGGTCGAAGAGGGAATCCGGGTTGCCGAACAGAAGATCCTCACCATCCTCCGGGAGTGGATCGGGGATCAGGGGATGCGATCATAGATAGGAGTCACCGTACCATTCGAATTTTTGTGTACCAGGTTCTCCTATGGAGAGTATAAATAACAAGATTTATGTTATACCACTGAACTAAAGTTGTCTGAATGCAACTGCCACGCGGTCGGTTCCATCGTCTTATCAAGTCCACGACAGCCCGTGCGCTGAAAGAAGAGATGAGCTCAGCACAGTTTACCGGGATCTGCACGATCGTCCTTGGCAACGAGAGTGCTACCTTTGTGCTGAACGAAGGTCTTGTCGTGCTTGCCGAATATGGGGGCACAAAGGGGCAGCATGCACTTGACACGGTGCTGGAGGGCGAAGAGGACGAGGTGGCGGCAGAACTGAACCTTCTGACGCCCGAGCAGGTACAGCTCGCCCTGGAGTTCAATCCCCCGTTCGCGACCGGGGTTCCCGGAAAACCGGGACGGTCGTCGGCAGGGAGAGGGGCTCCGGGCGGAGCGACGCCGCCTACAGGACAGAAGGGTGCCGGTGCGGCATCTTCATCCAGGCGTCGTCCGGAACCGGCCGCAGAAGTGCATCATATCCCCATGCCGGGAGTGAAACCCGCGCAGGAGACGGCCGAGGCGTCTCAACCAGGAGGTGACGAGATCGATACGCTCGTCCAGAACATGGAAGAGATGGACGTCGAGCAACTGGTCGGCAGTTTCAAAGTAAACTGCAAGGACATGCTCAAAAAGATTCACCTCGATCACCTCATCAAGGACCAAGAGACCTAATTCAGGAGATGGTAACAGAATGGATTCAACAGGTACTATCCAGTTTTTCCTCATCCTCCTCACGATAATGACGGTAGTCGGTTTTGCCGGTATTACATACTACCTTGCGGAGATCTCCCGGGCAATCAAAAGGCAGGATTCTCCAGAGGCTTCAGTAACGCCGAAGACTTCTTCGGGCCCGGATATCACGGCGCCCGTCTCCACGCCTCCCCTCGAGGTTATCGATCCCAAGAAGACGGGAAACCTTGAGGAGACGCTCGGTGCAATCAGCGAAAAATACAGCCTTGCATCCCTGACGCTGGCGGCCGCAGACGGTCTCCTGATCGGCTCGACGAAGCCCGGCAGCGAGGACGAGGCCGCACGCTACAGTCACCTCTACTCGGAGGGAAGACTGCACGACGAAGAAGGAGTGGAACTCCTCGGTGTCCCCTACCGCGGGGAGACGGTGGTCGGCATCGCCCACTCTTCGGAGCATCTCTCCGACGAACAGATGAACGCACTCGAACAGGATATCCGGGAAACCCTGCAGCACTGGGTGTAAGACCGGAAAGATCAAAAACAGCGAGTGATTACATGGTAAAAGTATACACGATTGCGTCCGGTAAGGGCGGTACCGGCAAAACGACGGTCACAGCAAATCTGGGCCCTATGCTTGCCCAATACGGGAAGAAGACATGCATTCTGGATGCCGACGTCGGAATGGCGAATCTCGGGCTCATTCTCGGGCTTGAAAACCTGCCGGTGACCCTGCACGAGGTGCTGGCAGGCAAAGCGCGCGTCCGGGACGCCATCTACGACGGACCGTTCGGCGTGAAGGTCGTGCCGTGCGGTCTCTCTCTGCAGGGCTTCCAGCAGTCGAACCCCGACCGGCTCAAGGACATCATGACCGACCTCGTGAGCGAGTTCGACATCCTGATCCTGGATGCTCCTGCAGGGATCAGCAGGGACGGCGTCATCCCGCTGACGATTGCCGACGGGGTGATTCTCGTCGTGAACCCCGAGATCTCCTCGATTGTCGACTCCTTGAAGACAAAGATCCTGACCGAGACCGTCGGCGGGCACATCGAAGGGGCGATCATCAACCGGGTCGCGGCCACCGGGAACGACTTCAACAGCGCACAGATGGAGAAACTCCTCGGGGTCCGGGTGCTCGGGATCATCCCGGAGGACCCGAACATCCGGCGCGCATCTGCCGGGAGGTCGCCGATCGTGGTGAAGTACCCGACGTCCAGCGCATCCCGTGCCTTCAAACGCCTCTCCGCCGACGTAGCCGGCATCGAGTATGCCGAGGAAGAGACGCAGGGTACCAGTGAAGGCTTTGTCGACCGGCTCGCCCGCGCCCTCTTCCGGGCGAGAGCGTGATTTTTGAGGCCGGCAAGGTCTATCACGCTCATTACCGCCTTTTTCGCACGTAGCGTCCCGGCGCACGGGAAGCAACGGCTAGTGAGCCGTGCAAACGCCGGTTCCGGCTGGCATGATGCATCGAGAAGAAAGACTATTCGGATCGGTCACTCTCCGCGACCGGTCGCTGCCGGCGGCACAGGTGCGCGGTTATTTTATCTGCAAACCCTGAAACGGCCCGTACAGTCCGCAAGTAGAATCAAATTGCATAAAATCCGAAATATTCTTCTGCATGATGGATCCTCTTAGCGAACAAACTATATACTTTTAATAGCAGGAAGTGTTAATCACCTTCTGAGGCACGCAATGGAGATACATGTGGATAAGGACGCGTGCGTCGGGTGCGGTCTCTGTGTCAAGGACTGCCCGATGCACGTGTACGAACTCCAGGACAACATAAGTGTCGCGGTCAGGCCGAACAATTGCATGGGATGCCTTTCCTGCCACGAGATCTGCCCGGCTCAGGCACTCGAGCACCGGGGCATCTACGCTGCCCGGAGACACTACATCGACATCAAGGTCTGTGAAATGCTTCGGAAGGTGGTCTGATGAGCGCTGGATACATCGACGAAATGCACGAGGCTTTTCACTCCGATCTCGTCTATCGTTCCGAGGATATTCCCCTCGAGTGTTCACCCAAGCCCAGAGAGATGGAACAGACGCTCCACGGCGTGATGAAACTCAACGGCCTCGTGATCAGGTCGCTTGAGGAGATCGCGGGCCGCGGGGCAAACGCGGTCACCTACCGTGCCGGGAAGAAGTTCGGCCACGAGGTCGCCCAGTACTTCCAGAAACGTGAGGACGTCGAGGGGGCGCTTCATGAACTCTCCGACCTGCTTCGGGGCCAGTACTCGTTCGAAGTCTGGAAGCCCGAAGACAAGGAGACGTTCATCATCGAGGAGAACGGCGAGACGTTCATCTACCTCGTCTTCCACGACTGCATCGTCCGCCAGACGCTCCGGCGCAACGGTCTCGATCAGGGCGGCCCGCTCTGCCAGACGCTCTTCGGGTATGTCGTCGGCGCAGTCGAGGAGATCACCGGCAGGAAAGCCAAACTGGAGATCGTTCACACCGGCCCGAACGCCTGCCTGAAGAAACTGATCCTGAAATGAGGCGAGGACGATGAAGATTGCTATTGAAGAACTGGCAGGATGTTCAGGGTGTACGATCGCAGTGCTGGATCTCCATGAAATGCTCCTTGACGTCATCGCAGAAGCGGACATCGTCTACTCCCCGGTGATCATGGACGTCAAGGAGCCTCCCGAGGATATCGATATCGCGTTCGTGACCGGAGCCGTTCGGAACGAAGAGAACCGCGAACGCCTCGAGAAGATCCGGAAACGGTCAAAGACGCTTATCGCACTAGGGACCTGCGCCTGCTACGGGGGCGTATCGGGTCTCTCAATGCTGAGCTCGAACGAAGACCTCTTCTCCTGCGTCTACCGGGAGGTTGAGACGACGAAGCCCGACGGGGTTATCCCGACGGACGTGCCGCCGTTCCTCTACCGGGCGTTCGCGGTGGGCGACCTCGTGAAGATCGATTACTACATCGTGGGCTGCCCGCCGAAAGAGGCGTTCTTAAAGCAGATCATCCCGGCAATGATCGCGGGAGACACCCTCGAACTCTCGCGCAAGTCCGTCTGTTCGGAATGCGACAGGATCATGGGACCGGTCGAGAGCTGGACGCTCAAGCATCGGCACGAGGGCGTTCCCGACCGCGAACACTGCCTGCTCGGGCAGGGCTACCTCTGCCTCGGGAGCGTCACCTTCGGGAGATGCGGTGCGTCGTGCCCCAAAAACAACATCCCGTGCCACGGGTGCAACGGCCCCTCGCTCGATATCCTCCGTGAGCCCTGCCGGGACATCTACGGCATGATGGCGCGGAGAATTTCGGATCTCACCGGTAAGCCGCAGAAAGAGGTGGAGAAGGAACTCTACGACGTCGCACACACGATGTACGCCTTCACTATCGGGAGCCTGATCATGGAGGACAAGGAGAACTCAAAGATCCGGGATCTGGTAAAGGAGAGGAGCAGATGAAAGAGATCACAATCAGCCCGGTGACCCGGATCGAGGGTCATGCAGGCGTCAGGATCTACCTCAACGACCAGGGGCAGGTCGACTCGGCCCACTTCCAGGTCGTGGAACTGAGGGGGTTCGAGAAGTTCCTTATCGGCGCTTCGATTGGGGAAGCACCCCGTATAACGCCCCGCATCTGCGGGATATGCCCTTCGGCACACCACCTGGCCGCAGCGAAGGCGACCGACCAGATCTTCGGCGTCGAACCGCCCGCGACCGGGAAGAAACTCCGGGAACTCCTGAGCATCGGGCAGTTCATCCACTCCCACGCCCTTCACTTCTTCATGCTCGCGGCTCCGGACTTCATCCTGGGCCACGACGCACCGGCAGAGACGCGGAACGTCATCGGGCTTGCCCGCCACTCGCCGGATCTCGCGAAGAAGGCGATCGCGGTCCGGAAGTTCGGTCAGCGCCTGACGGAAGCGGTCGGCGGCAAACCCATCCACCCGTCTAACGCGCTGCCCGGCGGGATGTCGACGGCGCTCACGGAAGGAAAGAGAGCAGAACTCGCCACCATGGCGAATGAGGCGCTCGGGATCGCGCGTGAAGGATGGGATCTCGCTCGCGGTCTCCTCGACGGCGTCGATATGGAGTTCGGGGCCGTAACGACCGGTTTCCTGGGCATGGCCAACAACGGGGTCTACTCGACCTACGAAGGGCCTGCTATGATGCTCGGGCCGGACGGCGGTCAGCTCGGTTCGTTCTCGGGTCAGGACTACACGAACTTCATCGAGGAGTACTCGGAGGACTGGTCGTACCTGAAGTTCGCCCGGTTCAAAGGCGGAGACTATTACCGGGTCGGGCCGCTCGCCCGGCTCAACATCGTGCAGAAGATGGGCACGGAGCACGCGGACGCCGCTCTCGCGGAGTACCGCGAGCGGTTCGGCACCGTCACCCAGGCCACGCTGGCATACAACCTGGCGCGCTACATCGAGTTCATCGCCTCGTGCGAGCGGGCCGTCCAGTTGCTCTCCGACCCGGGCATCACCGGATCAGACATCCGGACGCCGGTGGGAGCGGTCGTGAACCGCCGGGGTGTCGGGATCATCGAAGCGCCCCGGGGAACCCTGATCCACGACTATTCCGTCGATGAAAACGGTATCATCGAGCGGTGCAACCTGATCGTGGCGACCTGCCAGAACAACTACGGGATGGACCGCGGCGTGGAGGATATGGCACGCCGGGTGGTGGAGAACGGAGCGTTGACCGATGGGGCAGCAAACCGGATCGAGATGATCATCAGGGCGTATGACCCCTGTATTTCGTGCGCGACGCACGCGATCGGGAGAATGCCCCTCAAGATCGAGTGCGTTCGGAGAACATAGGAGATAAAACATGCTAAAACAGATCCTGGGAGAATTCCTGAAACTTGACGGGGTTACCGCCGCAGTCGTGGCGGGGCGGGACGGCTTTGTGATCGAGAGCGTCGTTGCCGGGGACGTGGACGTCGAGGCCCTGGGTGCCATGGCATCGACAGGCATGGGTACGTCCGAAGCCATGAGCGACGAACTCGGAAAGGGCGAGATGAACCAGATGCTCATCGAACTGGAGAACGGCCCCATCCTGCTCTCCCCGCTCTCGGAGGACGAGCTGATCGCCATTGTGGCGAACGCGAACGTTAATGTCGGGAGAATCCGCTACGAACTGAAGAAGAACAGAGATCGGATTATCGCTGCTCTGTGAGACGATGCTACCCGACGGCATCTCACTCGGACGACTGCAGGGGCCTCTCTCGGCCCTTGCTTCGATCAGCCCTCACTTCACCGGAGCGGTGCGCATCAGCGAACCCGGAGGAACCGGTTTCGTTCTGGTTCAGAACGGGAAGCCATACGGAGCCGCGTTCGAGAACAGCGGCAAAGGGTTGCTGCTCAGCGGAGACGAAGCTTACAGTTACCTGTTTGAACGGCCGTCGCTCGATTCGGAACTCATCGCCTACACGGGCGAGGAAACCGAGGCGGCCCGGGAAGCCTCCAGCGAGGCGGGGTGCCTGATCAGCGAGGGCGGCGCAAAGCCTTCTTCCCGGATAGGGTCGGTGGATACGAGTTGCCTCGACCAGATCGTGCGGCAGCCGGGCGTCGCTGCAGTCTCGGTCTTCCACGAGGGGTTTGCCCTTCAGTCGCTCGGCTCCGCGGACTTCGAGCAGGTGGCCGCGGTCGCCGAAGACCTGCTCCGTGCCGGCACCCGCATCACCGGCGATATGGAGATGGGCGACCTCTCCCAGATAATCCTCGAGACACCGGCAGGGAAGCTCATCATCGCACCCTACGGCGATCTCTCCCTCTGCATCCTTACGAAGCCGGATGCCAATCTCGGCCTGATCCGGCTCTCGATACGGGGGATGCAGGAGAACCCCGAGTGAGAGCCGGGGTTCCAACACTCCCCGCCCTCTCTCCCGGCGACCCGCACCGACGGTGTACGCGAGGCCTATTTACGGGAGAGCCCGCTCGCACTCTTTTTCTACCATGCTGCAAGACTTCCCGGATCACACGCATGAACGAACCGGATTCCCCCGCACCAAACAGTTGATATCTCCGTCCACCGGAGTAGTTCTATGCATCTCTCCATCGGATCGAGGAGAACGGCGAGGCGACCCTGCCTTCGCGGGGTGATCGCCCTATGAAGTATTACCCGGTTCATGCCGGATACCCGCCGTATGCCGAGGTGAACCCGGCGATTGAAGCGGCCTTTGCCGAACACGGGAGAGGCAATGTTCAGATGCCGCCGAAGGTCTACGTGACGTTCGTCGAGAGCGGGGATTTCCGGACGATGCCGGCATACCTCCCGGCCCAGGAGATTGCCGGGGTGAAGATCGTCAACGTCCACCCGCATAACCGCACGAGAGGCCTTCCCACCGTCATGGCGCTCACCGTCATCATCGATATAACAACCGGTATCCCGACGGCGATCATCAACGCCACCGAACTCACCGCGCTGCGAACCGGATCAGCGGGCGCCATTGCGGCGAAGTATCTCGCGCCCCGCCACCCCGTCACCCTCGGGATCGTGGGAGCCGGGCGGCAGGCGGAGGCGCAGGTCGAGGCAACGGCTGCCTCGCTCGCGATCGAGGAGATCCTGGTCTGGAGCAGGACTGAGAAGAGTGCGGAGGCTTTTGCAGCGCGTTACTCCGACTACAATGCCCGGAGCGTCCCGATCGAGCGCGCCTGCGACTGCGACGTGCTGACCACGACGACGCCGTCGACGAAACCGGTCGTGATGGCGGACTGGATCCACGAAGGGACGCACATCAATGCGATCGGCGCGGACGCCCCCGGCAAACAGGAACTGGATCCCACGATCCTGGAGAATGCCGAGGTCTTCGTCGACGACCCCGGCCAGGCGACCCACTCGGGCGAGGTCAACGTCCCGGTCGGCACCGGGTACTACGACCCCGCCCGGATCGCGGGAACCCTCGGCGAGGTCGTCATCGGGAAGAAGGGGCGGTCGTCCCCGGACGCCATTACAATCTTCGACTCCACCGGGCTTGCCATCCAGGACCTCGCCATCGCCGCCCTCGTCCTGCGGGACGGGGACGGGGGATACGAACTGCCGTTTCCGTGACGCTTGCACGAGGCCGGGTGATGGGGTGTCCATGCTGTATGAATGAAGATGACCCCCCCTTTGCCAAGCTTGCCCCCGCCTTATAGGGGGAGAAATCCGCCCGGTCCTCCCCGCCACGCTGGAAGGGGGCAGTCATGGCGATAGCCGGTGGAAAAAACATGGTTCGGGGCGCATACATCACATTTCCAGTATCTCCCCGGTGCAGTGGACCGTGAGGGTATCGCCACTGGGGTGGGGCTGACGGGGAGGGGGGACACGCCCCCCTCCCCTGTCTCTATCGCATATGGTTTCTCCCGGTATCACCCACCACTTCGGTATATCTGTAACCCCCACCCCGCCCGGCCTTCGGCCTCCTCCCCCGCCCCCAAGGGGGCGGGGGCAGTCATGGCGATACCCGGTGGGCAGCCGTGCATGGTTCTTCTCCAGGTACTCCCCGTACACTGGGCTGTGAGGGTATCGCCATCGGGAGAGGGGCCGACGGGGAGTGCGATGTTCCAGAGCGCGACTGCCAGGACGGCAGGAGCATCCCCCCTGTCTCTATCGCGTAAGGCTCTATCAATAGCCCCCACCCACACCAGATTCAGCGAAGTTACAATCTCCAATACTTCGCGCAAAAGATAGGGTACACATAAAAAGCCGCCGGGGGGGAGTGCGAGCGAAGCGAGCTTGAGCACCGTTAGGTGCGAGCGAGCAGTCACTCCTCCCCATCTCGTATAAGGCAGGCGGTCACTCGTCCTTCTGGGGCTCTGCGAAGGCTTTCCAGACCTGCTCGCGGTAGACCGGGCCGCTGTTGTAGGTGCAGAACGGGATCAGGCGGCCGTCGGGGGTCGCGTAGTGGATGCAGCACCGCTGCACCCGGGAGAGGTCGTAGTTGTACCGGTCCATGAAGTGCATCGTGCCGATGAAGAGGGCATTCCAGTGAAACTCACGCAGGGCCTCGAAGTTCTGCATCACGAGAGCCTTTGCTATCAGTTTCACGAATTCCCCGGTGTTCTTCTGCTCCGCCTTCCTGGTGGAGCCGTAGAGATCCTTGACCCCCTCGACGAGAGTCACGTACTTGTTGAGCGAGCCGCCTTTCGCGAGTTTCGCCGTCATCTTCTCGACCGACTCGAAGAAGGCATCGACGTCCACCATCCTGTTGACCGGAACCATCCCCTCGTCGGTGACGAAGACATAGGTCGCTGCGCCGCAGTGCTGGTGCGTGGTGAACGAGATCTGGGGTTTACCGGTATAAGCCTCGACGAGTTCGGAGATCGGGACGACACAGGGCACCGGGTAGAAGTAGTCCTTCTTGATCACGCCGTCCGTCTGCTCCTCAATCCGCTTCGCGAGTTCCGGGATGGTTATCCGTTCGTTCCTGACGTCATCCTCGCTTGCGGCCCCGGTAAACGCCACCGGCTGGAAATTGACACCCCGGATGGTCTTGATATGCTCGGCGGCGTATTTGATGATGGCGCCCACCTCATGGTCGTTCCTGCCCCTGATGACCGTAGGCACCAGCACCACTCCCATGCCGATCCTCTCGCAGTTCTCTATTGCCCGCCAGTCACTCGCGAGTTTCGAGTTCGTCTCGCGGGACACGCCGTCGAAGTGGAGGTAGACGGTGGAGAGCCCGGCCTCTTTGAGCTGCCGGGCGTAGTCGGGATCCTGTGCGAGCCGGATACCGTTCGTCGCGACCTGCACCTGGGACATCCCGAGTTCTTTTGCCTTCCGGATGATCTCGGGCAGATCGTCACGCATCGTCGGCTCGCCTCCCGAGAACTGGACGGCAGGTGCCGGAACAGGCTTTTCCTCGCGCAACATGCGCAGCATCCCGACGATCTGGTCGAACGTCGGTTCGTAAACGTAACCACATGCCCGGGCGTTCGCAAAGCAGAAGTCGCAGTTGAGGTTACACCGGTTCGTCAGGTCGATGTTCGCGAGCAGCGTCGTCGACCGGTGGTTCTCGCAGGCACCGCAGTCGTTCGGGCATCCTGCCGGGGAGACAACCTTCTGCGGGTTCGAGATCCCGTTTCCGATACGCTCGTAAGCATCGAATCTCCGGTACATCTCTGCATCGGACCAGTAGAGGCCCCGGTACGCGCCGTGTTCCGGGCAGGTCCGGACCAGCCAGACCTGTCCCTCCTCCTCAACGACATCGGCATCGAGCACGCGACCGCATGTTGGGCAGAGGCTCTTCGTCTTTTTTATCAGCATTCTCTCACCGTGCCCACCTTTCATTCGTATCTCATGTTTCGACACTTTAATCTTTATATTTACTGATTGTACTGAATATTGACAGTTATCAGTACAGACATCGGCTACTGGATTTTTGCCGGGCTGGCAGCACTGTGGATCATGATTCCGGCATACGTGCCGAATTCGGCGGCTGCACTCTTCGGCGGCGGGACGCCCATCGATCTCGGGCGGACGTTCTCCGACGGGAGAAGGGTCTTCGGCGACGGAAAGACGTACCGGGGATTCTTCGGTGGCGTAGTCTCGGGTGTGCTGGTGGGTCTCATCGAGATCTGGGCAGCCACCGCGTTCAGCCTGAGTGCTCTCCCCCAGCAGACGTTCCTCTCCGTCACCCTCCTTGCAACCGGCGCGCTCCTCGGTGATCTCGCTAAAAGTTTCCTGAAGCGGAGACTGGGTAAGGATCGGGGAGAATCCTGGTTCCTGGCCGACCAGTACGACCTGGTCGTCGGTTCCTTCCTGCTGATTCTCATCTTCGACCCCCAGTGGTTGTTCGGAACCATCACTTTGCCCATCGCAGTCTGGATCGTCGTCATGACACCGCTCCTGCACCGGGTGGTGAACATTATCGGCTATTACATCGGAGTTAAAGAGGTACCATGGTAAACCCAATCGCGACACTGTTGCTTGAATGCGGGGCTATCGAGTTCGGGGAGTTCGTCCTCGCATCGGGAGCCCGGAGTTCTTACTACATCGACATCAAAGCTGCGACAACGAATCCCGCCGTCCTCACAGAGATCGGGAAAACCATTGCCGAAGGCCGGGAATTTGAGATGGTCGCCGGAGTGGCGGTCGGCGCCGTACCGATCGCCGTCGCCGTCTCGCTCGCGAGCGGCCGGCCTTATGCCGTCGTCCGGAAGGAGGGGAAGGATCACGGCAAGGCCGGGACAATCATCGGCGACGTGCTCGGGAAAAACGTGCTGCTGGTCGAAGATGTAACCACATCCGGAGGAAGCGCCCTCTACGGTCTCGAGGCGCTTCGTGCCGCGGGCGCGCACGTCGACCAGGTAGTGACCGTCGTCGACCGGGAAGCGGGCGCTCGCGAGGCGCTTGCAGAAAAAGGTGCGTCTCTTCTTGCACTTGTGCGGGTCAGCGAGCTGCTGGACGGATAAACATTTTTTAAGAGCGGGCAAATATGATGGATATGAAAGTACTCGTTGTAGGCGGTGGTGGCAGGGAGCATGCGATCACCAGGGCGCTTTCCTGCAACAGCGACACGAAGATTTTTTCTGTCATGGCACGCAAGAACCCGGGGATTGCCCGGCTCTCGGAGCGGGTGCTCCTCGAAAAAGAGACCAATATCGAGAAAGTAATACCATTCGCCACCAATTGCGGAGTTGATGCCGCAGTCATCGGGCCGGAGGCCCCCCTTGAGGCGGGCATCGTCGACCGCCTTGAGGCGGCGGGGATACCGTCTCTCGGGCCGACGCGTGCCGCGGCCCGGATCGAGACGGACAAGGCGTTCTGCCGCCGACTGATGGAGCGGCACGGAATCGCGGGGTGCCCGGAGTACCGGGTCTGCCGCGACCCGGAGGAGGCACGGCGGTTCATCGAGTCCTACGACGGCGACCTCGCGGTCAAGCCCATCGGGCTCACCGGCGGGAAGGGCGTGCGCATCATGGGCGAACACGTCGATGTGGCGGGGGCGGTCGAGTACGCCCGGGAGATCGGGGGAAGCGTCGTCCTGGAAGAGCGGCTGGTGGGGGAGGAGTTTACCCTCCAGGCGTTCGTCGACGGCGAGCACCTGATACCCATGCCGCTCGTGCAGGACCACAAGCGTGCCTACGAAGGGGACGTGGGACCGAACACCGGCGGCATGGGCTCCTACTCCCTGGCAGATCACATGCTCCCCTTCGTCTCCCGCCGGGACTACGAGAAAGCCCTCCGGATCATGACAGACACGGTCGCGGCCATGCGGGCAGAGGGGACGCCCTACCGGGGAATCCTCTACGGCCAGTTCATGAACACCCGCGAAGGCCCGAAAGTCATCGAGTTCAACGCCCGGTTCGGTGACCCCGAGGCCATGAACGTTCTTTCGCTCCTGGAATCGGATTTTGCCGGGATCGTCGGCCACATCATCGAGGGCGATCTTGCGCCGTCGCACGTCCGGTTCGCGAAGAAGGCGACGGTCTGCAAGTACCTCGTCCCCGAGGGCTACCCGGATGCGCCGAGGGCGAACGAACCGCTTACCCTCGGCGACTACGGCGACGCCCTGCTGTATTACGCAAGCGTCGAGGAGCGGGACGGGACGCTCCACACCCTGACGTCACGGACGCTCGCGTTCGTCGGGAGGGGCGAGACGCTCGAGGAGGCCGAAGCGATAGCCGAGAAAGCGGCATCTTCCGTCTCGGGAAGCGTCTTTCACCGCAGGGACATCGGCACACCCGAGATCCTCGAGAAGAGGTGCCAGCACATGAGGGAGATTTTATGAAGAAGGATTTTCTCTCGATCCTCGATATCGGCGAGTACGAACTCGAGAGCATCGTTGCCGACGCAGTGCGCCTGAAGAGGCTGAAGTCTGCGGGAACCGCACACGAATTCCTCAGAGGCAAGAGCCTCGGGATGATCTTCGAGAAGGCGTCCACCCGCACCCGGGTCTCGTTCGAGGTGGGGATGTCCGATCTCGGCGGCCACGCGCTCTTCTTAAATCCCCAGGATATGCAGCTCGGACGGGGCGAGGAGATCCGGGACACGGCACGGGTGCTTGCCCGCTACGTCGATGCGGTGATGATCCGCGCCTACAGTCACGCCGCCATCGAGGAGTTCGCCCGCTACGCGAATGTTCCGGTCGTCAACGGCCTCTCCGATCGCCTGCACCCGTGCCAGGTGCTGGCCGACATCATGACCCTCAGCGAGCGGTTCGGCGATCTCCACGGCCTGAAACTCGCGTGGGTCGGGGACGGCAACAACGTCTGCAACTCGTGGCTCCTCTCCTCCGCCCTGACCGGGATGGAGATTGCGGTTGCCAGCCCCCCGCGCTACCGGCCGAGGGACGAGATCGTCGACCAGGCACGGGCGGCGGGAGGAAAGGTCACCGTCGTCACAGACCCGGATGAAGCGGTCAGGGACGCGGATGTCCTCTACACCGACATCTGGGTCTCCATGGGCGACGAACAGGAGCGTGCCGAGCGGTTACAGGCGCTCAAAGGCTACACGATAGACTCCCGCCTCCTTGCGCAGGCGTCCCCCGACGCTCTCGTGATGCACTGCCTCCCCGCCCACCGGGGCGAGGAGATCACCGACGAGGTGATGGAAGGGCCGCAGAGCATCGTCTGGGACCAGGCCGAGAACCGGCTCCACGCGCAGAAGGCGCTCCTCGTGCGGCTGATCGCGGGCGGGATGGCGTCGGTCGATTGAAACATCTCCGCGGCCGATCCGCCCGGGGTTCGATGGGTGAGATCGGTTGTGGGCTCTCTCCGGCCGGAAGCCATAGGGTTCCCCGGTGGGGGAGCCCGTCCAGGGATTTTTAGCGGACTGTGCAACTCGCACCTTGTAGTAATCTAGTTCCATTTCTGACGCATCGTTGTGGCTCGAAACCAGATAACGCCTCAAACTCGAATATACGGCCCTAACCGTGAGAAATCCCGGGACACTGGACCGTGGGGATATCGCCACGCACTGCCCCCGCCCCCCGGGGCGGGGTGCGACGGGGCCATAGGGCCGGAGCATGAGCACCGAAGGTGCGGAGGAGGAGGCCGAAGGCCGGGCGGGGTGGGGGTTAGCGGTGTCCTCAAACCAGGTAGAGACAGGGGAGGGGGGCTGCACCCCCCCTCCCCGTCAGCCCCTCCCCCTGTGGCGATATCCCCAAGAAATCCGTGCATAGGGGTAAGCGGTCTCCCAAGAACGAGACGTGAGTGTGACTGGCCGAAGGTGCAACGTTCCTGAGCCCGACGGACAATGTCCGGAGTTTGAGAAATTGTTAGGCTTCGAGCAGGAGTGTGAGCACCCTTAGGTGCACAGTTCCCTGGAGAGTTGCGTATGGGAGTAGGCAATACTCCAATACGAATAGAACCCTAAAAATCCCTGGACGAGATTTTGCCATCAGGAAGGCCCCGAAACTCCTGAGAAGAGTCCAGGTATGACAAACATTCCTCCAACCACCGCCCGGTCTCCCCGAGCAGCACTCATACCCCGCCCCGGAACTCCCCGGCTTAAAACCGGGAAAAAAAGATGTCGTTATTCCGCGACGAACTCTTTGAGCTGCTCAAAAAGGTACTTCTGCACCTCTTCGACGACCTCTCTCTTCCCGCGGAACGCAATCAGTTCCCGTGCGTCTCCGTCCATGTTCGCGAACGACAGCCTCTGTTGCCGGCGCACCACTTCGACGTCGTACTTCTCGGCAACGTCGTAGATCATCCTCCGCGGCACACCGGGGGGAACGAGCATATCGTAGAGTTCTTCTTCAGCCATGGTTCACCAGATCCTACTTTCCTATTTTGATCCGGCGGGACATAATACATGGCCCTCCCCGCACACCGCCGAGCGGAGCCTTCGGTTTCCCGAGTGAGTTCATGCACCGGCCCATCAGTGCCGCTCCCCGGGCAAGGCCGTCGTCCACGAAGACCAGGTGGTCGTTCGGGGTGTCGTAGAGGTTTCGTTCCGTGATGCCCGCGAGGATGTACTCGGGCTTCCTCCCCGATATCGCCGCACGCCCGGTGAACCCGATCGACGAGTTCGGCGGCACCATCTCTCTCTCGACGGCGACGTCGATGAGCCGGAGCGCCATCCTCGCGCAGACCCGGTCGACGACCTCGGTCAGCATCGCCATGCCGTGTTTCTCGTGGATTTCTTGCCCGATCTCCTCGAGCGCGGGCATACCGCTGCCGTTGACGCCCGAGTCGCACCCGATGAGGGCGACGCCAGACTTGTCGGCCACGTCGGCGCAGACCGGAACCCGCCCGAATCTCGTCCGGTCGGGAGGGACGATCCGGATGTCGATGTGCTCGTGGCAGCGGTCGACGTAGTCATCGACGACGGAACGCTTCCTGCCCCCGAACGCGCCCTTGATACTGTGGTCGCCGAAGAGGTCGAGCGCGGTTCCTGTCTGCTCCTTCACGAGCCCGGTGCCCCGGACGATCGCGTCCGGTATGGCGCCCGCGAGCCCGCAGAAGTTCCCGGTCGTCTGGGCGAACGGGTTCGGGTCATCGCGGGCGACGTCGCTCGTGATCCGGCCGTCGAGCGTCGTCCCGAAGTCGATGGATATGCAGGGGTTCCGGAAGTCGACCGGCGTCCACTTTGCGCCCTCCTTGATGCCTGCCATCGCAAGCTCGCCTTCCATCTCGTTTGCCACCATCTCGACGCCGGTGCACCCGACCGGCGGCACGACGCCGGCCACCGCACCGACGAAGACCACTTTATCGGCGAACGAGAACTGCCGGAGTTTCGGCGGGAGGTTGTCGATCGACATCGGCGGGGTCATCTTCCGCGGGGGAACGCCTGCTTCGAGGCAGCCGTTTGCAAGAGCAATGACAAAGTCCCCGACCTGGTCGGGAGAGTCCATCGCCGCCACGACGCCGGTGCTCCTGACGACGAAGTCCAGGTCGTCCTTGATGCTCAGGTGAGCCTCCTTGTGGCACTGGATCAGGGTGTCGCGCACCAGTTCCGTGACCGACTCCCGCGTCAACTCCGTGCCGTCCAGGGTCGCCCCGAAGATCGTCTCGCCCGGTTTTGGCGGCCGGACGTCGCGGCTCATGGTCACGGTCTTGTTGATGACATAGGACCTGCCCGTCTCCAGGTTCGTGCCGGTCAGGATGCACTTTGTCGTGGTATTGCCCATCTCAACAGACGCCACGATAAAATAGGGCTTCACCCGGTACTCGGGAACACCCGCGCCCGCCCCGTGCGAGAGCGACGGCGGAGGGGGGCTTTCGACGATGTGAGGTGTAGGTTTGAAAAAGCGCTCCAAAAAGCGGGCACACATAGTAGTCGTTTCCCCGTCTCCCACTTTATACCTTTCCATGATTCCATACGGTTCCCGTGACCCGGAGAGGGAGAAAATCGCTGAGGAACCTCACCTTCCTGTTCCCGGGACGCTATCTCGGCTTCTCCAGCAGGATTTATTGATTCGGGAGATGTCTGGCGCCCGGGTTCGAGGCCGGGAGTTTGACGAGGGTCTGGTCTTTGCCGTGCAGGCGGGAGGAGCGTGAGAAGCCGTTACGCCTCCGGCCTCCCCGCACCGTGCGAAAGATCGCTTTCGCCGTCGTCACGGATCACCACCGAACGGCCGGCACTGCCGGTTCCGGCAGAGCGCTTATATATCGCTAACACGGATAACCACATTACCGGATGGGTTCCGGCGCTTCGTCGCGCCCGTTCCGCTTCCAGGGAGAGGTGAACCGTATGGTTGCGCTTTCAGGTGAGATTAAGGAGATATTTACGAAGACCAAAGTCATGCCGATGGCCACCGCTTCAAAGAGCGGCGTTCCGAACGTGGCGCCGATGGCATCGATCCAGCTCGTCGCCGACGACACCATCTGGATCATGGACAACTACATGGTAAAGACGCTTGAAAACCTCAAAGAGAACCCTGTCACGGCGCTCTATTTCTACGACCAGGAGACCAAGCGCTGCTTCCAGGTGAAGGGGGACACGGAGATCAAGACGTCCGGCCCCGACTACGAGAAGTTCCGCGACCAGGTGAGGACGAAGGGCCACCAGTACCCGGCGAAGTCGCTCATCGTCATCAAGATCACCGACGTCTTCGAGTGCACGCCGGGAAAAGAAGCCGGGAAGAAGGTGCTCTAGGCACCTCTTCAACACTTCTTGAGATTTTTGAGCAGGCGAGCCTGCAGGCCGAAGTAATTCGAGAACCCGACGGCGTGGTTCTGGTCGAGCGTCGTCGAGTCGAAGGACACCAGATCGTCGGAGTAGAGCGCGGAATCCGAGCTCCGTCCGAGCACCTTCACGCTGCCCTTGTAGAGGCCGACGTCCACGGTGCCGTTCGCCCGCTCCTGCGTCTTGTCGATGAACGCGTTGAGCGCGTAGAAGAGCGGTTCGTGCACGAGCCCCATGTAGGCGAGTTCCGACCACTTATCGTCGACGATACGCTTGAACGCGAGCTCCGAACGGGTCAGGACGAGGCGTTCGAGATCGCTGTGCGCGGCGAGGAGGACGGTCGCGGCCGGGTGCTCGTAGATCTCGCGAGCCTTCAGGCCGAGGATCCGGTCCTCGACCATATCGTTGCGGCCGACACCGTTCCTTCCGGCGATCCTGTTCAGCTCCCGGATCAGGGCAAGACCGGACATCTTCTTTCCGTTGAGAGCGACCGGGACACCCTGCTCGAACTCGATACGGATCTCTTCCATCGCGTCGGGAGCATCCTTCGGCGAGACCGTCCAGGCATAGATATCGTCGGGCGGGTGGAAGGCCGGGTCCTCGAGTTTGCCGCCCTCGATGCTCCGGCTCCAGCAGTTCTCGTCGATGCTGTAGGGCTTGTCCTTCGCCACCGTCACCGGGATATCGTGATCCTGTGCGTAGCAGATCTCCCACTCGCGGGTCAGGTTCATCTCCCGCATCGGCGCAACGATATCGTATCCGGCGGCCCTGAAGATGAAGTCGAACCGGAGCTGGTCGTTTCCTTTGCCGGTGCACCCGTGCGCGATCTTTGAGGCGCTTTCCTGCTTCGCGACCTTCACGATCTCCTCGGCGATCAGCGGGCGGGCAAGCGCCGTGCCCATCGGGTAGCCCTCGTACGACCCGTTCGCTCGTATCGAGGGGAAGAGGCAGTCCGCTACGAACTTCTCCTTCGCATCGATGGTGTAGTGGTTGTCTGCAAGCATCCGGCCCTTCTCTGTTGCCCGGGCGATCTCCTCCTCGGGCTGGCCCACGTCGACGGCGACGGTGACGATCTCGTCGAACCCGTAGTGCTCGCGCAGGAGGGGAATACAGATGGAGGTGTCGAGACCTCCCGAAAATGCTAGGACGACTTTTCCCTTTTCCATGGTACTGATCTCCGCGTTCCTCCCTGCCTAACGGCAGACTGGAGTAATCTACATTGATATGACCTTTCACCCAATAAAAGAAATGGTATGGACGGACGCACCGACAGGAATCCCGACCACCCCTGTTTTTCCAGGTGCCGAAGGGTAGGGCGCGAAGGCCCCGGAGGCGCTGCCGCAACGACCGGGTAACCCCGGCGCCTGTCTGCGCGGCCGGAGGTCACCGGGGGCCGGGGAGGAGATCCCGGGATCCGGAAGAATGAGCACTATATAGAAAATAGTCGGCACACTATAGATAAATCACGGGATAAGGGGCATTCATACAGCCCAGCGTTTAAAAAACATCAAAATGGCCCAAAAATTAAAAACCGTCCAAAAGTAAGCGGATTTTAAGGAACCCGAAATTATAAAGCAGATAACATAGAAATCGTGAAGCTGGAGGGGTCCGTCATTTTTGAGGAGATACCCATAGAGTACACAAGATCATTACAACCAATAATCAGCGTCAGGGACCTGACCAAGGTATTTGGGCAGGACCCGGAAAAGGCACTGGAACTCCATAGAACAGGCCGCTCGAAACAGGAGATCTACGAGGAGACCGGCTCGACGCTGGCCCTCGATGACGTCTCGTTCGACGTCATGCCGGGCGAGACGTTCGTCCTGATGGGGCTGTCCGGGAGCGGGAAATCGACGCTCCTGCGCTGCATCAACCGAATCATCGACCCCACCGAGGGCGAAATACTGATCGGCGGCGAGGACATCGTCGGCATGGGCCATGAAGAACTCCGGACGACCCGGCGACGCAAACTCGGGATGATCTTCCAGGGTTTCGCTCTCCTCCCCCATCGAACGGTTCTCGACAACGTCGCTTTCGGCCTCGAGATCCAGGGCGTCCCGGCGGAAGAACGGCACGCGAAAGCCGAGGAAGTGCTCCAGATGGTGGGGCTCGGGGGCTACGGGGCGAGCATGCCCGGGGAGCTCTCCGGCGGCATGAAGCAGCGTGTCGGGCTCGCCCGCGCGCTCACCAGCGACCCGGATGTACTCCTGATGGACGAGGCGTTCAGCGCTCTCGACCCCCTTATCCGCAGGGACATGCAGGACGAACTGCTGGACCTCCAGCAGCGGCTCGGCAAGACAATCATCTTCGTCACCCACGACCTCGACGAGGCCCTGAAACTCGGCGACCGGATCGCCCTGATGAAGGACGGCGCAATCGTGCAGATCGGCACGCCGGAGGAGATCCTGACGAACCCCGAGAACGCCTACGTCGAGAAGTTCGTCGCCGACGTCGACCTCACGAGGGTTCTCTCGGCAAGCGACGTGATGCGGCGCCCCGAGCCGGTCGCCCAGTGCACCGCGGGCCCGAGGGTGGCCCTGCACCTCATGGAGGAGCACGATATTACAGGGGTATTCGTGGTCACCCGTCAGCGCCTGCTCAGGGGCCTGGTGACGCTCGAAGCTGCTGCCGGAGCCGTCAAGAAGGGCAAGGAATTACAGGAAGTGCTCATCACCGACGTTCCCGTCGTGGCTCCCGATGCATCGCTTTCCGACATCATCTCGCTGATCGTCGAGAGCCCCTATCCTGTGGCGGTGGTGGACGATACCGGCAGGCTCAGGGGTGTCATATCGCGTGGCGCCATCCTTGCTGCTCTGGCACGAAAGGGGGAGGATATCAATGCAACTTCCTAAACTCCCCGTGGGAGATGCCGTCGAAGTGCTCGTTTACTGGATCGAGCAGTACTTCGGCTGGCTGCTCGATGCCATCAGCGGAGGGCTCGGGTTCCTCATCGGCGGGTTTCAGAGCATCCTGATCGCCATACCGGCACCGATCCTGATCGTCCTGATAAGCGTGCTGGTCTGGTTCGTCACCCGGCGCGACATCAAGCTGGCAGGGCTTACCGCGCTCGGCCTGCTGCTGATCTGGGATCTCCAGCTCTGGAGCCTGGCCATGCTCACCCTGGCGCTCGTCCTCGTCTCGACGATCGTCGCGCTCGCGATATCGATCCCGCTCGGTATCGCGGCCGCAGGAAGCGACGCGCTCAATGCAGCGCTCCGGCCGATCCTCGACTTCATGCAGACGATGCCCTCGTTCGTTTACCTCATCCCCGCCGTGATCTTCTTCGGCATCGGGAACGTGCCGGGCACCATCGCAACGGTCGTCTTCGCGATACCGCCGGCATTGCGCCTCACCAACCTCGGGATCCGGCAGGTGCCGATCGAACTGATCGAGGTCGCGGACGCGTTCGGCTCGACGCCCCGGCAGAAACTCCTCAAGGTGCAGCTCCCGGTTGCGCTTCCCACCATCATGGCGGGGGTGAACCAGTGCATCATGCTCGCCCTCTCCATGGTCGTCATCGCATCGATGATCGGTGCCAGAGGGCTCGGCTACCAGGTGCTCGTGGGCATCCAGCGAGTGGATATCGGCGGGGGGTTCGAGGCGGGGCTTGCCATCGTGATCATCGCGATCATCCTCGACCGGATCACCCAGAACCTCGTGCCGCAGCACAATGAGAGGTCGTGACCGGGAAAAGCGGATCGGGTCCCACATTTTTTCGCGAACTTCCCGGACACCGGACAACGGCAGAACGGCGATGCTGCCTGCGCATCGAGGATCATTTCCCGGCTGCACATACTTTAAAATCCAGTTTCAAGCGGGCTCCGTTCGACGAACGGAACCCGTAAAACCTAAATAAGGTTAAGTCCATACGTTGAACCGGTCAAAAACGGGCCTTTTTGCCCTGGGGTGCAAACACGCCAGGAGTGGCATCTACCGCCACCTCTGCTCGATATCCAGGTCATCGGCGAATCGCCGTCCCGGACAAGTTCGTGAGAAACCGGAACCCCACACAGCCGGGTTCTGAATGCAACCCGCCCCAGAAGGCGGTAAAAACATACGAGGTGAAATATGGTTCGAAAAATTGGAAGCCTGCTCGCACTGACAGGCTTAATCCTGACACTCTCCCTCTTCTCCGCCGGATGCACCGGTACGGAAACTGAGGCAAAGGAGGTCAGCATCGGCTACGTCACGTGGGACTGTGCAATTGCCAGCAGCAACGTGATGAAGCAGGTCTTTGAAGAAGCGGGATACGATGTCGAAATGGTCGCAGTCGACGCAGGACCGCTCTTCCAGGCGCTCGCCAGCGGAGACGTCGACTTCACGACGACCGGATGGCTCCCGCACACCCATGCGCACTACTGGGAGCAGTACGGCGACCAGATCGATTACGTCAATGAAAACATCCCCGGCGCGGCACGGATCGGGCTTGTCGTCCCGACTTACGTGACCATCGACTCGATCGAGGAGATGAACGACGTCTCGGACCAGTTCGACGGCAGGATCGTCGGCATCGAGCCCGGTGCGGGCATCATGACCCGGACCGAACAGGCCATCGATGAGTACGATCTCAACTACGAGTTGGTTGCAAGCAGCAGCGCCGGCATGGCGGCTGAGCTCTCCTCCGCCATCAGCGGCGAGGAGTGGGTCGTGGTGACCGGATGGTCGCCGCACTGGAAGTTCGGCCGCTTCGACCTCAAGTTCCTCGAAGACCCGAAGGGCGTCTACGGCGGGGCCGAGGACGTCGTGACTCTCGCGCGCCAGGGTCTGGCGGAAGACGACCCGGAGGCCTACGCCATCCTTGAGCGGTTCGAGTGGACTGCCGAGGACATCGCGTTGGTCATGACCGATATCGAGGGCGGCATGTCCGAAGAGGAAGCCGCGCAGAAGTGGATCGATGCCAACCGCGACAAGGTCGACGTCTGGCTCGGGAACGCATAACCCTCTCTTTTTTTCCAACTCGCTCTAAACGCTTCGCATACTCTGCCGGTTTGTTATCTGGTGGTACTCACCTGCCCTGGCCTTCGGCCTCCTCCCCTTCCTGAGGAGCGGGGCAGCCATG
Source organism: Methanoculleus marisnigri JR1 (assembly GCF_000015825.1). NCBI lineage: Archaea > Methanobacteriati > Methanobacteriota > Methanomicrobia > Methanomicrobiales > Methanomicrobiaceae > Methanoculleus > Methanoculleus marisnigri. The sequence goes on along the minus strand of NC_009051.1, from coordinate 977,596 downwards.
GCGATAAACGATGTTTCGACAGGAACAGGGTTCGAACACCTCCTGGTGCTAGCCTGGCGGAAAGCCTTATCCAGGGAGCGAGCCGGGACCCTTTACATTTCCAGGTTCTCCCATACTGTGGACCGTGGGAGACTCGCACCTTTGGTGCTCGAACTCCGCCTGCCCTTCGGGCACGCATCGTTTATCGCCATTGGGGAAGGGGCCGACGGGGAGTGCGATGCTCCGAAGGAGCAGAGCTCGACCACCGTCAGGTGGGAAGGGGGGCCTGCCCCCTCCCCTGTCTCTACCATGTAAGCCTCTAACTGTTGCCCCCACCCCGCCCGCGCTTCGCGCTCCTCATTCGCACCTACGGTGCTCATGCTCCGGCCCTATGGCCCGTCGCACCCCACACCTCGGGGCGGGGGCAGTCATGGCGATAGGCGATGGTTCGGAGAACGACTGTCCTTAGGACAGGAGTTCGAGAAGGCCGGAGGTCTTCGAGAACCGGAGCTAGAGCACCGAAGGTGCGAAGCCAGTGGGAAGCCGTCCACGGTTCTTCTTCAGAGGCTCCCCGTGCTCTCGGCAAGAGGCCGTTCACAACGCAGATATACATATTGGGCCAACGGCGAAATTACAGGAAAATCTGCGAAAAATCTCGCAAGATGGGACAGCAATAGAATCAGGCAGCACTATCAGGAATAGAGTAATCGCGCGCAAAACCCGGTAGAAAAAAGAGTGCGCGAGAGGCGCATTACATCAGCCCGTGGTAATGCCCGAGCGGCTCGATAGTAATCTCCTCCCGCTTGATGGCGTCGATCGCCATCGCCGCCGCCCGCGCCGCCTGGAGGGTGGTGATGTAGGGTATGCCGTAATCGACGGCGGCCCGCATGATCTGGATGTGATCCTGCCGGGACGCCTTGTCCGCCGGGGTGTTGATGATCAGCCGGATGCTGCCGGAACGCATCGCGTCGATGACGTTCGGGGAGCCTTCCTGAACCTTCCGCACAAGGTTTGCCTCGACACCGTTCTGGGTGAGGAAGTCGACCGTCCCGCTTGTCCCATACAGCGAGAGGCCGAGTTCCCGGAGTTTCCGGGCGACCGGCAGGAGTTCCTCCTTCTGCTCGTCCGTCACCGAGATGAAGACGTTGCCGGTCGTCGGCAGGGTGTTGTCTGCAGCAGTGCATGCCTTGTAGTAGGCACGACCGAAGTCGTAATCGATGCCCATCACCTCGCCGGTGCTCTTCATCTCCGGCCCGAGGACGGTGTCGACGCCGGGGAGCTTGTTGAAGGGCAGGAGCACCTCTTTGACCGCGACGTGCTCGATCTCGGGCTCGGCGACACCCATATCGGCAAGTTTCCGGCCCACCATCACCTTCGCCGCGATCTTCGCGAGCGCGATGCCCGTCGCCTTCGCGACGAACGGCACCGTCCGGCTCGCACGCGGGTTCGCCTCCAGGACATAGACCACGTCGTTTCTAACGGCATACTGGATGTTGATCAGGCCGACGACCCCGAGGCCGAGAGCGATCTTCTTCGTGTAGTCCCGCACCCGCGCGATCACCGAGGGCGTGAGGGACTGCGGCGGTATGACGCAGGCCGAGTCGCCGGAGTGGACGCCGGCCCACTCGATGTGCTCCATGATGCCGCCGATCAGGACGTCCGTCCCGTCCGAGACCGCGTCGACATCGATCTCGACGGCGTTCTGGAGGAAGGAGTCGATCAGCACCGGGTGTTTCCGGCTCACCCGGACGGCCTCCTTGATGTAACTCTCGAGTTCGGCCTCGTCGTGGACGAGTTCCATCGCCCGGCCCCCGAGGACGTAGGACGGCCTGACCAGCACCGGGTAGCCGATCTCCCCGGCCATCTCCCGCGCCTCCTCTTCCGAGTAGGCGGAACTGTTCGCCGGGCTCGGGATCTCGAGCCGGGTGAGAAGCCGGCTGAACCGGTCGCGGTCTTCCGCCGCGTCCATGGCGTCGGGCGACGTGCCGAGGATCTTCGTCGGGAGATCGAGACGCCTGATCTCCGCTTCCAGCGGCACGGCCAGGTTCACCGAGTTCTGGCCGCCGAACTGAACCATAACACCGTAGTAGTCGTCCTTCTTGAGGATGTTCATGACGTCCTCAAGCTGCATCGGCTCGAAGAAGAGCCGATCGGAAGTGTCGGCATCGGTCGAGACCGTCTCGGGGTTGTTGTTGACGATATGGACCTCGATCCCCTCCTCTTCGCGAAGCGCCATCACCGCGTGAACGGTGCAGTAGTCGAACTCGATCCCCTGCCCGATCCGGATCGGCCCGGAACCGAGGATCAGCACCTTCTTCGCGCTGTCCCGGACGAGCTCGCACCCCTCCTCCCAGGTGGAGTAGAAGTAGGGCGTCGTCGCCGGGAACTCGGCGGCGCAGGTGTCCACCATCTTGTAGGTCGGGGTTCCTCCGAGCGCCTCGATCTCGCCGGCGGTCTTCTTCGTCAGTGCCAGGAGATCTTCGTCCGAGAACCCAGAGCGCCGGGCGACCCTGACATCCTCCGGTTCGAAATCGGTCTCGAGTTTCCGCTCGAGATCCACGATGTTCTTGATCTTCTCGAGGAAGAACGGCGTGATCGCCGTGAGTTCGGCAATCTCCCTGACCGTGAACCCCTCGCGGAAGGCATCGAAGAGGCACCCGAACCGCTCGTCCGTCGGGGACGTAAGGATCATCCGGATCTCGCTCGGGTTCGTGTGCTGCTGCATATCGTTGTCGAGCGACCGGAGCGCCTTCTTGAACGCCTCCTCGACCGTCCGCCCGATCGCCATCACTTCGCCGGTGCTCTTCATGGCCGTCGTGAGCGTTCGGTCCGCCGACTTGAACTTGTCGAACGGCCACCGCGGCACCTTCACCACCACGTAGTCGATTGCAGGCTCGAAGGATGCCGGGGTGACGCCGGTCACGGTGTTCATGATCTCGTCGAGCCGGAGCCCGATCGCGATCTTTGCCGCGACCCGGGCGATCGGGTAGCCGGTCGCTTTGGAGGCGAGCGCGGACGACCGCGAGACCCGGGGGTTCACCTCGATGATCCGGTAATCGCCGTCTTTGTAGGCGAACTGGATATTGCATCCGCCCTGGACGTCGAGCGCCCGGATGATCTTTATCGCGGCGGTCCGGAGCGTCTGGAACTCGTCGTCACGCAGGGTGAGGATGGGCGCGACGACGACGCTCTCGCCGGTGTGGATACCCATCGGGTCGACGTTCTCCATGCCGCAGACGATGATGCAGGTATCGGCCGCGTCCCGCATCACCTCAAACTCGATCTCCTTCCACCCGGCGACGCTCTCCTCGACCAGCACCTGATGAATCCGGGATCGGGCGAGCCCGAGCTCGCATATCCGCCGCATCTCCTCGGGCGTGTGCGCCACGCCGCCGCCGGAGCCGCCGAGAGTATATGCCGGCCTGATGATCGCCGGGAGACCGACCTCGCGGATCGCCTCGTCGATCTGGTTCATGTGCTCGAGGATCATGCTCCTCGGAACGGGTTCGCCGATGGCGTTCATCAGGTCGCGGAACTGTTCCCGATCTTCGCCCCGGTAGATCGCCTCGAGCGGCGTCCCGAGGATCTCGACGCCCTCGAGCGCACCCATCTCCGCGAGTTCCGCGGTCATGTTGAGGCCGGTCTGGCCGCCCATGCCGCTCAGGATCCCGTCAGGCTTCTCTTTTGCGATGATCTTCGCGATGAGTTCGGCCTTCAGCGGCTCGATGTAGATGACGTCCGCCGTATCGGGGTCGGTCTGGATCGTCGCGGGGTTCGAGTTGACGAGGACGACCTCGACACCCTCCTCCCGGAGCGCGCGGCAGGCCTGCGACCCCGAGAAGTCGAACTCGGCCGCCTGCCCGATCTGGATGGGGCCGGAACCGATGATGAGAACTTTCTTGATATGAGATTTCTTCGGCATTATGGAATCTCCCTGTATATGCGGTCAAAGAAGTGCATCTCCGTATCCCGGGGGCCGCCGTGCGCCTCCGGGTGGAACTGGACGCAGGTGACGGCAAGATCGCGGTTCTCGAACCCCTCGACCGAGCCGTCGTTCACGTTCCGGTACGAGACCGCGCATCCCTCGGGCAGGGTCTCTTCGTCCACCGCGAACCCATGGTTCTGCGTCGTGATGTAGATGCTCCCGTCCTTGTAACGGACCGGCTGGTTCGTCCCCCGGTGTCCGAACTTCATCTTGTAGGTCTCGGCGCCGAGCGCGAGGGCGGCGACCTGGATGCCCATGCAGATCCCGATGACCGGCACCTCGCCGGTCAGATCCCGGACGCACCGGATGGCGTGCGTCGCCCTCCTCGGGTCGCCGGGACCGTTGCTGATGAAGAGTGCGTCGGGCTCTGCCGCCATCACCTCGTCCGGTGCGGCGGTGTGCGGGAAGACGTGGATATCCGCGCCCCGGTGGCCGAGGCTCTCAAGGATGTGCCGCTTCACACCGAGATCGATGACGGCGATCCGCTTTCCGGGACCGGCGATCCGGTAGGGCTCAGGGCAGGAGACATCCCCGATGAGGTCGACGTCACCGATCGGGGAGATGGCCCGGGCGCGCCTGACCGCCTCGTCCCCGTCGTCGCTGCCGACGATGAGCGATGCCCTGAGCGTGCCGACCATCCGGGTCTTTATCGTCAGGCTGCGGGTATCGACGCCCGATATCCCGAAAAGGCCGTTTTCTTCAAAATATTCTGCAACCGAGGGTCGTGCCGCGGGCACGCGTGCGATCTCACGCGCGACGCAGCCCTGCGCGTGAACCTTCGGGCTCTCAAAATTCTGCTGGTCTACACCATAGTTCCCGATGAGGGGATACGTAAACATCAAAAGTTGCCCGGCATAACTGGGGTCAGTCAATGCCTCCATGTAACCGGTCATCTGCGTCGTGAAGACGAGTTCGCCGGAACATGTCCCCTCAACGCCAAAACCATCCCCTACAACAAATGTTCCGTCTTCAAGACCCAGAACCGCCTTCATGAATTACCATACCATGTGGATCAGATTCCTTATTAACGGTAATGACGGATCGAACGCCCGCCCCCGCACTCCTGCAGAAAACCCGGAACAGCGGGGCTTCATCGACCCGAAATGTTGAAGGCGGCCGGGCGTGAGGTGACACGTAATGAGCGAGAGCGCGGCGGAGAAGATCCAGACCATCGAGACACCGGAAGGGACGTTCACGCTCAGGCTCGTCCGTGACGACCTGGGGAAGATCTATCCGGGCATGATCCGGTATACCGTCGACGTTCTCCACGGCACCGAGAGGGTCTACACCTACGCGATCAACACCTACGAGAGCGGACGCCGGAGCTCCCTCTTCGATACCCGGAAGGCGGCGGAGATCGTCTTTGCCCGGCTCGCGCACGACGTGGTGTCCCGCCCCCATCTCTACACCCGGCCAAGGGTCTTTACCCGCCCGCTGCCGGGCACCGGCACGGCCGACGTCGTCATCCTGCAGGGGAGCCCGCGCCGGTTCGGGAACTCCGCCAAGGTTGCGTCGTGGTGCGACGACGAGGCCACACGGGCCGGCCTCTCCTCACGGGTATTCTACCTGCAGGAGATGGATATCCGCCCGTGCATCGGCTGTTACGTCTGCTACGACCAGGGCTACTGCCCGGTCGAGGACGATATGCCCCCGATCATCCGGGCGCTCGAGGCCGCTTCCGTGGTCGTCGTCTGCACCCCGGTCTACACCGGCACCGTTCCGGCGGCTCTCAAGGCGGCGATCGACCGCTGCCAGTGGCTTCATGCCAGGGAAAAGGTTCTGGGGAAGGAAGTGCACGCCCGTGGTCTGCTCATCGCCGTCGCGGGACGGCGGGGGGCCGAACCGTTCATCTGCGTCACACACGTGGTCGACGCGTTCATGGAGAACCTGGGCATCCGTCCCGCCGCGCCGGTGCTGATCGGCGACCTCGATCGGGCAAGAGACGTGGAAACGATCGGCGGGGTTGAAGACGACGTCCGGGCGGCGCTCTCCGCGCTGCTTGCTCCCCGAGACGAAGAATAATATAGCATTCATCCCCCACCGATGATGCATGGCAGAAGTGACTGTTGAGATTGTTGGGTTTGCGGAATCCGAATGTGGACCGTTTCCCTGCGACGAGACGCGATCCTGCGGACTCGAGACCTGCTACCCGTCCAATAGCCTGATGGACGCCATCAGCGCCCTGCGCGACGAACTTCTCGCCGGGTACGGTGATACGGTCGAGGTGAAGACGACACTGATCGACGAGGAGGTGCCCGACTACGTGAGAGAGATCGTCGAGGAGCGCCACCCGCCCATCCCGATCATCCTGGTCAACGGCAGGCTCACGTCGATCGGGAGGATCTCGCTCGACCTGATAAAAGAAGAGATTGATTATGCGCTTGAAGAGTCTTAGAGTATCTTCTTCAACTCTCCGCTCGCAAGGTCGAAGTACAGGCCGTGAATCTGTATCCGTCCTTCTTTTTCCGCAGCCCTGACCGGCGGGTAGGTGCGGAGGTGCTCGATCTGCAGGGCGACGTTCTCGAGCTCGATGAGACGCAGCCGGTTCTTCTCTTCTTCGGGGTTCTTCGGCGCCTGGATCTTTGCGTCGACGCGGCGTTTCGCTTCCATCGCGTTGTTCAGCCAGAGCGGGACGTATGCATCCTTGCTCTCGTGGTCGAGCGCCTTTATGGCGCCGCAGTCGGAATGCCCGCAGACGACGATATCCCCGACCTTGAGATGATTGACCGCGTACTCGAGTACGGTCGCGAAGTTCCAGTCATGAACCGGGACGATGTTGCCGATGTTGCGCTGCACGAAGATCTGCCCGGCCTTCGCGCCGGTGATGCGCTCGGGATTCACCCGTGAGTCGGAGCACCCTATCCAGAGAACCTCGGGGTGCTGGCTTGACGCAAGCGGGCCGTAATGATCGGGATCTTTTCCGAAATCTTCTTCCAGGAAATGCTTGTTACCCTCAAGAAATCTGTCGATCATCTTTATGCTCCGTAAACGATATGGGCGACGGTCCTGGACGGATACGCCCGAAAAGTGGGTTACGCCCCGGGGTTTAAAAATATAGATCGTTGGAATTTCCGGAGAAAACGTGCGGCGATAAAGCGAGGGAAAAAGCGTTATCCAGCCCCCGGACGGAGTCCGGGGCACCCGAGCATTCCCGAACGCCGGTGCCCGGGTAGAGGCACGGAACGCCGGATGCGCCACAAAGTCCCGGGTAAACCCGCTTAACCGGGCTGGTTTGTTTAGAAGATGTTCCCCGCCGGGAGCCGCGATCCCGGCGGAGAGTATGCGCTCCCTCTCCCGGAGAAGGGGTTACCTCTGGACGGCGCCGAGGTTTGCCTGCTCGACGGTCTGCACGTAGCGGGCGAGCATACCGGTAAGCCGGCGTGCCGGCGGTTTCCAGGTCTTCCGCCGCTCCTCGAGGGTCGCTCTCTCCACGGCGAGATCGAGGCTTTTCGCGTAGAGGTCGATTACGATCTCGTCGCCGTCCTCCACGAGGGCGATCGGCCCGCCGACTGCGGCCTCTGGGGCGATGTGCCCGATGCACGGCCCCCGGGTGCCGCCCGAGAAGCGTCCGTCCGTCACCAGGGCGACCCGGGCGTAGCCAAGACCCATCAGCGCCGATGTCGGCGAGAGCATCTCGGGCATCCCGGGCCCTCCCCGCGGCCCCTCGTAGCGGATAACGAGGACGTCGCCTTCCGCGATCTCGCGGTGCAGGATCGCTTCCATCGCGGCACCTTCACCGTCGAAGACCCGTGCCGGCCCCCTGTGCCGCCACATCGCCTCCGGGACGGCGGCGCATTTGACGACGGCGCCGTCGGGGGCGAGCGATCCCCGCACGATCTTCAGGCCGCCGGCGGGGCTGACCGGGGCGTCGGTCGTCCTGATCACGTCCGGGTCGGCGACCCGCGCGCCTTTTGCGATCTCGAGGATCGAGCGGCCCGAGACCGTCGGGGCATCGTCGAGGTGACGCTCGAGCATCTTTAAGACCGCGGGGATGCCTCCCGCCCGGTAGAGGGCAAGCATCGAGTGCGGGCCCCCGGGCATCATGTGGCAGATGTGCGGGGTCACCTCGGCGACGGCGTTGAAGGCTTCGAGATCCAGGGGGACCGCCGCCTCCCGTGCGACGGCCATCAGGTGAAGAACGGTGTTCGACGACCCGCCGAGCGCCATATCCACCCTTATCGCGTTCGCGAGGCTTTTTGGGGTGACGAGATCCCGCGGGCGGACGCCCTCCCGGACAAGGCCGACCACCCGCTCCCCGCTCTCCCGGGCAATGCGGAGTTTTGCGGCGTCGACGGCAGGGATTGCCGCACATCCCGGAAGGGAGAGGCCCAGCGCCTCGGTCACGCACGCCATGGTGTTTGCGGTATAGAGCCCCTGGCAACTCCCGCACCCGGGCATCGCCGCGCACTCGAGCTCGCCGAGCTCCTCCTCGCTCATCGTGCCGGCGGCGACGCGACCCACACCCTCGAAGACATCGATGAGGGAGAGTTCGCGGCCCGCCGCATAGCCGGGGAGCATGGGGCCGCCGGTGACAACGATCGCCGGGATGTTGCACCGCACCGCCGCCATGAGCATGCCGGGAACGATCTTGTCGCAGGTGCAGACGCAGACCAGGCCGTCGAACCGGTGCGCCTCGACCATCAGTTCGACGGCGTCGGCAATGTTCTCCCGCGAGGGGAGGGAATACCGCATCCCTTCGTGCCCCATCGCGATCCCGTCGCAGATGCCGATGGTTCCGAACTCGAACGGTACGGCGCCCGCGGCCGCGACCCCCTCCTGCACCTTCTGCGAGATCGACCGGAGGTGGAGGTGCCCGGGGACGATGTTGTTGTACGCGTTCGCTATCCCGATGAAGGGCAGATCCATCTCACGGTCGGTGACGCCGAGCGACCGGAGCAACGCCCGGTTCGGAGCACGCTGGTAGCCTTTCTTAACCGTCTCACTCCGCATGGTAATCCTCGTATGAGAATAAACGCATGGGGAGAAAAGAGTATTCCGGTTGCGGGGGTGTGGTGCAGGGGGAGGAAGATTTTTTCCTGCAGGGTGGGGGCGGGTTTTTTGTCCATGGTAATGGAGCAGGTACTGGAGTTTAACGGGAATAGTATGGTCTCCGATAACATGAGCTCCGGCAGTGTAATTACGACCCCCTAACACAGAACTGTTGGACTCAGAGAGAGCCCCATGCACTGGACCGTGGGAGTATCGCCTTGGGGGAGGGGCTGACGGGGAGGGGGCATGCCCCCTCCCCTGTCTCAACTCTCAAAGATCTGTACTTCTCGTCACCCCACCCCACCCGCGCTTCGCGCTCCTCCCCCTTCCTGCGGGGCGGGGGCAGTGCGTGGCGATAGGCGATGTCCCGTGGGGACATCGCTGGAGAAGACCGAAGGTCTTGGACTGGCGACTGGCCGAAGGGCAGAAGCAGAAGAGAACACGAAGCATTTACAAGTGGCGATGGTGCGCAAAAATCCATTGTTCACTGAGCGTTCAAACTGTGCAAAAAAGAGGAGGATATGGAATCCGTTTCACCTCTCAAACCCCTCATACAGTTCCACAACCCCGCCGATGACGATCACTGCCGGGGGCCGGACGCCTGCGGTGCGGGCTTTATCGGCGATATCCGCAAGTGTCCCGACCGTCACGCGCTGGTCCGGCCGGAGCCCCCGCTCGATGATCGCGACCGGGGTTGCGGGGTCCTTGCCGTTCGCGGTGAGGGCCGCCGCGATGGCCGGGAGATTCTTTACGCCCATCAGGATGACGAGGGTCCCCTTCACCCGGGCCAGAACCTCCCAGTCGAGGGCGGACTCGGGTTTCGTGGGGTCTTCGTGGCCGGTGATGAACGTCGCCTGCGACGCATATTTCCGGTGGGTGACCGGGATGCCGACCATCTCCGGGACGGCGATGGCGCTCGTGACTCCCGGCACCACCTCGACGGCGATGCCGTGCTCCCGGAGGGTCTCGACCTCCTCTCCCCCGCGGCCGAAGAGGAAGGGGTCGCCGCCTTTCAGGCGCACGACCGTTTTGCCTGCCCTGACCCGCTCGACCATCAGCGCCTCGATCTCGTCCTGCTCGAGGGTGTGGCTGCCGCCGTACTTCCCGCAGTCGACGAGCTCGGCGTCCCGCGGGAGGGTTGCAAGGATCTCCTCGCCCGGGAGCTGGTCGTAGAGGATCACGTCCGCACTGTCGATCACCTCGCGGGCCCTTATCGTCATGAGGCCGAGCCCGCCCGGGCCGGACCCCACGAGATACGCTTTTCCTGTCATGGTTTTATCCCCAGTGCCGCATGAGCCTCACGAATCAGGGAGGCCGCCTGCACGCGCAGCGCCCGCCCCCACTCCCGGGCTTCGCCGACGGTCGCGACGTGCCGCTCGATCCGCTCCCACCGGGAGCCGTCGAGCGCAAGCACCTCGGCGATCAGGTTCCCGTTCCGGCAGTAGATCCCCTGCGGGGTGAAGCACCCGCCGCCGACCTCCTCCATGACGGCACGCTCGATCTCGACGTCGAGGCGGGTCGGCGCGTGGTCGAGCGCCGCGAAGGCGCCGGCGACGGCCGGGTCGTCCCGGCAGACGACTGCGATGGTTCCCTGGTTCGGGGACGGGACGAACCGGTCGGTGGGGAGGGGCTCTCCCGGCAGCGTGAGCCCGAGGCGCTGGAGGCCCGCCTCCGCGAGCACGATGGCGTCGTACTGCCCCTCGCGGAGCTTCCGTAACCGGGTATCGACGTTCCCGCGGAGCTGCTTCACCTCAAGCGCCGGGGCGTCGCGGAGGAGCTGGGCGCAGCGCCGGGTGCTCGACGACCCGATGACAGAGACCGCATCGAGGGGGCACTCGTGTACCAGGAAATCGGCGGGCGAGTCCCGCTCGAGCACCGCGCAGCAGACGAGCCCCGCCGGGCGGGCCGCGGGGATGTCTTTCATGCTGTGCACCGCGGCGTCGATCTCGCCGCGGAGGATCGCGTCGTCGAGTGCCCGGACGAAGACCCCCTGCCCCCCGATGGCGTGGAGCGGGACCCCGGTCGCGGTGTCGCCCTCGGTCGCGATCGTGACGACCTCCGCCTCGATGCCCCGGTCGGCGAGCATGCCGACCACCTTGTTCGTCTGCGCAAGCGCGAGAGCGCTTCCCCGTGTGCCTATGCGAAGAGACATGATCCGTATGCCTCCGCTATCTGTTTGATGTCCTGCGTTGTGTGTGCGGCCGAGAGGAAGTTCGTCTCGAACTGCGACGGCGGGAGGAAGATCCCGGCCTCGAGCATCGCCTTCCAGAACCGCGAGAATGCCTCTGTGTCGCACTCCTTGACCTCACGGTAGTCCCGCGGGGCCGCGTCCCGGAAGAAGTGCTTGAAGAGCGAGCCTATCCTGACGAATGTTCCCTTGCCCGCATCCGCGGCGGCCTCCCCGATCGCCCGCGTAGCGTCGTCGAGCCGCCGGTAGATCTCCGGGTGGTCGTGAAGGTGGCGGAGGGTCGCGTACCCCGCCGCGAGGCTTGCCGGGTTGCCGCTGAACGTGCCGGCCTGGTAGACGGGTCCTGCGGGAGCGACCAGTTCCATGATATCGCACCGCCCCCCAAACGCCCCGATGGGGAGGCCGCCGCCGATGATCTTGCCGAACGTGGCGAGATCCGGCTTTACATCGTAGAGCACCTCCGCGCCGCCGATCCCGGCCCGGTAGCCGGTGATCACCTCGTCGAGGATGAGGAGGACGTCGTGGGCGGCGGTGATCTCCCGGACGTCGGCGAGGTAGCCGTCATCGGGGAGGACCGGGCCGACGTTCCCCATGACCGGCTCGAGGATGAACGCGGCGACGTCGTCGTTTCCGGCGAGGAGGGCTTCCAGCGCCTCCGTATCGTTGTAGGGGACCTGCCGGGTGTGCGCCGTGAGATCTGCGAGGACGCCCGCAGAGTCGGGCACCCCGAGGGTCGTCGCCCCCGACCCGGCCTTGACGAGGACCGCGTCGTGGGCGCCGTGGAACCCGCCCTCGATCTTGATGATATCCTGCTTGCCCGTGTAGCCGCGGGCGAGCCGGATCGCGGCCATCGTCGCTTCGGAGCCCGACGAGACGAAACGGACCATCTCGACCGCAGGATGGTCGCCGGTGATGATGCCCGCAAGGTCGAGCTCGAGCGGCGTCGGTGTACCGTAGAGCCACCCCTTCTCGAGCTGGCGCTCGATCGCCTCCCGGACTTCCGGGTGGGCGTGCCCGAGGATGAGGGGGCCGTAGCCGAGGCAGCAGTCGATGAGGTCGGCACCGTCGACGGTTGTAAGGTGCGAACCCGCGGCGCGCTCCACGTAGAACGGATACGGCTTGATCGCCCGCACCGGGCTGCTGACCCCGCCCGGCATCAGGGTTTTTGCACGATTAAAGAGTTCACTGCTCTTCATCGAGCCACCTCGCCGCGTCTTCTGCAAAGTAGGTGATGATCAGGTCGGCCCCGGCACGCTTGATGGCGGTGAGGGTCTCGATGGCGACCGCCCGCTCGTCCAGCCACCCGCGTTCTGCGGCGGCCTTGATCATCGCGTACTCACCGCTGACCTGGTAGGCCGCGACCGGCAGTCCGAACCCCGTGACGGCCGCGAGGATGTCGAGGTAGGCCCCCGCGGGCTTGACCATCAGGATATCCGCCCCTTCGGCCATGTCGAGCTCCGACTCCATCACCGCCTCCCGTGCGTTGCCCGGGCAGATCTGGTAGGTCGTCCGGTCGCCGAAACTGAACCCCGAGTCCGCCGCGTCGCGGAACGGCCCGTAGAGAGCGCTCGCGAACTTCGAGGAGTAGGACATGATCAGGACGTCCTGGTATCCGGCGGCGTCGAGAGCCTGCCGGATCGCGCGAACCATCCCGTCGAGCATGCACGACGGCGCGACGATATCGGCGCCGCTCCGTGCGTGGGAGACGGCTATTTGCGCCATCAGTTCGAGCGAGGGGTCGTTTAGGAGGTCGGGGCCGTCGGCGGTCTCTCCCACGATGCCACAGTGGCCGTGGTCGGTGTACTCGCAGGCGCAGACGTCGGTGATGACGACGATCTCCGGCAACCGCTCCTTGATATTGCGGACGGCACGCTGGACGACGCCGTCCGCCGCGTAGGCTTCGGTCGCCTCGCCGTCCTTTGCGGCCGGAACCCCGAAGAGGAGCACCGCCCGGATGCCGGCAGCCCGGAGGCGCTCGCAATAGTCGGCGACGTCGTCCGTCGGGTGGCGGAACTGCCCCGGCATCGAGGCGACCGGAAGCGGTGCACTGATCGATTCGTCCACGAAGACCGGCGCAATGAGGTCGGTCTTTCGCAGTTCGGTTTCGCGGAGGAGCGGCTGGATAATCCGCCGCCGCATCCGTCTCATTCTTCGTTCTGGAAACATGGTTCTCCCCGGGTAATCGCCCTCATCAGGGCTTCTGCCGTTGTTATATCGCCGCACTCCGCACACGCACGGATTGCCGTCGTCACGTCCGAGAGGATTTTATTGGTGAGCGCATGCGTCAGGTCGTCAATGACCTCCGCCGTGCGGTCGTCCCTCTCCCTCAGGCGTGCGAGCGCCCGGTCGCGTTCACGCGCCCGGATCGACTCCGCCCAGGTGTAGAGGAGTGCGAGCGTCTCGTCGGCCGCCGCCCGGCGGAGGAGCCGGACGAAGTGTTCGGCCTCCTCGTCGATGATCCCCCGTGCGCGATCCGCCTCGCTCCTCCGGGACTCCATGGTTGCGTCGTTGACGTTTCTGAGGTCGTCGATGGTGAAGAGGTGCACGCCTTCGATCGACCGCACCCCTTCCTCGACATCGCGGGGCTGGGCGATGTCGATGAGGATCAGGTGGCGGGGGTGAGTATCGAGCGGCCAGAGTCGCTCCTCCATCACCGCCCGGATATCCTCCGTCCGGATGACCGGGTGCGGTGCGGCGGTGCAGGAGATGACGACGTCGGAGAGCGCGATGTAACGGTAGAGATCCTTGAAATTGACCGCGCGTCCACCGATCTTATCCGCGAGCATCACGGCGCGCTCATAGGTCCTGTTGGCGACGTAGATGGCCGTGAGACCCCTGGCGGCGAGCGCCTGCGCCACCAGAACGCCCATCTCCCCGCTCCCGACGACCAGAATGTGCCGGTCGCGCAGGGTGCCGAGGAGGTTCTCCGCGAGCGTCACGGCTGCGGAGCCGACCGAGACCGCTCCCCGGTTGATCTGCGTCTGGCGCCGGACACGGACTCCCGCGTGCACTGCCTTCTTGATGCAAAGCCCGATGGCGCTACAGCAGGTTCCTGCCTCCTCCGCGGCCGCGAGCGCCTGCTTGAGCTGCCCGAGGATCTGGTCTTCCCCGACGATCAGCGAGTCGATGCCTGCGGCCAGTTCCAGGAGGTGGCGGGGCACGGCCTCGCCCTCGATGACCGTAAAGCCGTGCCTGCCCTTCTCCTGCAGGAACCCTTCAAGACTCCGTGCGTCGCCCTGCACCAGCACCTCGATGCGGTTGCAGGTCTGGAGCAGGAGCACGCCCCGGAACCGTTCCCGCGCCTCATGGAGGAACGCCGCCTCGTCGGGGAACCGGAACGCCTCGAGCGTGGCGATGTCCGCGGCGTGGTGGCTGATCCCCGCAAGCGCGAGGGGGATGGTGAACAGTTCAGGCATGCAGGTACCTCTCGATCGCCAGTGCGCGTGCCCGGCCGTAATCGGTGGCGAGCGCTGCCCGGATCTCGTCGTCCAAGAGGATCTTCCAGAGGATGCGGGACCGCTGTGCCTGCGCCGGTTCGGTCTCCCGGAGCATCGAGCGGACCTCCTCCTGCAGTTCGATCATCTTATCGAGGTCTGCGTAATCCGCCTCGAGCCTCGTACGGAGGTACCGCGATACGGCGGGGCTCTTTCCGTGGGTGCTGATCGCGACCAGATAGCGGCTGCCCCGGACGACCGAAGGGATGATGACGTCGCCGGGCTCGCCGGCGGCGTTGTTGAAGAGAACGCCGGCCTCGGCGCACAGCCTCCCGATACGGTCGTTGAGGCTCGGGTCCGGCGTCGCGGCTACCGCGAGGAACGCACCTGCGAGGAGAAACCCGAGCGCCTCGTCCGAAAGATCCGAAAGATCGGCTTCCTGCCGCCGGACCGTGAGACCGTCGAGATCCGGCGAGAACGAACGGCTGATCACCGTCACCTCCGCCTCATGCTCAAAGAACGCAGCCTTTCGGGCACCGACACCGCCTCCGCCGAATATGAGCACCCTCCTGCCCGTCAGGTCAAGCATGAGAGGGATCATTCGTTCTATATGTGGTGAACGGACTACATTAAGGTGTTGAAAAACCGGTTTCCTCAAAAACCCGTGAGCGTACAGCGCCCGGCCGGGGACCTGAAACAGATCCGGCGAAAGAAGGTTTTAATGAGACGGAGATCATCTTCTACGTGAGAGATATGGCTGAAGATACGTATGCATTCAGCAGACTGGATGGTGCCTTCCAGCGCACCAAAAGCCTGCTCTGGCCCATAAAATGGGGCGTCTGGCTCCGCCTGGCCCTGATTGCGCTCTTCGTGGGAGGGGGCGTAAGTATCCCGAACACCTCCGGGTATGACTTCGGAGAGGGCGACCTCCCCCCCGGCTTCGCGGAGTCCCTCCCCGATATCGCGCCGCTCATTGTAGCGTTCGTCCTCGTCGTGCTTGCGATCGCTCTCATCTGGTGGATCATCGGCACGGTGTTGCAGTTCGTCTTCGTCGACATGTTGCGGGCGGGTGACATCCACATCAGGCCCTTCTTCGGAGAGCGGCTCGGAAAAGGAGTGCGGCTCTTCCTCTTCCAGGTCGCCCTCACGCTGATCCTGATCCTCGCCATGATGGCGTTCATCCTCATGCTTATCGGTATCGGGGGGGCGGGTATCGGCGGTGCTGCACTCATCCTCGTGTTCATCCCGATCATCCTGGTCGCGGCCCTCCTCTTCGGGATCGTCTTCCTCCTGACCACCGACTTCGTCGTCCCGATCATGATCCATGAAGACTGCGGGGTCATCGAGGGGTGGCGGCGGCTTTTCGCGACGATTTCCGGCCAGTACTGGCAGATCGTCGTCTACATCGTCACCAGGCTCGTGCTTGGCCTCGTCGCCGCGATCGCGCAGGCGGTCGTGATCATCCTCGCACTGCTGATCATCGCGATACCCTTCGTGCTCGTCGGGATCGTGCTCCTCGCCGCAATCCAGGCGAACATCGTGCTGCTCCTCGCGCTCCTGATCCCCTACCTCGTCATCGCCATCCCGGTCGCGCTCCTGATCGCGGTGCCGTTCGTCACGTTCTTCCGGTACTACGGGCTGCTGGTGCTCGAGGGGCTCGCTCCGGAGTACCGTCTCCTCCCCGAATAACTTTTTTTTGCAAACGGTGCTCTCCCCGGGAGACGCGGTCACCGAGCCGCAGATGATCCCGACGCCGGTGACGGAGATAATGCAGTGAACGGGCTGCAATGCGATGTTGAAAAATCTATTTGCCCGAAAAATCGCGGGCATATGCCCGGACTAGGGAAAGGAGCCAGCCAGTTAAAAAGAAGGTTTCAAGAGCAGTGAGATCCTTTTCTCCGCTATAGTATGCCTGAAGAGATGTATGCCCTCAGCAGGCTGGATGAAACCTTCGACCGTACGAAATCGCTGCTCTGGCCGCCTCTACGAGGGGTCTGGCTTCGCCTGACGGTGATTGCACTCTTCGTAGGAGGCAGCCTCGATCTACTGAGCAACTTTGACCCATACCTCGTGGTTTCTTTTGTACTCGGTTCGATCATATCCGTCATGCCCCCGATCGTCGCCGTCGCACTGGTGGGGATCGCCCTCCTCTGGTGGATCATCGGCACGGTGTTGCAGTTCGTCTTCGTCGATATGCTCTCGACCGGAGACATCCGGATCAGGCGCTTCTTTCGGGAGCGGCTCGGAAAAGGGGTGCGGCTCTTCCTCTTCCAGGTCGCCCTCACGCTGCTCCCGGCCCTCGCCGGTACAGCGTTCCTTGTCGCGCTCCTCGGTTTCGGGAGGGGGGGCGGCAGTGTTCCGTCGATCCCGTTCTACGTGTTCATTCCGGTCATGATGGGGGTAACCTTCCTTTTCAGGATCATCCTCCTCCTGACCACTGACTTCGTCGTCCCGATCATGATCCGTGAAGATTGCGGGGCCATCAAGGGCTGGAAACGGATGATCGGGATGATCTCGGCAAAATTCTTGCAGATCGTCGTCTATGTCGTCGGCAGGCTCACGCTGGGCTTCATCGCCGGGATCGTCTGCACGATTCTCATCGCCCTCGCGCTGGTGGTCACCGCGATACCCTTCGTCCTCATTGGGACAGCCATGTTCGGCCCATTCCAGACCGGAAACTACATGTCGTTCCTCCCTCTCCTCGTCCCCTACCTCATCATCGCCATCCCGGTCGTGCTCCTGATCATGGTGCCGTTCGTCACCTTCTTCCGGTACTACGGGCTGCTGGTGCTCGAGGGGCTCGCCCCGGAGTACCGCCTTCTCCCCGAATAACCCTTTTTTTGATGGAGCACTGAAAAGGAGAAAACCGAGTGCCTGATAACCGGGCAGGAGAACATCCCGGCATGGAGCGCCAGTGAGGAGCGCGAAGCTCGGGTGGTGGGAGATCCAGCCTCCCGCCGCGCCAGGGAACAGTAGCCTTACGATCCTCCTCTCAAAGGAGGTATTGCTCGGCAATCCTCGTGGACGGAAAGACTCTTCCTCTCCGAAACCATGAACCCCGATCAGCATGGTCGTCGAGCCGCTGGTAATCCTTGCCCTGGCGCTGGCGCCGGGGGTGTTCTGGGCGTGGTACTTCTACCGCAGGGACAAATTCGAGCCCGAACCAAAGGCGCTGATCGTGAAGATCTTCCTCCTCGGCGTCCTCGTCACGTTCCCCGTCGCCTTCGTCGAAGGCTTCTTCGGCCTCTTCATCGTATCCCCGCTGATCATGGGCGCCGTCATCGCGCCCATCGTCGAGGAGTACGGCAAGTTTGCGGTTGTGCGCCGGTTCGCCTATCCAAACACCGAGTTCGACGAACCGATGGACGGCATCGTCTACGCCGCCGCCGCCGCCCTCGGTCTCGCAACGCTCGAAAACATCCTTTACGTCTTTACGGCATACCTGACGTCGCCGGCGCTCGCCCTCGGCACGATCGCCGTCCGCGCGATCTTCTCGGTTCCGGGGCACGCGCTCTTTGCCGGCGTATGGGGCTACGCCCTCGGCCGGGCCAAGTTCACAGCCGCCGAACGCCGGCCGACGATCGTCCTTCAGGGACTTCTGCTCGGGATGGTGCTGCACGGCATCTTCAACTTCCTGCTCTTCTCCGCCGAGATCTTCGCCTACGCCATGGCCGTCTTCATCCTGGTCCTGACGCCGGGGCTCTGGATCCTTGCGAACCGAAACATCAGGCGGGCGCTCGACCACGGACACCGGTAGGTGCGCGGGGGCGGTGCGGCCGGCCCCCGCAGGGCCAACCGTTAGACCGGAAACGCCGTCCATCATGCGATCCTGCAGGGGCGGCACCGCCCGATCCGGGCCGCGCTTCGATAGGCTTATTAGCCTGAAAAACTCATGTTGTAAGGCACACAGTGCGAAAGCACGGACGTGCGCCGATAGTGTAGTGGTTATCACTAGGCGTTGCCAACGCCTAAACCCGGGTTCGAGTCCCGGTCGGCGCATCAGGAACTCCGGTTCGACTTTTTCTTCCAATTCCCTCCTGTAAGAGCATAGCGCCTTTTCCGCATCCCTCATCGGCAGCGTGATCCTTCACATGCAAAAAGAGACATCTTAAGGAGCGACGGAACGCATCGCGCCCAATCAATTCGGGGCATTCGGCTACGCCCCCACGCTCCTGCCGGTGCACGCCGGCAGTTCACGCGAAGGGATGCTTTGCAGTATCTTTCTGTGCAAGCACCTCGGCAACCGCCGGTTCACCCCTGACAGCCCGGCGGATGGCGGTCTTCGTCGCCTCGTAGTTCCAGTCGTGGATCTTCTTCTTGTCCGCTGCGTCCCACTCGATGAAGATCGATGCTATGATCAGCAGGTTATCAGCCTCCGCCTCCGGGATGACGCCCTCCGCAACGCTGTCCACCACGGCCTTCGCGACGGCGGCCTGGGCCGGGCCGAAGATCAGGAGAGCCTGATCCGCATTCTTGATGGTGACCTTATTGACCATCAGCGTCGGGGGCTTCGCCGGAATGTTCGGGGTGAGCACGGCAAGGAGCGGCGTGTGCCCCCGTGCAGGCGATGCAAGCGCCGTGACGAATGCCTGCTCCACGCTGCTCCCCTTCTTCCCGATGACCAGATCGACGTGGGCAACCTCCGGCCCTTCGCCGACGAGCGCTTCTCCGATGAGTGCATGTTCGAAATAA
This sequence comes from Methanoculleus marisnigri JR1, assembly GCF_000015825.1. Lineage (NCBI taxonomy): Archaea > Methanobacteriati > Methanobacteriota > Methanomicrobia > Methanomicrobiales > Methanomicrobiaceae > Methanoculleus > Methanoculleus marisnigri. The sequence goes on along the minus strand of NC_009051.1, from coordinate 958,329 downwards.
ACCATAATCCAATACCTCCAGGATCTGGATTATGCCGGTATGGATGTGTGGGAGTAATAAAACGTTACGGAGAGTGGGGCCTGCCGCAGGCGGGAACAGCGAGCGGTCGTTTGGCATGCTACGGCCCAAGTATCCGCCCGTTCGAAATAGCCTGCTCTTCGGAGCGGACTTGCCCGTATGCGGCCGCCGGAACTGCAGCTGCGACCCCGCAGAGGACCCCGATACTCCGGTCCGGTGCTGCCGGGCATGGACCCCCGGCGCTTCCCGAACCATACCCTTATATTTCCCGCTCCGTATTATAGTCGAAAACGCAACTCGGAGAGGGTTGCGTCGTCTCAATCTGCGCATGACGCGTCCGTCGAGAGAGGGCGCGCCAGGCAGCATACCGGATCTATCGGGGGACTGTCGTGGACTCGATCAGGATTGCAATCGTGGGCGTCGGGAACTGTGCCAGTTCACTGCTTCAGGGGATCGAATACTACCGGGGGAAGAGCGAGAAGGACGCAATCGGGCTGATGCACTGGGACCTCTGCGGTTACCGGCCGTCCGACATCGAGGTGGCTGCGGCGTTCGATATCGATGCGAGGAAGGTCGGAAAGGACGTCTCCGAAGCGATGTTCGCCCCCCCGAACTGCACCACGGCCTTCTGCCCAAAGATGCCGGGAACCGGTGTCGCCGTCCGTATGGGGCGGGTGCTGGATGGCTTTCCCGCGCATATGCAGGGTTATCGGGAGGAGTGCCGGTTCGTGCTCGCCGACGAGGAGGAAGCGTCGCGCGAGGACGTCGTCCGGGTGCTCGAGGAATCTGGCGCCGAGATACTGCTCAACTACCTCCCCGTGGGCTCCGAGGAGGCCGCACGGTTCTATGCCGATTGTGCGCTGGAGGCGGGCGTCGGCCTCGTCAACAACATGCCGGTCTTCATCGCGAGCGATCCGGCCTGGGCGGCAAGGTTTCGCGAACGCGGCCTTCCGGTCGTCGGCGACGACGTCAAGGCCCAGCTCGGGGCGACGATCACCCACCGGGTCCTCGCGAACCTCTTCCGGCAGCGAGGAGTGAGGCTCGACCGGACCTACCAGTTGAACACCGGCGGCAACACCGACTTTTTGAACATGCTCAACCGCGACCGCCTCGCCTCGAAGAGGACGTCGAAGACCGAAGCGGTGCAATCGGTCCTCGAAGTGCCTCTCGACGACGATAACATCCACATCGGCCCAAGCGACTACGTCTGCTGGCAGAAGGATAACAAGGTCTGCTTTCTCAGAATGGAAGGACGGCTGTTCGGGGACGTTCCCATGCAGATCGAACTCCGCCTCTCCGTCGAGGACTCGCCCAACTCCGCGGGGATCGTCATCGATGCCATCCGGTGCTGCAGGCTCGCTCTCGACCGGGGCATCGGCGGCCCGCTCATATCACCGTCCGCCTACTTCATGAAGCACCCTCCGGTGCAATTCCGGGACGACGACGCCTGGCGCATGACCGAGGAGTTCATCCGGGGCGCCCGGGACGACTGAAGGCCGGTACGTTACTCGATGAGGACGAGCCCTATCGAGGTGATCTTGCCGTGCTCGATCTTCCCGTACTCGAGGTCGCGGCAGGGGACGACGTGCAGATCCCATCCGGCCTTCCGGGCGGTGGAGAAGACGTCGATTCCGGCCCCCTCCATCGTCGGGCGGACGAGATCCATATGCCGGCAGAGCCTGCGGATGCTCTCGTCGACGACCCCTTCGTGCTCCTCGGCGACGCAGTGCAGGTGTTCGCAGTAGATGCAGGGGTATCCCCCGAACCCGAAGGCCTTCGGGAAATCGTCGTAGAACGCCGTCTTCTCGAGGAGGTGCACCGTCGAGTTCACCCAGAGGATGAGGTCGCGGAAGAACGGGTGGAAGTCGAGCGGTATCTCGTCGGGTTTGAGGCCGGGATGCCCGGGGATGCCCTCGAACCGCAGAAGGAGAGCGGTGCTGTACTCGCCGAGCAGCCGCCCGGTCTCGGCGGGGGTGGGGGCGTAGGGCGGGCAGGACATGTGCTTCCCGTAACCCTGGCACCCGAACCGGCACTTGAACCGCACCCATTCCGCGACGACGACGTCATGGGCCGCTATCCGCCGCGCTTCCGCGCCCCGCTCCCGTGCAAGGGAGGAGAGTTTCCCGATCTCCTCTTCAAGTTCGCTTCTCATCGCCTTTGCCTCGATGAGGGGTGTCTATCCGGGTATTTATGGGTAGCGCGGGGGAGAGGGGGTTCCGGCGGGGTGTATGGTGGATGGGTAGGAAGTGACCGGAAGCATGGACGCGGCGGCACTGTGAGCACGAGCGTGAAAAGGCATTAGGGTTCCTGCCACGGTTGATGTGACAACAAAAGCGAGGACAAAGCCCGATGCAGTGGACCGTGGGGATATCGCGCCTGGGGGGTGGGGACAGGGGAGGGGGGATGCTCCCCCCTCCCCGTCAGCCCCTCCCCCAATGACGATAGCCCATGGGAATCCGTGTCCGGGGATGTGAGACAATGGTCAAAGAACAGGCACATCGTAAGCGCGAGTCACTCAAAAATAAGCACTTCAAGAACCGAACCCAAAGACAACCGCTACAGGCAACAAAACCCTCACTTTGGTCTCCCAAACTCGCTGCCTTCCTCACTCCACCGGCTCCCAACCGGTGCAGACGTCCCGTCCGGGATCGAGGAGCACATCGTGGGGGAGCCCGATGAGCGAGACCGCCGCGAGCGCCCCGATGACGCCCCGGCCGCCGTAGAGATGTGCTCCGAAGAGTCCGGCGGTTTTCTCAGCCGCTTCCCGGTCGATCACCGACTCTCTCGCGCTCCTCCCGTATGCCCGGAGCGCGCCGGGAACACGGAAACCCTGCCGGACGGCGATGCCCCACTCGGGGGACGCCGCCTCGCCGGCGACGAACCGCACGGCGGACTCCTCGATCCGCGGCACGAACCCGGGCTCCACCGCGAGCTCGATGCAACTGCACGAGTTCCCGGCCGTCCGGGCCTCGAGCCGGGGGTTGAGCATCGCGACACGGTGGCCGATCGGCATGACGCCGTCGAGTTTCGCGAGGTGCTGGAGGAGGGCGAGGGCGAGGGCGAAGGTCGCACCCTCAGTCCCGGTATCGGTGTCGTCGATCCCGACGGCGACGTAGGCGAGCGCCCGGGTGACCACCTCGCCCTCGACCACCGGCCCTTCGCGGCAGACGGTGACGCCGCAGACGCCCTCCGCAAAAGACATCATATCGGTGAGCGAGTAGGCCGGACCGCCGATACACCGGATCTGCTGGCGGATGTAGCCGTCCTCGTGGAAGACACCGACGATCCCGACTGCCGGCGCGGGATCGAGCCCGACGGCCACCTCCCGGCGCCCGAGGCTCGCCCGCTCGCGGAGCAGCGTCCCGTCCCGGCGGACGGACTGCAGGGCGCCGCCGGCACGGGCGTGATGGAACTCGCAGAACGCTGCACATCCCCCGCTCATGCACTCATGGTAGATCTCGACCTCGCCGCCGTCGATCGTGGTGAAGACCCGGCGGCAGGCGCTCTCCGGCATCACGCTGGTCGCCGCATACCGCGCCGCGTGCCGCCCCCGCTGCTCCTCCGTGATGAGGACGCAGCCCTCCTCGATGAGGCGGTTCACCCAGTCCTGGACGGTGCTCCGGGGGGTCTCGGTCGCCTCAGCGATATCGGCCACCGTGAAGTAGCCACTCTCAAGCGTCGCCTGACGCATCAGCCGCAGGTACTGTTTTCTCCGTTCAAGAACCCTGGACATGCCGATCACGGATGTAGAGGAGGTCGCCGATCACGGCGCTGGCGGTCTCCATGGAGCCCGCGCCCTTCCCGATGAACGTCAGATCCCCGGCGAGGTCCGTCCCCACCGTGACCGCGTTGAGCGTTCCTTCGACGACGAGCGGGTGCGCTTTTGCGACGATCCGCGGCGAGACGCGGAGCACTCCAGCCTCCGGGACGATCTCGCCGATCAGCCGGATGGTGCAGTCCTGATCCTCCGCAAGCCGCAGGGCTTCGGGTGTCAGGAGGGTAATCCCCGTCCTCTCCACGTCATCAAGCGTGGTCCGCATATCGAGGATGGTGTTTGCGAGGATGACCAGTTTAACGCCCGCATCGATCCCCTCGACGTCGTAGGTGGGGTCGGCTTCGGCATACCCGAGTTCCCGGGCCTCGGCAAGGGCCTGCTCGTAGGTGAGGCTGTCCTCGGCCATCCGGGTGAGGATGTAGTTGCAGGTGCCGTTGAAGACCCCGTAAAGCCTGGAGATGGTGTTGCCCGCAAGCCCCTCCTGCATCGCGTGGATGAGCGGGATCGCCCCGCAGACCGTCGCTTCGTACTTCAGGAAGACGCCGTTTGCCGCTGCAAGATCCCGGAGTTCCGGGTAGGCGAGGGCGATAGGGCCTTTATTCGAGGTGACGACGTGCTTTTGCCGCCGGAGGGCCGCCCGCATGTGGCCCAGCGCCGGTTCGCCGTCCTCCACGTTCGTCGGGGTCACCTCGACGAGGACGTCGTAATCCGCCTTCGCCACCACGTCCGCGGGGCTGACGTCCGGGCTGCCGCAGGGGCCACCTCCCTCCTTCTTGGCAAGCGCCGCCGCAATGTCGATCCCGGCCGGGTCGATGACCCCGCTCCGCGAGTCGGCAAGACCGGTGACGGTGATATCGAGGTTTTTTGCAAGGATTGCCCGGGCGATCCCCCGGCCGACGGAACCGAACCCGAGTATGGCGATCCGCATCATGCATCCTCCAGGGGCTCGATGATGAGGAGATCCTTCTGCTCCGCAACGCTGCGCAGGATCCGGATAGCCTTCTTCATCTCCTCGCGGGTGGTCGAACGGATGGTGATGCGGGCCGACGACGGGGAACTGATCGCGGGCATGGCAAGAGAGAGATCCGTCACCTCGGCCGAGCCGGTCGTGTCGATCCGGTCGACCGTGTCGGAGAGATCCGTGTGCATCAGGTGCCCGATCGTGATCAGCGTGCATTCGTAGAGGAGCCGCTCCTCGCCGATGCGCACGACGTTGACGCCCTGCTCCCGGAGCAGTTCAAGGAGTTTCTCAAGGCGGCCCTCGGGAAGTTCCAGCACGATCTGGACGTCCAGCGTCTCCGTAGCCGCCGGCGTCTCCCGCTGGTGGATAACCGCGATGATATTTCCCCCGACAGCCGAGATCGGCTGGAGGGCTGCGACCAGCTGTCCGGGCTGGTCCCTCATCTCGAGCTTCATGGATACCTGCAAAAAAAACCACCTGCTGAATAGTTGACCTGCCGGGGTGATAAGCCTTATACCCGGGAACAGTCCTTCGACGGGGAGGTGTACCGTAAAAATAGAGAGGGGGGCTTTGTTACTTCACCGACCCGGGTGCAGCGGTGACGACCGGAAGCGCCCGGGCAAACTCGGGAAGGAGCTCGGCGGGGATGCCCATGACGAGTTCGTTGTCCTCGATCCCCGAGAACCGCCGCGAACCGTCGCACCCGAGCGAGTAATTGATCTTTCCGGTGAGGTAGGGCAGCGCGGTCGCGTCCGCACAGACCGACTGGATCCCCGCCATCGTGGACTCGATCCGTCCTCCGAGCAGGTAGAGCGTCGTCTGCGCGAGTTTCAGCATCGCCCGTGGTTCGGCAACGATGACGACGACGTGCGGGTCGAACGGCGTCTTCTCAAGCGGCGCATAGACGGTCGCATACGTCTCGAGTTCCGGGACGTGCGGCACCTGCCGGATGGTCCGCATACAGGCGGCCCAGCTCTCGAACTTGCCGAGTTTGTAGTAGAACTCTCCCGAGCGGAGGCTCGGCGTGAGTTCCTTCAGCCCGAGGGCCCAGCCACCCCCCATGCATACGTGTTTGTCGGCGGTCGCGTAGAAGATCTCGCCGTTCAATCGCGCCCGGGTGATCATCTGGCAGTGGCGGACAGTCTCGTCGATCGGCCCGACCCCTTCGGGGATGCCTTCGGGGTTCTTTGCGAGTTTCACCGCGACCGGTGAGCCCCGCAGGTCGAGGGATTTCTTCAGCGTCTCCGCGATCTCCGGATAGGCGATCTCCGTGCGCATCTGGTCTTCCATAATCGTGCTCACTCCTCTGTGCAGATAATCCCCGCGGTCACTCATAAAATCTTTGTTCGAGGTATCGGCAGGGTCAGAGGTTGCGCAGTTTGTGGTTCACCTTCTCAAAGAACGGTTTGCCCGTATGGACGAAGAGGGCGGGCTGATCCGACTTCTTGACCGTGAGGGTAGCCTCTTTTTCGAGTTCGAACGTGCTCTGCCCATCGATGACGAGGTGCGCCGGTTTCTCGGTCTCGAGGGTGATCTCGAGGTTCCTCCCGGTGCTGATGAGATGGGGGCGGGACGAGAGCATATACGGCGCGAGCGGCACGAGGAGGAAACCCTCGATCTGCGGGTCGACGATCGGCCCTCCCGCGCTCATGGCGTATGCGGTCGATCCGGTCGGGGTCGATACGAGCAGGCCGTCGGCCCGGAACCGCTCCGCGGGCGTGCCGTCGACGTAAACGCCGAACCGGAGCATCTTCGCCGGCCGATCGGTGACGACGAGCCCCTCGTTGAGGGCATCGCCGAGCGGTACCCCGTTGACGGAGAGGCTGACCCGCATCCGGCGCTCGATATGAAACCCTTCCGTGTGGGCGGCGAAGAACGTTCCTGCTTCGTCGGGTTCCAGATCCGCGAGGAATCCCACCTCGCCCCAGTTGATCCCGAGAACCGGAACCTGCTTCTTCATCTGGTGGACGGTGAGGAGAACCGACCCGTCGCCGCCGACGACCACGACCAGGTCGCCGTCGATCTCCTCAAACGAAATACCCCCTTCCCCGAGGTGTGCCGCCGTGCCCTCTTCGAGAGCAACCTCGTGGCCCAGACCTTCGAGTTCCCGGGCGAGCGACGCGGTGTAACGGAGCGCATCCGCCTCGTCGATACGCGATACAAGGACGATCTTCATGCGCGGTTCACCTCAGGTACTCGACAACCTTGTTGTGCACGATCCCGTTCGTGGCGACGAGGCTCCGCCCGACGGATACCTCGTCGGGGAAGACAAGGGCATTTCCTTCGAGATCGGAGACCTTCCCGCCGGCTTCCTCGCAGACCAGCATCCCCGCCGCCGCGTCGGTGACCCGGAGCGTTCCCCGCACGTCGATGAAACCGTCGATGCGGCCGCACCCGACGTAGCAGAGCTCGAGCGCCGATGCGCCGAGGAGGCGCCACCGCCGGATCTTCCGGCCGATCATCTGGACACGCGTCGGGTCGAACTTCCGGCCGTAGACGCTCATGGCGCTCTCTTCGAGGAGCGATACCCCCGAGACGCGGATGGGCCGCCCGTCGAGGCAGGCGCCCCGGCCCCGGACAGCGTGGAAGGTCTCGCCCGTGGCGAGGTTCTGGACGTATCCCGCCTGCACGACCCCTTCTTCTGCATACGCAATCGAGAGGGCGTAGAAGGGGATCCCGACCACGGCGTTGTAGGTGCCGTCGACCGGGTCGAGGAAGATGGTTCCGCTCTCCCCGCCCATCTCGGCGCACCCGAGTTCCTCGCTGATCAGGCGCCGGCAGAACGGGTGGCACGTGAAGTAGTCCACGATGATCTCTTCAGCCACCTGGTCGATCTTCTTCGTGGGCGTGCCGTCCGCGCCCATCTTGACGTACGCCCCTGCCTCCGGCGTTCCGACCATGCCTGCTATTGCATCGCGTACCGCCCCCGCCACGTCTTCACACGCCCGGATGAACTCCATCAACTCTCCTCGTCCCGTCCCTTATTCTACGGTGTATTTATGTACTGTAATCCAGATACATTAATCACGCGTTTACCGAGTGAGGCAATATGAAGGAACAGACAGAAGTTGGGAAACTGAAAGAGGGACGTTACGTCGTCGTAGAGGATGAACCTTGCAGGATTGTCTCCATCGCTACCTCCAAGCCCGGGAAGCACGGAGCGGCAAAGTCCCGAATCGACTGTATCGGCATCTTCGACGGCGTCAAACGCTCGATCGTCCAGCCGGTCTCGGCAAAGACCTACGTGCCCATAGTGGAGCGGAAGATGGCACAGGTCATCTCGATCGCCGGCACGACAGTCCAGCTTATGGACGTCAAGGACTTCGATATGTTCGAGCTCAACGTGACCGAAGAGCAGGTCGCCGGACTCGAGCCGGGTAAGGAGATCCCGTACATATCATCCCTGGGCAAGAAGAAACTTGAGTGACCTTTTCTGGCTTACGAAAACGGGCATGCACGAACTCGCCCATCTCCATTTTGCGGATGCGGATGCGTCATACGAGGATGCCCGCTACGCCGTCTTCGGCGTGCCCTACGACGGTACGACGTCGTTTCGGCCGGGGACGCGGTTCGGGCCCCGGGCGATCCGGGAGGTCTCGTTCAATTTCGAGTCCTACGATCCCGCGACCAAAATAGACTTTTCTGAAGTGCCGATCACGGATCTCGGCGACCTTGCGGTCTCCCGGCTGCCCGAGGAGGTCGCCGGGCAGGTGGCGGACGTCGCGGGGGATATCGTCCGCGACAACAAGGTGCCGGTGATGCTCGGCGGCGAGCACACCGCGACTGTCGGCACGGTCCGGGCCGTCCGGCCGGATGTCTACGTCGTCTGCGACGCCCACCTGGATCTCCGGGACGAACTCGACGGGACGCCTTACAGTCATGGGTGCGTCACCCGGCGCGTCCTCGATACGGTCGAAGACGTCGTCATCATAGGTGCCCGGAGCGGCGATCGCGAGCAGTATGAGATTGCGGCGGAGAGGACGCGCCTCTACACCGCCGATACGGTGCGGGAACAGGGGATCGACGCCGTCCTCCGGGAGGTCCGGGAGCACGTTGCGGGGAGGAGGATCTACCTCTCGATCGACGCAGATGCGATCGACTGCTGTCTCACCCCCGGCCTCGGGACGCCCGAACCGTTCGGGATGACGCCGCTCGATATCCGGGAGGTCGTGCGTGCCCTCGCGCCCGAGGTCGCGGGTTTCGATTACGTTGAGGTCGCGCCGTTCGATACCGGGCAGACGGCGGCGGTGGCGGCGCAGATCGTGCGGGAGTTCATCGCCCGGCACTGGCTCGCCGGGCAGTGACGGCCCCAAGAATTTTTTCCCTAAAAACGACTGGCCGAAGGGCAGGAGTTCGAGAAGACCGAAGGTCTTCGAGGAGCGGAGCAGGAGCATCGGTAGGAACGACGTTCCATGGGAATGCGACGGGCCGGAAGGCCGGAGCTTGAGCACCGTCGGGTGCGAACGGAGTTCGAGCACCGGAGGTGCGAGTTGCGAGTCCGGAGCTTGAGAAAACCGAAGGGTTTCGGGCAGGAGCAGGAGCACCATCCCGTGCAGGTTGGAAACGGGGAGGAGATGCTCCCGGGGGACCGTGCGCACCCCCCTAAAAGATTCCAGTTTCACGCACCCGTCTCATGCATCCAGGTACGTCTCCGGCACCTGGATCTTCAAGTGGTAGGAGTCGATGCGCCGGGTGTTGATGACGAAGTAGTAATCATGATATCCTTCGTAGAAGGTGCTCACCCACTGTTGCTTCCTGAGATCGGGGTTCTCCTTCGTCCCCAAGAAGTCGGCGAAGTTGAGGGTGACGACCCGGACGAACCGGTTCGGGTCTTCGGCGTCCATCACCTGGCAGTTGAAGAGCGGGATCTCGTCGTTTGAGGTCGTGATATCCGAGTAGTCGAGCCGCCACATCGGGAACGGGACCCGGATGATCCCGGTCGTCCCCGACCACTGCCCGTCGATCGTCGCGTAAGTCACCCACCGGGTGATGCCGGGCCCGGCCACGGCCCCCGGCGGGGCGGTCATGTTCAGGTGGTTCTCCTCGATCGGAATCTGGTAGGTCCCCGGGTCGACGAACCCGACCGGCCGCGGCTTCCCGTCCCAGGTGGGCACCGGCGTGGGCGTCGGCACCGTGGTGGGTATCGTGGGCGTCCAGGTCGGGGTTATTCCCGGCTCCGGTTCCCCGGACCCCCATAAGCCCGGCAGTTCGCCGGTCGCCGCCGGCTTGATGATCAGGGCCATCACGAGGACGACCGCAATTCCCAGAAAAACGTAGATAAAATCCTGCTTCTTCGTCATATCCAGTTCCTTCCTTTCCCCCCGATTGGGACCATCCCGTGCGGCCGATCCGCCCCTCCGTTTCCGGTACCCGGAAATTGCATTATATTTCCCATTTCGAAACGTTTTTTCCAAAACGGGGCGGTCATCCGCGTGGTTTTTCGGTACAGGTATCGTTGTACCTCCGGCTACAAATACTTGTCTGAGACCGATGCAGGCCGTTAAAAGCGATTTTATACGGATTCATTATCAAAAACGGCAGTTTTCAAATCCCCTACTGTTTGAATAACTTTTTATACAGGCTTACGCATATACTCAAAAGAACCGTATTGTTCCGGATGAAACGCTCATTCGGACTCCGGTAACAGGAGGAAACGTTTCATGAGCAAAATGATGAGAAACGAAGATGCATTCACCGGCCTTGAGGCCGCGATCGTCCTGATCGCGTTCATCGTCGTGGCCGCAGTCTTCTCGTACGTGGTGCTCGGCGCCGGCTTCTTCACGACACAGAAGAGCCAGGAGGTCGTCCACACGGGTGTGGCCCAGGCGAGCTCGAACATGGAAGTGTCGGGACCTGTTGTCATACAGGCCTCGAGCAGCGAGGTCGATACCATCACGTTCTATCTCCAGCTGGCAGCCGGCGGATCGCCGATCGACATGCAAAAGGTGACCTATGTTGTCTCGACCAAAGATGACCTGGAGACCTTTACGTATGCCGACATATCGGCCGACATGAAGTGGTACAAAGACGGTAAAGACGTAACAACGACCGCTAACAATCTCCTCGAGAAATTCGAGTTCGTAAAGGTGACCATCACCCCGGACGTGGTTTCAATCACCGCGAACGACAAGTTCATCGTCGAGATCCGGCCCGACCAGGGTGCGGCCTACCCGCTCGAGCGGAACGCTCCGCCGAGCCTGGAGGACGGCAAATACTACGAGGTCTACTGAGAGGGTGATGTAAATGAAGAGACAATTCAACGATAATGCATTCACCGGGCTTGAGGCGGCGATCGTCCTGATCGCGTTCATCGTCGTGGCCGCGGTCTTCTCGTACGTCGTGCTCGGCGCTGGCTTCTTCACGACACAGAAGAGCCAGGAAGTCGTCCACACAGGTGTAAGCCAGGCCAGCTCCAGCATGGAGATCGTCGGCTACGTCTATGGACTGCAGGACAGTGCCTCCCTATCAACCTTAGGCTCCATCACGTTCGTTGTTGCGAACACCGCCGGTGGAACGGCCATCGATGTAAAACAGATGGTTGTCACCTACGTGGATGAAGATCACCACGATGTGCTGACCTATGCGGCTGATGAAAGCAGCATAGCGGCTAACGAGTGGGCAGTTGTGGAGCGGTACAACTCCGACGACGGTACAAGCGACATGCTCCTTGAGCCGGGCGAACAGTTCGAGCTCGTAGTGGCCGTCCCGAACCCGGGAGTAAACAAGGCATTTACGGTGAACCTGCAGCCGGCCGCCGGTGCCGTTTACCCGATCAAGAAGACGGTTCCGCCCGCCATCGAGCCGATTAACCTACTCCCCTAAACCTATTTTTTTGTGCCGTATCGTTTACAGTCGGCATCTCCATCCTACGGTTGACCGGATACCGGGCACCATCTGCTACACCGGCATGAACGTTCCTGTTGAGCGTAGCCGGACAGGCAGAAGGCGCTGAAGGATCCCGAAAAACCCACCTCAGCGGGACTGTTGTACAGCCGCAGGCCCAACCGTTGATGGTGCCCCGATACAGAGTGTAAATCAGGATAGACGAAGCACCTGGATATTAGACTCAAGGGGACCCACACGGGCGGTCAGGGGGTTCAGGAAGAACGAAGTTCTCCGAGGATGCAGGAGGGGATCTCCCCTTCCGTCCGGGTTTTCAGACGGCTTCGCTGAGGAGGCTCTTCACGTTTTTGCCTGCTCATCGAAGCCTGATGGCTTCTCAAGTTCCGGATGTTGTCCGTCACACCATACGGCCAGTCGCTCTCCCTCACGAAGCGATGCCAGGAGAAGAGTTTTTCAGACGCTGGTTCCGGCTATGACCTGAATGGCAGAAGCTTTACACAAAAATGCTCCCGGCAAGATAGATCTGAGTCTGTATACCGTGCCGGGAGATCCTCGAGGATGGGAGGAATAGCAAGTAATGAAGGTGTCGCCCTTCCTCAAATGAAGATACCCCGAACAAACGCTTTCAGGTGTTAAAAGAGGGATTTTCCCCTGCATCAACTTCGCGACGACCGACGCAGAAGAGACACCAGGTTCAGGGGAGGTCCGGCGTCGAAACCACGATGAAGTGATCGTAGAGCGTCTCAACGAGCGGGATCCAGAGAGGATAGCCATTGAACTTCGCCGCGGAGTAGAGGAAGACCATCATCAGCTGCCATGCGAACGGGATGGCTATAAGCAGGAGCAGGGCCGCCGCAATCCAGGCGTGCGATATTTCAAACCGTTTTCTCGCCGCGATGAGGATGAGAGTTACAGCAAGCAGCACGAACGAGATTCTCGTGAAGAACATTACGTAGTCAGCATACTGAGCGCCGGTGGGATGAATGAGCATCATGACGACAAGCAGCACCGGGGCGGAGACCGCAAGGACGGCTATCTGCAGGAGCGTCCTCTTCCGGGAGCCATATTCGCCGTTAAAACGCGACATGGCGTAGACCCCGAGCAGCCCCGCGGGCAGATAGAAGGGAGCGAGATACCGGATATCCGGGACGATGCCGTGGCTGGCGTTCAGCCCCGGAAGGCTCCGGATATAGGCGACCCAGACGGCGCAGGCTATGACGGCGAGGAAGGCCACCGCCGCGAGGTTTTGCGGCCGCTCCCCCCTCCGCCAGTCCAGGTAGATCACCGGGAGCAGGATGATCGCGAGGACGATCAGCGGCGAGATCGCGACGAGGCTCATGTTCCCGGATGCGGGAGCAAAGAGGATGCCAAAGATATCACCGGGCAGGGTCGACCACGACGGCGAGAAGTGATTTGCAAGGACCGAGAGGAAACCCGAGATCCCTCCCGGCGGTGCCGGGACCGATTGGACGACACCGTTTACGGCCTCGCCCGCACCGATGATCTCCTCCCCCGAAGCACCGGCGAGGATCTTCTTCTCGTAGACGTAGAACGCGGGCACCAGGGGATTTCCGGTCACGAGAGCGTTGTTTATGAGCAGGGGGATGGCCCCTATGATCGTAGCAAGGGGTATGCAGAGCGCTCTGACAGCCTCCACCGGACGTTTCTGCAGGAGGCCACGGGAGACCTGGAGCGCGACGTAGTAGAGCACGGCAAAGACGAAGACCGTGAACCCGACCTCAGGTCTCGCCCACGCGAGCAGCCCGATGAATGCAAACCCGAGCGCGGCATCCCGGAGACTCCCGTACCGGATGTAGCGCACCAGGAAGAGGACGACCGCCGCGGTCATCGCTATCAGCAGCATGTGGTCCTTTGCGTTCGCTGCCCAGAAGACATAGGATGAACAGGAGATGCAGGCGATCGTCCCGAAGATGGAGAACCAGGTATCCTCGAAGAGGGTCCTGCAGATGAGATAGATCATCACCGCGAGCGCGGCAAAGAGAAGATGGTTCGTGAAGATCACCGCTGCGGTCTCAATAGGCGCGTCCGGCGCGGTGAACGGCCACGGGTAGTAGAGGGCAAGGTTTGCGAGCAGTCCTGCGAACGCCGCACCGATCACGAGCCAGATCCACCGGACCCCGTGCCACCGTGCATACTGCGGCCGGTAAGCGTCGACCAGCACCGCCATCGCGACCGGGAGGAACGACCAGAGGAGCACGATAGCCAGCCTGAACTGGTCGCCGAAGAGGCCGAAGAACCAGAGCGCAGGAAGCGAGAGAACGGGGAGCATCATCGTGTAGCCGAGGAGGTTATGGCGGGCCTGGAAGTAGGGGCCCGGCGTCCCGTTCAGGAACGTGCCGTACTTCCCCTCGTTCACGGTTACCTGGTGACCCTCTCCGAGCTGGTGAAGCTGGTTGACGGTGATCCACTCGTCGTTTAAGAAGAGCGCCGGATTCGAGAACGTCAAGGTAAGGAAGAGCGCGAAGAGGAAGATGAGCACCGGTATGAGGTTATTGCTCAGGAACCCGGATACCACTCCCTGCTCCGGCATGTCCCGGGTTTCCTCTACCCGATCGGGCTGAGGATTTGTTGTTGACTTTCGTCGTCGTGAACTCATGATAACCGCCCTGAATGCATAAAGAGGAGTTGATCCCTAGATTAGTACCGTTTTGACTCGCCAATTTTAATATCTTCGTAAAAATTCCTTCATTCGAATGCGGAAAGTATATCCAGGCAGTATGAATAAAGAGAGGAACAGCACAACGCCGTGATACCCCCAAACGGCTCCCGACGAGCGCTGGAGATCCGGGAGGCTCAAGTCCGGCATCCAGAGTACGCGGATCGCGCGGCATTTGCAGGATAGAGAATGTACGGCCACGCCCGATCCGTATCCAGCATCAAAACCGCAATTTTCTGATGAAATACACCGTTTTTAACCAACAGGGAGCGGATAAATTGTTTTAAAAAGCGATATGGTTATCCCTGACCACAAGAGAATATAGGTAGCAAGTAATGCACCCCGGCAGGGCAGCCGGAAATTCTCCGGCACCTGCCTGCGGGTGCAGACGGAGCGCTGTCGTCATGTACCGAGAACACCGGATCGCAGTGGTCGTCCCTGCGTATAACGAGGAACTCCTGATCGGGCCGACGCTCGATACCATGCCGGAGTGCGTGGACCGGGTCTACGTCGTGGACGACTGCTCCACGGACAGGACATCCACGGAGATCAGGGAGCGTTCGGCACGTGACCCGCGGATCGTCTCCCTCCGGCACGAGATGAACTCCGGTGTCGGGGCGGCGATCGTCACCGGTTATACGGCGGCGCTTGCGGACGGGATGGACATCGTCGCCGTCATGGCCGGCGACAACCAGATGGACCCGGCGTTCCTCCCGAGGTTGCTGGATCCGGTCGTTGACGAAAAGGCCGACTACGCTGTTGGGAACCGGCTGATCAACCCCGAGTTCCGTAAGGATATGAGCCGATGGCGGTTTGTCGGGAACGCGGCACTGACCCTGCTCACGAAGATCGCTTCGGGCTACTGGCAGCTGATGGACCCGCAGAACGGTTACACGGCAATCTCACGGCGGGCGCTCGAGACGATACCCCTCGATGCCGTCTACCCACGGTACGGCTACTGCAACGACATCCTCGTGCGGCTCAACGTCTACGGGTTCCGGGTGAAGAACGTCCCGCACCCTGCACGCTACGGGCTCGAGCAATCCGGGATCCGGTACGGCCGTTACATCGTGAAGCTCTCCAGGCTTCTCCTGAAAGACTTCCTCTGGAGGATGAAGACGAAGTACGTCGTCATGGGATTCCACCCGCTGGTGTTTTACTACTTCTTCGGTACGATCTTTACGGTTCTCGGGTTGCTGGTCGGCGTCTACGCCCTGCACTTCAAGTTTATCCAGGGATACCCCATCTTCGTCCCGGCGGTTATTGCAATTCTTGTCTTCGGCCTGGGAGCGCAGTTCCTGCTCTTTGCGATGCTGTTCGATATGCAGGCGGAGAGGAATGGCGGATGGTACTGACCGTGACAGATACGGAGTACGGGAGAACTCGATGAGATTACTTATCGATATGGGCCACCCCGGCCACGTACATCTATTCAAAAATTTCATCCGGGAGATGAGATACCGAGGGCATGAAGTCAAGATCACTGCAAGGGACAAAGAGATCACGTTGCAACTCCTGCGCAGGTATGGCTTCAACTTTGTACAAACGGGCAGTGGAAAAACAGGGAATACAAACCTGATTTGGGAATGGATCTCCCGCAGTATAGAAGTGTTTAAAATTTCCCGTAAATTTCGTCCGGATATTTTGCTTGGCGTCGGGAACCCTTCTATAGCTCACGCCGCAATGATGCTGAGAAAGCCATCTGTAATATTTACCGACACCGAGCATGCAAAATTTGGAAACAGGGTCACATTTCCCTTCGCAAGTGTCATCTGTACTCCCTCGTGCTACTGTGACGACATCGGCCCGAAACAGGTCCGCTACAACGGCTACCACGAGCTCGCCTACCTCCACCCAAACCACTTCATCCCCAACCCCGCCGTCCTCACCGAACTCGATCTTGCCGAGGGCGACCCTTTCATCATCGTTCGTTTCGTCTCATGGCAGGCGAGCCATGATGTCGGGCAGCACGGCCTTACGCTGGATACCAAGCGAAAAGCCATCCATGAATTTGAAAAGTACGGGCGCGTGTTCATTACCTCAGAAAAGCCCCTTCCGGACGAATTTGAGAATTATCGCATCTCGGTTTCTCCAGAGAAAATGCATGATCTACTCTACTATGCAACCCTCCTCTACGGTGAGAGCGCAACCATGGCGTCTGAGTGCGCTGTTTTGGGGACCCATGCGATATTCTGTGACTTCGCCGGTCGTGGCTATACCGACGAAGAGGAGAGAGAGTATGATCTCGTCTATAATTTCAAGCTGGATGGATTAAGCCAGACGGAGTCGATTCAAAAGGCATTGGAATTGTTGCAAGATCCAGACCTCAAGGAAAAAGGGCGAGAGAAACGAAAGCGCTTATTGAGCGACAAAGTTGATGTTACTGCGTTCTTGGTCTGGTTCATCGTGAACTACCCCCAGAGTTTTACCATGATGAAGGAACACTCCGGGGTGCAATATTCCTGCGCTTCGATCTCTGGTGATACACCATGAACGCCACTGCGTATGCAGGCTCTCTAACCAGTCATCCCTCCGGTCATGCTGCCACGAAACAGCACTGCTTCATCGAGACCTCCGGCGAGATCAACGAGTTCATGAAGATGCACGCCATCAACCTCGCCGAGCGCGGTCTTCGGCAGGTCGGCAAGCGCCTCTACGGGGCAAAGATCACCATCATGGGTCTCGCCGGTGGTCGTGGACGGGAAGAACCTGTTTGCGGGCGGCGAGGGGATTGTGTACCTGGGGATTGGAAAAGGGGCTTATTGAGGAGTTTCACGACGCCATGTCCTTGAAGGGTGAAATAAATAGTATGAATCTGGCTGTGATCAGTCATTCCTATAATAATTTCCAGAAAGATCCGACCGAGGCACTTGCTCCTCATGTTTCATCAGTAAATGTCTACGTTCGGGTAAATCCGTTTGCTGAAATAGGAAATTTTCTCCCGATTCCGCAGGTCGAGCGCTTTTCCTCTGCGTATAAGATAGACCGGACCGGGATCCCGGAGAATGTGCAAGTGCATCCAACTCCTATCTGGTATCTTCCCACAGATCATGACTACAAAAAATTGGGTGAGAGGCACTATTCTTGTGCTAAATCTCTTATGCAAAAGTATGGGGCCGAATTCGATCTCATCCATGCCCACTTCACCTGGTCCGCCGGCTACGTTGGTGCCCGCCTCAAGGAGGAATGCGGTATCCCCTTCGTTGTCACCGGACACGGTTACGATGTTTACTCCCTCCCCTTTGAAGACAACGAGTGGCGGGAAAAGATCGAATACGTTCTCAACACCGCAGACCATGTTGTCACTGTCAGCCAGAGCAATCTTGCGTGCATCCAGAAACTGGACGTCTCCACGCCAGTCACGGTTATACCCAATGGGTTCAGGAGCGAGCGGTTCTACCCTCGCGACTCATCAGAGTGCAGGAAAGCACTAAACCTTCCCCAGGATAAGAAGATCATCCTCACAGTGGGGAACCTGGAACCTGTCAAGGGCCAGACGCACCTTATCGAAGCCGTCCAGAGGGTCATTCGGGAAAGAAAAGACATCCTGTGCGTGATCGTCGGTGCCGGGAAACTCCGCACCACCCTCAAGCGCCAGATTCGCTCGCTCGGGCTGGAGGACTATGTCGTGCTTGTCGGCGGGAAGCCCCACGACGAGATCGCCACTTGGATGAATGCCTGCGATCTATTTGTCCTGCCGAGCCTGAGAGAGAGTTTCGGTGTCGTTCAGATCGAGGCCATGGCATGCGGAAAGCCCGTTGTCGCGACACGGAACGGTGGGAGCGAGGAGGTCGTCATTTCAAAGGAGTACGGCCTGCTGGTCGACCCTGCCAATTCCGAGGATCTGGCGGAGATGATTCAGGTAGCATTAGAGAGGGAATGGGACAGAAAAGCAATCCTCCAATATATAGAGAGGTTTACATGGGAGAACATCGGGAAGGAGATTGTAGATGTGTACTCCAGGCTTTAAAGAGAAGTTTTGCTGATAAAAATATCAGCGAGAACAAGCGTTCTGCACCCAGATTTGGGAGATGTATCATGAGAGGGTAAGAGAACTTGAATACAAAGCGTGAAATGCACAGGATAAGAGCAGATACAACTCGAATTATTTTGAGGGGCGCTCACGCAAAACGACAATTACATAACAACAAAGAGATAATAAAAATAACCAATGATAGCCCTTTTGTTGAATGTAGGGGTTACGAATAAAGGCAATGAAGCATTGGTTATTTCGACGAAAAAGGTTATCCAGGATTTTAGAGACGATATAAAATTTATTAATGTAGGATCAGAGGGAGACGACGAAAACCAAATAGTCCCCCAGATTGCAAGAAACCCAACGAGATCCCCATATCCATGGTTATATCTTATAGAATGCGTGGGGATACGTGCGTTGCGTCGATGTGGTTTTGCTGTAAGTGTTTCGAAGAAATCAAAATTAAGCATATACAATGGAGTGGATGTTGTTGTTAATAGCGGAGGGGACCAGCTAAGCGGAGAGAAAATCATAGGAAACAGTTTTCTAAACCTTCTATATCCGCTTTTACTTGACAAACCAGTGGTGTTGTTTGCAGAAAGCCTCGGATACTACAGGTATTCTGTAAATCGCCTGGTGGGGAGATATATCTTCAGGAACGCCAAACTGATCTTAGTCCGGGAAGAACTCTCCAAAGAATATCTAATCGATCTTGGTATAGATGCGGGAAAGATATTCGTGACTGCAGATCCTGCGTTCGTTTTGCCTCCTGCACCGCGTTCGAGAATCGATGAAATACTCCGCTCAGAAGGAATTCCACGCATTCCAGACCCGATTATCGGGGTAAATCCCAGCGGATTGATAAGCAGATATTTTAATGACCCTGAAAAATCCGAAGACCACTATGTGCAGTCAATAGCGGATGTAATCGATTATCTCATCGAAACTAAAGAGGCGAGCGTTCTCTTAATTCCGCATGTATACTCAAAAGATGTTGACGACCGAATTATTATTCAAAAAGTCATGGAAAAAGTTCAGAATCGTCAACATGTTTTCCAGATCACCAATGAATACTCTGCCGCAGAATTGAAAGGAATTATCGGGTTATGCGATGTTTTCATCGGATCACGAATGCATGCCACGATTGCTGCGACATCCCTCTGCGTACCGACAATAGGAATATCTTACAGCCACAAAATTCATGGAATTGTTGGAAAAACACTTGGTCTGGAACGATATATCATAGATATTAATAAATTGGACAGCGATGTCCTGAAATCAGTAGCTGAAACCGTATGGTCTGATAGAAGTAGCATTAAGAAACACCTTGAAAATGTTATTCCAGAAGTGAAAGAAAAATCATTATTGAATGGATACCTGTTTGCGAAGTACCTCGAATCGGATCTATCTCCGATCTAATGTTTGCGCCACCAACTCCAGGCCATAACGAACGGCTCGAAAAGGAAAGCTCAAAAACCTGATTAAACGCAACTGCATGAGATCCCAGTACATTTCACCTTTTAGGGAGCTCGCACCGTCCTTCAGATAACATCCATTTTTGAGGGTAAATTCTCTGCTCTGCCTCTGCATTGCACAGATTGTTTTGCATTTCCACCTTTCTAGTTCACTGAGGTTGCTACTCGAGCGAATTCGTTTTTTTGGGAAAACTTTCCGAAGAAGTTCATCTTGGTACAAACGATATGCAAGATGACTTTTTTTAATTGTAATCACACTCCTCTGACTCCGAACGACGCGAGAGATGTTGATGGATGCAACGGATATTTTACCGAAAGCACAGCATTCTTCAATCAAATTCAACATCTCACCAGATCGCACTATCAGCAGGCTGGTACCCCCGGGATCACCGGAGAAATCCGGCAGCCAGGCGTCCATGCAGGTGACGTCCGCGCATTCGGCAAAGACATCGTCGCAGTAGTTGCAGGCCTCCGGCGTGAACCACCGGTTCCTCCAGGCCTCGGCGATCCCCTCGTTCCAGAAGAGCCTGCGCTCTTTGCCATCGGCAGTCGTGAAAGAGAAGTAGAAATTATTCGCCGGCTGGTCCTGGCTCTTCCCACGGTAGCGCACCCCGGCCACCTCCCCCCGCACCCCGGCGAGGTCGGCGATATACTCCGTGAACTGCCTGCTCTTCAACTGCCCGCAGGTAAGACCGACGGTGACGACGATCCGCTCCCGGAGTTTCTTGTTCCGCTGCTGGGCAAGCCGGATCGCCTTGAGGAAACAGGGCAGGCCGGTGACGGCGTAGCGCCCCGGCACCTCGAGGACCTGCCTGATAACCTCTGACATCTCCACCGGGTAGTAGGCCGAGCCGGCCCCGGTGCGCACATCCTCCGGGGTATCGAAGACCTGGAAGGAAAAAAGCCTCTCCGGGTCGCCGGTGGGGGAGACGCAGATGACGTGGTCGACGACGCCCTCGGTAAGCAGGGTCTCCAGGAGCCAGGTCGCCATCCCTCCCGAGGCGCTGGTCGGCCGGTGTCTTTCGGAGTAGCCGACGTACGAGGCGAGGTAGTAACCGGTCTCGGAGCGGTGCCGGATGCCCGGGACCGCACCGTAGAGCCGCTTCGCGATGGTGTCTTCGTTCTCCCCGGAGTCTGCAAAAGGGCAGGCCTTCAGGCAGAGGCCACACTCTGTGGTGCAAGGCGATGTTTCCACCGGGTTATACTCCCCGTAGCAATTCCATTGCATCGCAAGGATACCCTGCGGGCAGAGGGCGGCGCAGAGGCCGCAGCCGATGCAGAGATCGTGTTCAACAACGCTTGTAATGACAGGCGATTTCACGCAATCATTCTCCTGAGTGCTGAGGAAGGTAGGATTCAAAGAGCCTCCGTTCATACCCACTGAGGCCGAACGCCCAGACCATCCAAAGGTAGACGAGGGCGATAGCCGCACCGACAACGGCGAGCGTAATCAGAGCGGGAAGCTGGACGACGGCACCCAGGGTTGCCGCCGCGGCCCCGACGATAACCGTCGCAACGATCCCCGGGAGCATCGACCGCGTGAAGGTGTGGACCCCAACCCCAAGCACCCTCGTCGCATACCAGGGGGTGAAGAAAGCGTTCTTCAACGTGAGGACAATCGCCCCCGCGGCCGCGACGCCGTAATAGCCCCACCCTGTCAGCAGCGGGAGGGCAATCGCAAGGCCGAAATTCCCGATCCCCATAAAGAAGGTCACCAGCCCGGGCACCCGCACCCGATTATAGGCGACGTTGATCGGGAAGAGGGGCAGCACCGCGAGGTTGACCGCGAGGTGCACCGTCAGGAGGACCATCAGCGGGGCAAGGGAGGTAAATTGCTCCCCAACCCAGACCGTGAGGAGCTGCGGGGCAAGCCCGCAGACGACGCCAATCGGTAGGGCCATGGCAAGCCCCATCAGTTTGACGGCGCTCTTCGTGACCCGGATCAGGGTTCCGGTCTGTTCCCGGGCATAACAGGAGAGGATCGTCGGCGTCAGGACGCCGGAGAGCACTCCGGCGACCGCCCGCAGAAGCACCACCCACTGGAGAGCGATCGCGTACTCCCCGGCGGACGTCGACCCGAAGAGGAGGTTCACGATGATGAGATCGATCTGGAGAAAGAGGAGGGAGCCGACCTGGTTGATGACCACCCACCACCCCATCCCGCAGAGGTCCTTCACTCTCCTGCGGTCAAAGGCGTGGATCGAGACCCGAAGATGGGGACAGACCCCCCGGGCGAGGGCGATCGAAACCACGGAAGCCACCACCGCCCCGGCCAGGTACGCGCCGCCGACGAGGGCGAGATCGGGGCCGAAGAGAGCGAAGAGGAGGACGATCATCCCGGCCTGGACTACAACGTTTGTTATATTGACGAAGTTCTGCAAGTCGAGACGGTTGTAGGCAAAGAGCTGGACCGTGAAGTTCCCGCTCCAGGCCCGGATCAGGAAGGAGGCGGAGACCCCGAGGAAGAGGAGAGTCACGCCGGCCTCCTGTCCGGCCGGGACGTTGAAGATCGATGGAGCGAAGTAAGCGACCGCGAGGACGACCGGGACCATCAGAAGGATGACCGCAGTAAGCCCGAAGAGCGCGGTGTTGAAGGTCCTGTTTGCTGCTACATAATCCTCCCGCTGAAGGTCGACGGTGAGGAACCGGGAGACCGAGGTGTTGAGCGATTGCACGACAATCGCCACGTACCCCGTGATCGAGGTCGCAAGCGGGATAAGCCCATAGGCTGCGACCCCGAGTGTGTCGATGAAGTATGGAACCAGAAGAACGCCGATAACAACATTCGCCAGGAAGTAGGCGACGTTTCCCGCGAGGTTGCGGGGTAGCTGGGCGGCAAAACGTTGGTTGGCTTCGGTTTCGGTCTGCACGGTCGGCCCCCAGGTGAATAAGACAATTATGAATCTGTCTGGCTCGTGAAGGGTACGATGTCATTCTTTTAATGAGTACCTGTTTTCGCCGCACCCATTCCGGAAGACATCGCCTCAAAATCCCGCGAAACCCGGGCACCGCCGGAGCCACCGATGAGGAGCCGGCCGGGGAAGGGCAAGGAACCATCCGAACACCGGCCCGTGCCGGAGCCGCACTCCGGGGCGATAGAGTATGCTGTAAGCCAGCAAAGCTGTTGCTCCACGGAAAGAATACATCGAAACTCTCCGCCCCCCCGGGCATCCCCGCCCCTTCAACCGCGCGTCACCGCCACCACCGCAGCGACCCCGGAGTGCAGGGGCGCAATGGTTCCAGGAAAAGTGCTCGCATCACCGGCCAACAACCGATTGCACTGCCCGAACCCAGTACCTCACCTCACCCCGGCGCCCGGGGAACCATACCGTTCGGCAGTCCCCGGCAATATCGAAGACATATACCCCGAACAAGTCCTTGATAACGGTCAGAAGGCAATAAGTCGACCGGAAATCGAATATCAACACAAGCAACTTTTATTAACTATGACACTGATATAATTCAATATTATGGTGGGGGTAGACCAGGCTCAAATCGATAAAATTCTCTCCGGCGCGTCCTCCGAGGACCCGGAGGCACGTCTCGACACTCTCGAGAAGGAACTGGACTTCGTCAAGACCTCGATCAAGCGGCTGCTCATCGATCTCCGGGAACGGATGAACGAACTGGACAACCCGTTCACCAGCGCCGCCGTTTCGTACGCAGGGAACCGGTTCGAGCAGCCGGCTGGCACCCCGGACGACGACGAGGCAGACGACGAGATGCCCGAGCTGGACGCTCTGCCCGCGGATCTCGGCCTGAAGCCGGAGAAACCGGCGCTTGAGGGGCCTGGCGGCGAACTCTTCCCGACCGACCTCGAGGCGGCCGGGTTCCCGGGAGCCCGCGCTGGCGCTCTTCCGCAGGCGAAACCCGCAGGAAAGCTCAAACTCCAGAAGGTTCACCGGCTCTTTGAGTGGGTGCACCGGGGATGCTCCAGGTACGGGCACGAGCACATGGCAATCATGATCGACGCCTACCGGTCGATGGGTTACATCACCGAAGAGGTCTCCGACCAGATTGGCGAGATCATGAGGATGGCGCCCGAAACCCGGAAAGACGTGCAGGAGATCGGCCCGAACGAATTCGTCTCGGAACTCTACGTCTTGAACCGGATCCTCGACCCCGACGACTCCACGCTCGACCGCGACATGATTGAGGTGCTGATGCTCTCCCGGCGGGATGCAGGGGAACTGGACAGCGAGAAGACATCCTCACAGGAACGGAATGCCGGTGATGCCTGGATTGAGTTGCTGGACAGGATATGATGAATGTCGAGCGAAACCTTCACCACAGCGATGTTCCTTATCGCCGCCATCATATCGGCCGGCGTCCTCATTAACGCAGTATTTCCAGTAATCTACACGCTCTCGAGCACGATCTCGTCGTCCTCCCACAACGTGGACGAACGGTTGAGTACGGACGTAAAGGTCGTCACGACCTACGCCAGCAGCACCGGCACCGCAAAGATCTGGCTGAAGAACATCGGTGCCGGCAGAATCGCCGATAGCAGTATACAGAGGAGCGACGTCTTCCTCGGGAGCCAGAGCGACTTCATACGGCTGACGCGATCTGGGGCGCTTACCGAGGGAACCTGGAGGTACGAGATCCTCGAAGACACCAACAACTACTGGGACCCCGGGGAGACGCTCTACATTGAAGGAAACACGGCGAAGATCCCCGGCAAGGGGGAGATCGTCTACTTCCAGTTCGTCCTCCCCTCGGGGCTCATCCGGTCGACCACCTTCACCGCGAGTGATTGACCATGAGTGCGGGACCCCTCGTCGCATCCGGAATCGGCATCCTCCTCCTGGTCGTCACCGCCTATGTCCTGATCGGCGGCACCCTCACCACCACCGAGGTGATGGTCGAAGCGCAGAGCAACCTCGCCGCCTACCAGGAAGCCCGGATGCGGACGGCGATCGCGATCCAGAATACGACCCTCGACGGCACGACACTTTACGTCGAGGTGAAGAACACCGGGAGCGAACCGGTCGTCGATATTACGTCCATCGACGTCTACCTCCAGATCGAGGGGGAACCGGTCTACGTTCCCTGCGGCAACGACACCTACCGCTGGAGCAAGGTGAGCATAACCCCCGACGGAATCCACCCGGGCGAGCTCGATCCCGGCGAGACCCTCAACCTCTCCGTCACCTGCACGGAGGACGCCAATCTCACGTGGGTTCAGGTCGTCACCGGAAATGGGGTCTCCGGTTCGGCATACATACAGACAGGTGAATGACGAAATGGCAACGAGCGAAGAAGCAAACAGCAGTGTTCTCGAGATGCCCGACAAGACGATCCTCTCGACCGGAAACACCGAACTCGACAAGAAGATCGCCGACGGCCTCCCGCTCCAGTCGCTCACCCTCATCGAGGGTGAGAACGACACCGGAAAGAGCGTGCTCACCCAGCAGATCATCTGGGGCGCCTTGAAACAGGGGTTCAACGTCGACCTCTTCTCGACCGAGAATACGAGCAAGAGTTTCCTCACCCAGATGGAATCGATGAGCCTCGATGTCTCCGACTACTTCGCCTGGGGCTACTTCCGGGTATTTCCCATGCACGTCGTCGGGTTCGAGTGGACGAAAGAGAAGATGCAGGGGACGCTCGAGCGGATGATCCACTACATGGAGCAGAGCAAGGCACAGGTGATCGTCATCGACTCGCTCACCCTCTTCACCGAGTACGCCAAGCAGGACACGGTTCTTACGTTCTTCACGAACTGCAAGAACCTCGTCGACCACGGCAAGACCATCCTCGTAACCCACCACACCTACGCCTTCGTCGAAGACTCCCTCGTCCGGATTCGCTCGATCTGCGACGCCCACCTCTTCATGAAGAAGGCGCTCGTCGGGGGCAAATACGTGATGATGCTCGAGGTCGTCAAGGTTCGCGGCGCACGAAAGACCACGGGCAACATCATCAGTTTCGAGGTTCACCCCGGGTACGGCATCAAGATCATCCCCGTCTCGGTCGCGAAGGTGTGAGAGATGGGATCGGCGCTGGAAGCAACGGTAACCCTCCCCTTCGAGCCCGAGTTCATCGACGAGGGGAACGACTGCTACAACAACGTGGAGTCCTGCGCACTCTACCGGATGCTCCCGGCAAACGCCCGCGACTACGTCAAGGCGAGCCCCCACCTGCTCGAGTACCTCCACATCCTGCCGGTCAACACCGTCGGCATCCCGCTCTTCCTCTCGGAGCTGAAGCGGGACTTAAAATCGATGGAGAACCCGAACATCATCTACCCGGTGAACGAGACGACGTTCATCCACATCTTCCCGGACCCGAACGACGTCCGGAACTGGTACATCCCGATCGAGCCGGCATTTCTGCACTCTGTAAAAGAGATCCTCCCGGTGATCGAGGAGAAACTGATCGATATGATCGATGCCCTCGAGGAGGAGCCGGTGACCGAAAAGGCACGGATCGGGGTGCTGAAGAATTTCATCCAGCAACTCGTCTACATCAAGAAGCCGGGCGAGGTGATCGACAAGTCCCTGCTTGCCGGCGGGAAATCGAAAGACCTCAAACTCCGGATCAAGACCTTCCTCACCTCCGAGATCGGCGCGCCGAAGCGACCGCAGGTTTCGGGGCGCCAGGAACTTGCCGACGGGCGGATCATCCTCACGCAGCAGGAGTACAAGGCGCTC
Source organism: Methanoculleus marisnigri JR1 (assembly GCF_000015825.1). Lineage (NCBI taxonomy): Archaea > Methanobacteriati > Methanobacteriota > Methanomicrobia > Methanomicrobiales > Methanomicrobiaceae > Methanoculleus > Methanoculleus marisnigri. The sequence goes on along the minus strand of NC_009051.1, from coordinate 931,948 downwards.
GAGTACATGATAATCCGCGACAAGATCGAGATGGGGACGCTCAAACCGTTTCTCTCCGACAGGTATATCGAGGATATCACCTGCGACGGCGTCGGGCCGATCTTCATCGAGCACAAGATCTTCAAAGGGTTGAAATCGGTCATCGGGTTTCGGGACTCCCAGGAACTCGACAACTTCGTCGTCAAACTCGCCGAGCGAATCAAACGGCCGCTGACGTACAGGAACCCCATCGTGGACTCGACCCTCCCCGACGGCTCGCGTATCAACATCGTCTACGGAACCGAGATCAGCAAGCACGGAAGCAACTTCACCATTCGTAAGGTGAACGAAGTGCCGCTGAGCATCCTGCAGGTCATCGAGAGCGGGGCGTGCGACTACATGATGGCCGCCTACCTCTGGATCTGCCTTGAGTACGGGATGTCGATGTTCGTCTCCGGTGAGACCGCAAGCGGCAAGACGACGACGTTGAACGCCCTCACGACCTTCCTCCCGCCCGAGAACAAGATCGTCACCATCGAGGATACCCCGGAACTGACCGTTCCCCACAGGAACTGGACACGCGAGGTCGCGAAAGCCAAAGGAAAGGGCGAAGGGGAAGGCTCCGAGGTCACGATGTTCGACCTCCTCAAAGCTGCGCTGCGTCAGCGCCCGAACCAGATCCTGGTCGGTGAGATTCGTGGAGTGGAAGGGTCCGTCGCATTCTCCGCAATGCAGACCGGCCACCCGGTGATGAGCACCTTCCACGCAGCGTCGGTCGAGAAACTGATCCAGCGTCTCTGCGGCGACCCGATCAACATCCCCAAGACCTACGTCGACAACTTAAACCTGGTCATCATCCAGAGTGCGGTAAAACTCCCCCAGGGGGGAACCGTGCGGCGGATGCTCAGCGTCAACGAACTCGTGGGCTACGACCCCGAGACGCAGGGATTCTCCTTCATGGCGGCGTTCGTCTGGGACCCCGCCACCGACTCCTTCACCTTTACCGGGAAAGGAAGCAGTTACCTGCTTGAAAACAAGATCGCAACGATGCTCGGCATCCCCGAGAACCGGCGGGCCGAGATCTACGATGAAGTCGATAAACGCGCCAAAATTCTTGAACGGCTTCACAAGGCCGGGTACACCCAGTTCTGGGATCTCTTCCACATGACCACGAAGATCAAGAAGCAGGGTCTGCTCAACATCGAGGTGTAAGCGTTGTTCGAGGATGTAACCGAACGACTGCGGGCGGCAAACCAGGGGAAGATCCCGTTCGAGGAGCAGGCAGAATCTCTCGACAACCTCCGCTCTTCCATCCTCGAGAACAAGAAGATGGAGCAGGATCTGCTCTTCATGTACACCTACATGGCCGCGATCACCACATCCACCGTGACCCGGCCGGAGATCTTCCAGTACACCTCCGAGCGGTTCGAGTACATCCCGTCGCGCTACATAGCAAAGGTGCAGCGCCTGGTCGCCGGGTGGGGCCAGAATTATTCCAACGCCCTCCGGGCGGTCGCGGAGCGGTGCCGGAACGGAACCCTCCAGAGCATGCTCAACCGCTACGCCAACTCCATCGACTCCGGTGTCCCGGACGACGACTTCATCGCCACGGAACTCTCGAGTATCCGGAGCATCTACCGGAACACGTTCGAGCAGGGGATCGAACTCCTGAAAAAGTGGGGCGACGCCTACATCGCGATGCTCCTCTCGGGAGCGCTCGTCGCGATCATCATCATGATCTCGGTGGCCATCTACGCCCCCGAAGGTATCGAGTCGGCGCTGAACTCATCCTACCTCATCATCCTCGCAATATCGGTCTTCGGCCTCTTTATCATGTACCGGGCCGTCCCCGACGACCCCCGCACGCACGGCCTCACTGAGATCTGCTCAAGGGAGCAGGACGTCATCCGGCGGCTGGAACGCCTGATCCTGCCGGTCACCGCCGCAATCGGGCTGATGCTCATCCTCGTCGGCGCCAACGCGGGCATCATCTTCCTGCTTGTCGGCCTGCTCCTGATGCCGCTCGGGGTCATCGGCTACATCGACGACGCGAACGTCATCAACCGGGACAACGATTTCGCCACGTTCATCCGGGGGCTCGGGTCGATCATGGGCGGCAAGGGCATCACCACCGGCGACGCTCTCCAGGAGGTCGACCGGAAGTCGCTCTTCCACCTGGAGCCGTTCATCAACTCGGTCTCGTCGAAACTGAACCTCGGGCTCGATGAAGCCGGGAGCTGGAAGAAGTTCATCGGGGAGACCGGCAGTTACCTGATCTACAAGTACATGAACATCTTCCGTGACGCCGTGGCTCTCGGCGGGTCGCCCGACGCGATCGGAAAGATCGTCGGTTCGTCGATGCTCGAACAGGTGCTGCTCCGGAGGAAGCGCGACATGATGGTGAAGGGGTTCGTCGTCCTGCTCGTGCCGATGCACGGGGCGATGATCGGCATCTTCGTCTTCCTCTTCGAGATCCTTCTCTCGATGTCGCGTGCCGTGACGGAGGTGATGGATCACTTCGCCGAGTCCTCGGCAGCACTCTCGGGAGGAACGTCTTCGATCGGCGGTTCGATGGCAACGTCATTGAACATCTTCGTGAACTTCCCCGAGGACGTAATGCGAACCTACGTAGTAACGATCCTCTTAATGCTGACCGTTGCAAACATGCTTGCAGGAAAGATT